>NZ_JBTMUR010000015.1:0-119101 GCF_054473855.1 Stenotrophomonas genospecies 3
GATACGGGACATAAGGGACCTCCAAGTGCGATCAAAGTATCGCTTCTTGGCGTCCGCTGACGGGGGGCCAGATCAGTGAGCCGCATGGATGCGGCGACCGAGCTTACATGGACGTACTTGCAGCGTCCCCCGCAACCGGACCCACCCCGCCATCCCACGGATAGCCAGCTGTTGCTGTTGCTTCGGCTGTTGCCGTTGCATTGAGCAGGTGCAGGGCGCAGCCCTGCAAAAGAAAACTCCCTACCTCATGGCCACTGCATCTCGCCCTTGGCCACCTTCGCACTCAACTCCAGCGACTCCACGCCCGCCAGCTTCGGGTAGCGCGCCTGCATCGCCTTCACCAGTGCCGCACTGTCCTTCGCCTTTGCCGCCTCAACATCGAACGCACGGATGTAGTCCGCGGTGAAGCGCAGCGCACTGGCATCCAGCGCCGCGCCCGGCGCGTAGTGCCCCGGCACTACCACCTTCGGTTTCAGCGCCTGCAGCCGCTGCAGGGTCTGCAGCCAGTCGGCATGTGATTTCGGCGTCTGCGTGTCGGCCATCCACACATGTTCACCGGCCACCACCGGAATGCCACCGACGATCGCGCGCAGCGACGGCACCCATAGCACCGTGCGGTCCGGGGTCGGGCCATCGAGGCCGATCAGCGGCAGGCGCTGGCCTTCCAGTTGCAGGGCATCGCCGTCCAGCACCTGCGGCACCACGATGCGCGCCGGCACGTCGGCGCCCATCTTCGGTCCCCAGTAGGCCAGCTTGCCGGCCTGGGTCTGCTGGATGTGGGCGACGGTCTGCGCAGTGGCGACGATGCGCGCCTGCGGGAACGCGTCCTGCAGCGTGGCCAGGCCGAAGTAGTAGTCCGGATCGCCGTGGCTGATGTAGATGGTGGTCAGCTGCTTGCCGCTGGCGCGGATCAGCTCGACCAGCTTGCGCGCGTCGCTGGCACCAAACTGCGCATTGACCAGGATCGCGTCGTGGCGGCCTTCGATCAGCACCGAGGACACCGAGAACATCGCCTGCGGGCCGGGATGGAAGGTCTGCAGGTGCAGTTGGGATTTCGTGGCCGTGGCCGGCGCCGCGGTGGCCGGTGCGGCCAGCAGCGGCGCACTGGTGAAGCTGGCGGCCAGGGCGAGGGGAAGCAGCAGGGCAGCGGTACGCATGGGAATTCCTTGTGTAGAGCCGGGCCATTGCCCGGCCGCAGGTTCGCGTAGAGCTGAGCGCGGGCTTGGCTCTACAAGGGACGTGCGTGGATCAATACGCTGCGGTGATGATCTGCTTCGGGTACGCGTGCGTCTCCAGTTCGGCGACGAAGGCGGCGCCGTAGTCGGCGTAGCTGATGCGGCTGTGGCCGCTGGCGTCGGCGAGGAACGCCTTGGGCTGCACGCGGTACTGGCCGCGCTCTTCACCCGGGCCGATTTCGGCGGCCGGCGAGAAGAAGGTCCAGTCCAGGTCATCCACTGCCTGCAGGCGGTTGAACGCCTCACGGTGGGCCAGCGCGTACGGCTTGTAGGCCTCCGGGAAGGTGGGGGTATCGACCAGCTGCACGCCGGGTGCGACTTCGAGGCTGCCGGCGCCACCGACCACCACCAGGCGCGGCACGCCGGCCTTGCGTGCGGCGGCCGCCAGCTGCGCGGCCACTTCACCGACGCGGCCGATGTCATCGCCCGGGCGCGGGCCGTAGGCACTGGCCAGCACGTCGTGGCCGGTGATGGCGGCAACCAGCGCGTCCTGGTCATCCAGCGAGGCGATCACCGGATGGGCACCGGCCAGCTCGGCCGGGAGGTCCTGCGCGCTGCGCACGATGACAGTGAGTTCGTGGCCGCGGGCCAGCGCGTGGCGGGCGATCTGGCGGCCGATGTTGCCGGTGGAACCAACGAGGGCGATTTTCATGGCATGACTCCGTGGGGCGGTGTGGGGTGGGAATGGGGCCACTCTAGGCTGCTGCAGTTGCTCGAAAAACAGCGTATAACGCGCTTGTTTGTTGCATGGATCGAGCATATGGACCGATTGACCGCCATGACCGTGTTCGTCGAGGTGGCCGAGCGCGGCAGCCTCACCGCCGCCGCCGAGGTGCTGGACATGTCGCGGGCAATGGTCAGCCGCTACCTGGCCGAGGTCGAGAGCTGGCTGGGCGCTCGCCTGCTGCACCGGACCACGCGCCGGGTCAGCCTGACCGGCCCCGGTGAGGCGGCGCTGGCGCGCTTCCGGCAGATGCTGGCGATCGGCGAAGAACTGCAGGGCGAGCTGGCCAGTGATGATCCCGAGCCGCACGGGACGCTGCGGGTGACCGCCAGCGTCTCATTCGGGCAGAGCCACCTGGCGCGGGCGGTGGCCGGCTTCGTCGCGCGCCATCCGGCGGCGCGCATCGAGCTGCTGCTGGTCGACCGCACGGTGAACCTGGTGGAGGAGCGGGTGGACCTGGCCGTGCGCATCGCGCGCCAGATCGATCCCAGCCTGATCGCACGGCGGCTGGCCACCTGCCGCTCGGTGCTGTGCGCGACGCCATCCTACCTGCAGGCGCGTGGCACACCGACCGCCCCCGAGCACCTAGCCGCGCACAACTGCCTGACCCACCACTACGTCGGCAAGAGCCTGTGGCAGCTGCACCGCGATGGGCGTTCGCTGTCGGTGGCGGTGGGCGGCAACATCAGCGCCAACGAGGCCTCGCTGCTGCTGGAGGCGGTGCGCGCCGGTGCCGGCATCGCCATGCTGCCGACCTACCAGGTGGCGCCGCTGCTGCGCAGTGGCGAGCTGATCGAACTGCTGCCCGAATTCAGCCTGGACGAACTCGGCATTCATGCCGTGTACGCGTCACGGCGCCAGCAGCCCGCTATCATGCGGCGATTCCTGGATTTCCTGGGCGAGTGTTTCGCCAGCCCGGCCTTCCAGGATCTGGATTGGCGCCCACCGGGCAAGGAGAACACATGAACCATGGACAGGCCTTGATCGACCACAACCGTGCTGCCTGGGACCGCCAGGCCAGCGAAGTGCGCGAATGGTCGCGCCCGGTGGAAAGTTCAACGATTGCCGCCGCGCGCGAAGGCCGCTGGCAGGTGCACCTGACGCCCCGCGCGTTGCCACTGGACTGGATGGGTGATGTGCGGGGCCGTCGCATCCTGTGCCTGGCCTCGGGCGGTGGCCAGCAGGCACCGGTGCTGGCCGCTGCGGGCGCTGACGTCACCGTGTTCGATCTCTCCGACGGGCAGCTGGAACAGGACCGCCAGGTCGCTGCGCGTGATGGCCTGCAGCTGCGCACGGTGCAGGGTGACATGCGCGATCTGCACGTGTTTGCCAACGACAGTTTCGACGTGGTGTTCCATCCGATCTCCAACCTGTACGTGCCCGACGTGCGCCCGGTGTGGACCGAATGCCGCCGTGTGCTGGCACGCGACGGGATGCTGATGGCGAGCTTCTACAACCCGGTGCTGTTCGTCGGTGCGCGTGATCCGCAGCTCGATGCACAGGGATTGATCCGGCCGCAGTACGCCATTCCCTATTCGGACCTGGAAGACCTGGCGCCAGCCGAGCGCGAGGCAAAGCTGGCACGCGGCGATGCGCTGACCTTCGGCCACAGCCTGACCGAACTGATCGGTGGGCAGCTCGATGCCGGCTTCGTCATCGATCGCTTCATGGAAGACTGGCAGCCGCAGCCGCGCTTCCTGATCGACCGCTATCTGCCCACCTTCCTGGCGACCCGCGCGCGCCGGATCGGCTGAGGCGGATCGGCGCAAAAACCAGCGGCGTACAATGGACGGCCCCACGTCATGCAGGTGCCGTCCCTTGTCGTATCCCTATCCGCTGGTCGTGTTCGACCTTGATGGCACGCTGGTCGACAGCGCAGCTGATATCGCCGAAGCACTGAACCGCACGCTGGAGGACATCGGTGTGGCACGCGTGCCGGAAACCACGGTGCTCGGTTGGATCGGCGACGGTGTGCGCCGCCTGGTTGAACAGGCCGTGCATGCGGCCGGCCGCGAGGTGGACCTGGCCGAAGTGATGCCGGTGTTCATGGTGCACTACCGTGAGTGCCTGCTGCGCAGCCCGCGCCTGTTCGATGGCGTGGCCGAAGCGCTGACGCAGCTGCGTGCGCGCAACGTGCCGCTGGCGATCTGCACCAACAAGCCCGAAGCGCTGGTGCCACCGCTGCTGCAGCATCTGGGTATTGGTGATGCGTTCGCGCTGGTGCTGGGTGGCGACTCCCTGCCGCAGCGCAAGCCCAGTGGTGAACCGCTGCGGCACGTCGCCGCGCACTTTGGGCTGCCGGTGGACGCATGCCTGATGGTGGGTGATTCGTTGACCGACTACCGCGCCGCCGAAGATGCGGGCATGCCGATCGCACTGGTGCGTTACGGCTATCCGCGTGGCCTGGACCTGGCCACCGCGCATGCGGTGGCGGTGATCGACGACCTGCGTGAGTTGCCGGGGTTGCAGGGCTGATGCAACGGACATCCCTGGTCGCCGGCCGGTAACCCGGGCTGACGCAATGGGTAGTGCCGGCCGCTGGCCGGCAATCCCGGATCGGCGCATTGGGTAGTGCCGGCCGCTGGCCGGCAACCCGGGATGCGCTGCCGAAGGTCATGATGTTGCCGGCCAGCGGCCGGCACTACCATGACCGTCGCGGTCACTTCGGCTGGTAACGCACGCTCAGCTGGTACTCGCGGCCGGGCTGGTTGAACCACGCCACGGTTTCATACGTGTGGTCGAATACGTTGGCGGCGCGCGCCAGCAGCGACCACGACGGCGTCAGCGCGTACTCGGCGCGCAGGTCCAGCGTGCCGTAGCCGCCAACCTTCACCGAGTTGCTGGCGTTGTCATAGCGCTTGCCCGCACCCTGCACGGTCAGGCCGGCGCGGACGTCACCGAAGCGGCGGTCGACGTCCAGGCGCGCGGTCTGCTGCGCGCGGCGCGGCAGCCAGTTGTCGAACTGGGTGCTGCCGTGGGTGCGGTTGCGCGGGTCGGTATAGCTCAGCTGCGCATTGATGTCGAAGCCGGCCAGCAGCATGCCACCAGTCAGCTCGGCACCACGGATGCGCGCCTTCTCCACCTGCCGCATCTTCATCGTGGAGGCATCGTAGGTGATCAGGTCATCGATGCGGGTCTCGTACACGTCCAGGCCCCAGTGCCAGCCCTGGCCCTGCTGCGAAACGCCAAGGTTGGCGCTCTTGGACTTCTCCGGGTTCAACGTCGGCACGCCGCTCCACGGGTCGTACAGGTCGCTGAAGGTCGGCGCCTTGAACGCCGTGCCGTAGCTGGCATTGACGCGCAGGCCGTGCTCCAGTTCCATCGCCCAGCCCACGCTGCCGGTGGCGTGGTTGCCGAACTGCTGGTTGTCGTCGTTGCGCGCACTGGCCTGCAGCTGGTGGCGGCCGAAGCGGCCCTGGTACTGCAGGAACACGCCGGTGTTGCGGCGGCTGTCGACGAGGTAACCCGCGCTGCTGCCATCCAGGTTGTCTTCGCTCCAATCCACGCCTGCACTCAGCAGCTGGCCCTCGGCCACGCCGAAGTCACCCTGCAGCGAGGCGCTGTCACGATGGGTCTGCGCGCTGCCGAACACCCCCGGTGCGCCGAAGTTGTCCGACTCGTTGTCACTGCGGCCGACGTTGGCTGTGAACGCCAGGCGTTCAGACGGGGTGTAGCGCACTTTGCCAGCGAGCACCTGCTGGCGGGTTTCCGAATAGTTGTAGTAACCGTCGTAGTGGTTCTTGCCGTCGGCGCGCAGTGCGCTGCCTTCCACGGTCCACTGGTCGTTGAAGCTGTAGCCGCCGCGCAGGCTCTTGGACAGGTTGCGGTAGCCGTCGCGGTCGTGCTCGTCGGCAAAGCAGCCCGCGGTGAACACCGAGGCGGAGCCGCGGCAGGCATCGATGCCGTCGGAATGCTGGTAGGCGATGTCGGCGCCGAACCAGCCGCGTTCGGTGCCACCGCCGATGCCGCCGCTGGCTTCGCGCAGGCCGTTGCTGCCACCGCCGAGCTGGAAGTGCGGAGCGAAATCGCCCTGGTTGCGGCGGGTGAAGATCTGGATCACGCCACCAATGGCGTCGGCACCGTACAGGCTGGACTGCGGGCCGCGCACGATTTCCACGCGTTCGATCTGCGCCAGTGGCAGGTCCTGGTACATGGCCAGGCCGAGGTCGGCACTGTTGATGCGCACGCCATCCACCAGCACCACGGTGTGGCCCGAGTTGGTGCCGCGCAGGAACAGCGAGCTCTGCTTGCCGAGGCCGCCGGAGTTGGTCAGGTTGATGCCGGCGCGGCCGCGCAGCAGTTCCTGCAGCGACGTGGCCTGGCTGGATTCGATCTGCGCGCGGTCGATCACCTGGGCCGGCGCGATGCTGTCCTGCAGGGCGATCGGGGTGCGGGTGGCGGTGACCAGGATCTGGTCGAGCGCGGTGGTGTCATCGGCGGCCTGGGCCAGCGCGGGCAGGGCGGCCAGCACGGCCAGGGACAGCATTCGGGACTGCAGCTTCATGGGGGACTCCAGGTGCCACGCACGCCCGCGTGGCGAAGGGGAGGAGCCGCGAGGGCAGGCATGCGCCGACGCCGCAGCGCAGGCTGCGGTCATCCAGCGCCATGCCCACCGCATCGCGACCTGAGGCTTCCTGGCCGGTCTCCGGGCTTGCCGCCGGGTGGCGCGAGGCCACCGTCCAGGCGCCTTCCCATGCCTGCGGCACAGTGGCGTTGTTGCCTGGAACTGACGTGCTTACCGTTGCGGGGGCAGCGCCGGCCTGGCGTGGATCCACGCGTCACCGGCTTCCCGTTTCAACCTGCCGGCCGTGGCCGCAGGTCACCTGGAAGTGCGCGCAGTCTACGGCATCGCAGGCGGCCCGTAGCGTCGAGCCTGCTCGACTGCCTTTGCTGTGCCCTTAGAATGGTCCCTCGATCCCGTGGTGCCGTTGCCGATGTCCGCCCGTTTTCCGCTGTTCCCGCGTTGCCTGTACAGGACGCACGCATGATCCTCGACCTGGTCCGCCATGCCGGCAACGGTCGCGATGAGTTCCTCGATGGCCGCAGTGATCCACCGCAGCTGGCCCGCCTGCCGCAGGAACTGGTCGACGCCTACGCTGCGCAGCCCTGGGAGCGGGTGATCAGTTCGCCGCGGCTGCGCTCGCTGCACACGGCGATGGCCCTGGCCACCCCGCGCGGGCTGGACGTGGAAGCGGACGAGGAATGGGAAGAGCTGGATTTCGGCGATTGGGACGGACAGTCGTTGTTCGACCTGCCGGAGGATGCATTGGCGGCCTTCCATGCCGACCCGCATGCATTCCCGCCGCCGAACGGCGAAAGCTGGGGCCACTTCGAGCGGCGTATCGCGCGCGCGCTGGATCGCCTGCTTGATGATGACGATCCGGTGCCGACGCTGGTGGTCAGCCACGGCGGCCCACTGCGCATGGTGCTGTCGCAGGTCTGCGGTCTGCCGATGTCGCTGTGCTGGGCGCTGCGCATCGACCACGGCACGCGCCTGCGGGTGTGGCTGGAGCGTGGCGAGATCGGGCTGGTGGGTGAGCTGCTGGAGCTGCAGCAGCCCTGACCGCAGTCGCCGGGCATGACCCGGCGCTACCGATCCCGCATCACAGTGGTAGTGCCGGCCGCTGGCCGGCATCCCCAGGAACGCGGAGGCCTCAATCCTCGTCCGCGCGCTCGGCCACGCTGTCCTCAGCGTCGTCGTCAGCATCGAAGCGCTGCTCATGCACCGGGCCCGAAGCGGGGCCGGCCGCCTTCAGCGGATGCGCAGCGATGCGCGCTTCGTAATCCTGCACCAGCGCCTCACGCTGCGGCTCGCTCAGTTCCTGCCAATGGCAGTCCAGCAACGCGCCTTCCAGTGAATAGAGCAGGTTCAGGCTGGGCTTGAAGCCGGCGCGCTTGACCTTGACGAAGGCACCGACCGCGCCGATCGCAACCAGATCCTCGCGGCTGCGCAGGCCGACCTGACGCAGCCACGCCGCACTCTTCGGGCCGATGTTGCGCAGCTTCGGTGCGCTCATCCCAGCGCCTCGACGAACACGCGGGCGATGGCTTCCAGGCCGGCTTGGTCGTCGGCATCGAAGCGGCCGACTTTCGGGCTGTCGATGTCGAATACGCCGATCAGTTCATCGCCGCGCAGCAACGGCACCACCAGTTCCGAGCGCGAGGCCGAATCGCAGGCGATGTGGCCGGGGAAGGCATAGACGTCCTCCACGCGCTGGGTCACGCGCTGGCTGGCGGCGGCACCGCACACGCCCTTGTCCAGCGGGATGCGCACGCAGGCCGGCAGGCCCTGGAACGGGCCGACCACCAGCTCCTTGCCGTCGTACAGGTAGAAGCCCACCCAGTTCAGGTCGGGCAGAGCGTGATAGACCAGTGCGGAGAGGTTGGCCGCGTTGGCGATGCGGTCGGACTCGGCGTAGACCAGGCCACGGGCCTGTTCCAGCAGCTGGGCGTATTGTTCCGGCTTGCTGCCGGTAAGCGAGGCATTGGCGAACATGCCCGCAGTCTAGCAAGCGCGCCGGGCCGGCGATAATGCAGGCTCTGTTGCCCCGCTGGAGCTTATCGATGCCGTTGCCCGCCACGCTGCCGCCTGCCCTGTTCGTCACCGGCACCGATACCGAGATCGGCAAGACCGCGGCCAGCACCGCGCTGCTGCATGCACTGCGCCGGCGCGGCCTGCGCGCAGTCGGCATGAAGCCGGTGGCCAGTGGCAGTGAAGATCTGGGGCAGGGCCTGCGCAACGAGGACGCGCTGGCGCTGCAGGCGGCCAGTTGGCCGGTGCCGGACTATGCCGACCTGAATCCGTACGCGCTGCGGCAGCCGCTGGCGCCGGAGCTGGCCGCAGCCGAGGATGGCGTGCAGGTGGAGCTGGCGCAGATCGTGGCCGCGTTCGCGCGCCTGCGTGCGCAGGCCGATGTCGTGGTGGTGGAGGGTGTTGGCGGTTGGCTGGCGCCGGTCTCGACCACGCTGGACCAGCTTGACCTGGTGCGTGCATTGCATCTGCCGGTAGTACTTGTGGTCGGCATGCGGCTGGGCTGCGTCAACCACGCACGGCTGACTGCGCAGTCGCTGCAGGCCAGTGGCGTGGAGTGCCTGGGCTGGATCGGCAACCACATCGACCCGGTGATGCAGCGCCAGGATGAGAACATCGCGACGTTGCAGCAGCGCCTGCCGATGCCGTGCTGGGGGCGGCTGCCGTATCTGCCGGGAGCGGATGGCGAAGCGCTGTCGGCGCACCTGCTCGAATGACCCTGGGTAGTGCCGGCCGCTGGCCGGCAACTGCATCCACCCGGCGATCCCGAGGTTGCCGGCCAGCGGCCGGCACTACCGTGCTGCAGCTGCCAGCTCCCGCGCGATCGCACCGAGCCGCTCCACCGCGCCGATGAAGCGCGCATCCAGCGTCTGGCAGCACGACAGCCGCAGGCAGTGGCGGTAGCGCGCGCCGTGCGAATACACGCGGCGCTGGGCGCGCACGTGCTTGAGTGATCCTGGGTAGTGCCGGCCGCTGGCCGGCAACTGCATCCACCCGGCGATCCCGAGGTTGCCGGCCAGCGGCCGGCGTTACCGTGCCGCAGCCGCCAGCTCCTTCGCGATCGCACCGAGCCGCTCCACCGCACCGATGAAGCGCGCATCCAGCGTCTGGCAGCACGACAGCCGCAGGCAGTGGCGGTAGCGTGCGCCGCGCGAGTACACGCGGCGCTGGGCGCGCACGTGCTTGAGTGACCCTGGGTAGTGCCGGCCGCTGGCCGGCAACTGCATCCACTCAGCGATCCCGAGGTTGCCGGCCAGCGGCCGGCACTACCGTGCTGCAGCTGTCAGCTCCCGCGCAATCGCACCCAGTCGTTCCATTGCGACGTTGCAGCAGCGCCTGCCGATGCCGTGCTGGGGGCGGCTGCCGTATCTGCCGGGAGCGGATGGCGAAGCGCTGGGCGTGCACCTGCTTGAGTGATCCTGGGTAGTGCCGGCCGCTGGCCGGCAACTGCATCCACCCGGCGATCCCGAGGTTGCCGGCCAGCGGCCGGCGTTACCGTGCCGCAGCCGCCAGCTCCTTCGCGATCGCACCGAGCCGCTCAACCGCACCGATGAAGCGCGCATCCAGCGTCTGGCAGCACGACAGCCGCAGGCAGTGGCGATAGCGCGCACCACGTGAATACACCTGGCCGGGCATGAACACGATGTCCTCTGCCAGCGCACGCTCGAACAGCTCACGCGTATCCACGCCCGGCAGTTCGAGCCACAGCAGGAAGCCGCCTTGTGGCTCGGTGGCACGGGTGCCGGCCGGGAAGTGTTCGGCCACCAGCTGGCGCAGCCGTCCCACCTGTTCGCGATACAGCCGGCGCATGCGGTGCAGGTGGTGCTCGTAGCTGCCGGCTTCCAGATACGCCGCCACCGCATCGCCGAGCAGTTGAGGCTCGCCACCGGTGGACTGGAATTTCAGCAGCGCGATGCGCTCGGCGAAGCGGCCGCCATCCAGCCAGCCGATACGGTAATCCGGCGCCAGTGTCTTGGAAAACCCACCGACCACCATCACCCAGCCATCGCGATCGAAGGCCTTCAGCAAGGGCGCCGGCGGTTCGCAGAACTGCAGCTCGGCATACACCGCATCTTCGATCAGCGGCAGTTGCCGTGCGTTGACCAGTTCGGCCAAGCGCTGTTTGGCGGGTGTCGGCATGGTGCAGCCCAGCGGGTTGTGCACGGTCGGCATCACCACCAGTGCGGCCAGCGACGTGTGCTCCAGCATCGCTTCCAGTGCATCGACATCCAGGCCGTGCTGCGGGTGGGTGGGCAGCTCGATGGCCCGCAGGCCGAGGTTGGCCAGCAACGGGTACAGGTTGAAGTAGGACGGCGCCTCGATGCCGACCGCATCACCGGGCTGGGTGACCGCGCGCAGTGCCAGCTGTAGGGCCTCCATCGCGCCGTGGGTCAGCAGCAGCCGCTCGCTGTGGGTGTGCAGGCCCATGCGTGGACCACGGCGCACGATCTGCGCCAGCAGCCGGGGTGAACCGTTGGGGCGCGCGTAGGTCTCCACCGTCTGCTGGCCGTGACGCAGCACCTGCGCGGTGTGACGGGCCAGCTGTGCGCCCGGATAGAACTGGCGACCGCGCGGACCGGCGAAGGCCAGGTCGATCACTCCGGAGCGACGTTGTGCCTCCAGCACGCGCGCCATCAGCACCTGCTGCAGTGGTGCGGTGGGGGCGGACGGGGTATCACGCAGCGAACGCTCTGGCACCGACAATCGCGGCGCGACCTCGAAGCCGGCTTTGGGCCGCGGAATGACCAGGCCGGCGTCCTCCAGCTGGCGATAGGCCGCGATCACCGTGTTCAGGCTGAGCCTTCGCTGCAGAGCCATCTGCCGCAGTGAAGGCAGGCGGCTGCCGACCGGAAGGCGTCCGCCGTGGATGGCTTCGGCCAGTTCATCGGACAGCCGTTGGTAGCGGGGTGGGATCATCGCGCTCTGGTCATCTGTATCCATCGAACTTCCCGCCATCTGGTGCTGTACCCATGATGATGGCGAGCCTAGCATGTCATCGTCGGACGGGCCTGATCGGGGCACGGCCGATACTTCCCAAGCGCACGGCTGGATGGCCGTGCGTCTTTTTTTGGGAGGTGGTACCGGCCGCTGGCCGGCGATCCCCAGATCCGCAGGAGCCGGCCAGCGGCCGGCACTACCCGGGTCGTTACCGCATCGGCACCAGCGCCGCGTCGCGCCGGTACAGCGCCGGGAACTGCTTGCCCAGTGCCGCCAGCTTCGGTGCGTCGTAGTAGCGGATGTAGGCCGCCTGCGGGTAGTTGGTCATGTAGTTCTGGTGGTAGCTCTCGGCCGGGTAGAAGTGCTGGCCGCTGACCAGCTGGGTGACGATCGGTGCGCGGTAGCTGCCGGCCTGGCCGAGCTGGGCGATGTAGGCGCGGCTGGCCGCCTGCTGGCGTGCGTCATCACTGAAGATCGCCGAGCGGTACTGGCTGCCCTGGTCCGGTCCCTGCCGATTGAGCTGGGTCGGGTCGTGCACCACCGAGAAGAACACCTGCATCAGCTGGCCATAGCTGACCTGGCGCGGGTCGTAGTCGATCTTCACGGCTTCGGCATGACCGGTCTGGCCACCGCTGACGCGCTCATAGCGCGCATTGGCCGCGCTGCCACCGATGTAGCCGGACACCGCATTGCTCACGCCTTTGACGTGCTGGAACACGCCCTGCACGCCCCAGAAGCAACCGCCGGCGAACACCACGCTGGCATGGGTGGCGTCATCGTGGAACGCGGCGTCGCCGCTGGGCGCAGGTAGCGCCTTGACCTGCGCGCTGGCCTCGACCGGCGCCGCGACCGCGCCGTGATCGACCAGCAGCACGCCGGCGATCAAAGCGGTGGCCACCAGGCCGGCGACACCGGCGGCGACGCCCTGTTCAAAGGAGAGTTTCATCATGTCCTCCCGTTTCAACCAAAGGTGAAGGCATAGGCCTGCACGCCCGCATCGAGGAATTCGATCTCGAAGCGATGCGGGCCGACCGTGCCGCGCTGGCGCACCAGCTGGTACAAGCGGTGTTCGTTGACCACGCCGCTGCCATCGGCGCCGACATCGCTGCCGGCATCGGCGGCGGGCAGCGGCTTGCCATCCAGCCAGACGCGGAAGCGCACTGGCTTGCCGTCCTCGCTCGGTGCCAGCACCAGGTGCAGGTCGCGCGCATGGAACTGGAAGGCAATGCGGCCACCGGCCTGCTGCAGCTGTGCGGCTTCGTCGGTGACGGTCCAGCGCCCGGACAGTCCCCATTGGTTCAACGCCAGAGTGGTGGGCAGCGTGTAGTCGAACGCGGTGTCGCTGCGCTGCCCGCCGGGCGAGGCGAACTGCTCGGCGCGGGCGTGGCCCAGGTAGGTTTCCGGCGAACGCAGGTTGCCCATGTCGGCCTGCACGGCCACGCCCTTCAGGTCGGCGGCAGCGGGATCGGCCGGTGGTGGCAGGTTGGTCTGCCCGGCTTCGGTCAGCAGGCGACGGATCATCTGTTCCGAGCGCGCATAGTTGCCCTCGCCGAACTGATGGCCGCGGATGTTGCCCTGCGCGTCGACGAAGTACTGCGCCGGCCAGTAGCGGTTGTTGAAGGCGCGCCAGATCGTGTACTGGTTGTCGAGCACCACTGGGTACTCGACCTTCAGCTGCTGCACCGCCTTCATCACATTGCTCGGGTTGCGTTCGAAGGCGAACTCCGGCGTGTGCACGCCGAGCACCACCAGCCCATGGTCACGGTAGCGACGTTCCCATTCGTGCACGAACGGCATCGCGCGCAGGCAGTTGATGCAGGAGTAGGTCCAGAAATCGACCAGCACCACCTTGCCGCGCAGCTGCTGTGCACTCAGCGGCGGGCTGTTGAGCCAGCCGGTGGCACCCTCCAGCGCGGGCAGGGTGCCTTCCACCGGCAGCGGTGCATCGGCACCTGCATTGGCGCCGGCCATCATCATCATCGGCGGTGCCGCCGGCTGCGCGCCGGGTACTGCGTCCAGCAGGCTTTGCTCGATGCGCGCGGTGCTGACCGTCGAAAGACGGGTCAGCAGGCCGGTATCCCAGCCGAGGCCGATCGCTACGACGGCCAGCAGCGCGGCTACACCCAGCACCTTGCGCAGGACATCGCCGAGGCCGAGCCGCGCCTGCAGCGCACGGAACACCCGGCCGCCGACCCACACCGCCAGCGCCAGCGCGGTGATCGCACCCGATGCATAGGCAAGCAGCAGGGTGCTGGTACCGACGCTGGCGCCATGCAGGGCAGCACCGGTCAGCACCAGGCCGAGGATCGGCCCGGCGCACGGCGCCCACAGCAGGCCAGTGGCGATGCCGATCAGCAGCGAGGTCCACGCGCCGCCGTGCCCCGCGGCATCCGCCGCATCGGCGCGTGCGCTCAGGCGGGCACCCACGCGCTGGAACGGTGCCAGCAGGTGGTCGGCCAGCCGCGGCCAGAGCAGCGCGATCGCGAACAGCGCCATCAGCAGCAGGGCGATCCAGCGTCCAACCTGGTTGGCCTGCGCCACCCATTGGCTGCCCACCGCGGCCAGGCTGGCGACCACGGTGAAGGTGAGCGCCATGCCCAGCAGCAACGGCAGCGTGCTGCGCAGGAACGGGCGATCGGCACGCGCGAACACGAACGGCAGCACCGGCAGGATGCAGGGGCTGAGCAGGGTCAGCGCGCCCCCCAGATAGGCAAGCAGCAACAGCAGCATCGTCAGGCTCCGGAAGCAGGGGAAGAACCGACCGGCACCCGCCAGCCGTCGGCAGTGCCAGCAGGGGCACCGGGAACGAACACCATCGCCGCACCGTTCATGCAGTAGCGCAGCCCGGTCGGGCGTGGCCCATCGTTGAACACATGGCCGAGATGGCCGCCGCAGCGGCGGCAGTGCACCTCCACCCGCAGCATCCCGAAGGTGACGTCGCGGTCTTCGCCGATGGCGTTGTGCAGCGGTGCCCAGAAGCTGGGCCAGCCGGTGCCGCTCTCGAACTTGGTGGAGGAGGAGAACAGCGGCAGCGCACAGCCGGCGCAGGCAAACGTGCCCTGCCGGTGTTCCTTGTTGAGCGGGCTGCTGTACGGGCGCTCGGTCGCCTGCTGGCGCAGCACTGCGTACTGCGCCGGGGTCAGGCGCTGGCGCCAGTCGGCATCGCTGCGCATGACCTCGAACTGTCGCGACGGGCGCGCTTCAGCGGCGGCCGGGGCGGCACGGCTGCAGGCCCCCAGGCCGAGCAGGCCGGCGGCGGTGGCAACACCGCCCAGGCCCAGCAGATGGCGTCGGGTAAGGGACATGGCGGACTCCGGGAAGGGGCGACGGGGCCATGCTGCGCCCGCCCGGGTCAACGAATCCTCACGCAGGATTCAATTTTTCGTGAGGTATCGGCGGCCATCCCGCGCCACAATGCAGCCAGCCTCCCCACTGGCCCCGAGCTGCCGATGTCCACCAAACGCGTGCTGATCGTTGAAGACGATGCCCACATCGCCGACCTGCTGCGCATGCATCTGGGCGATGAGGGCTACGACGTCGCCCATGCCGCCAGCGGCGATGCCGGCCTGCGCCTGCTCGAGCAGGAAGGGCCATGGGATGCGCTGGTGCTGGACGTGATGCTGCCCGGCGTGGACGGCCTGCAGGTGTGCCAGCGTGCACGCGCGATGGCGCGCTATGTGCCGATCATCATCATCAGTGCGCGTGGCAGCGAAACGCAGCGCATCGTCGGCCTGGAACTGGGTGCGGATGATTACCTGGCCAAGCCCTTCTCGATGCCGGAACTGGTGGCCCGCGTGCGTGCGCTGCTGCGCCGGGCCGAGGCGATGGCGCAGAGCGCGCGCATCGATGCCGGCGCGATCGAGCTGGGTGGTCTGCAGCTGGACCCGGTCGCGCGTACCGCGTCGGTGGATGGCAATGCGCTGGAGCTGACCCCGCGCGAGTTTGACCTGCTGCTGTTCTTCGCCCGTCATCCGGACCAGGTGTTCGCGCGCATGGAACTGCTCAATCAGGTCTGGGGCTACCAGCACGATGGCTACGAGCACACGGTCAACACCCACATCAATCGCCTGCGCAGCAAGATCGAGCCGGATCCGGCCAACCCGCGGCGGCTGCTGACGGTGTGGGGGCGCGGCTACAAGCTGGTCGACCCGGCCGGGGCGGCGGCATGATCAAGCCCAATCTATGGCAGAAGCTGGCGGCGGTGATCGCCGCGCTGATGCTGATGTGCTGCATGGCGCTGCTGGCGCTGCAGATGCGCGCCAATACCCGCCATGAGCAGGAAGTGGTGCAGCGGCTGTCGCTGGGCCTGGCCGAGCACATCGCCCAGCGCAGCGAACTGATGGACACCAGCGGCATGCGCGATGCGGCGGTGCGCGCGCTGTTCGGTCAGTTGATGGCGGTCAATCCCAGCGTCGAGGTCTACCTGCTGGACGACCAGGGCCGCATTCTCGGCCACGACGCGCCCAGCGGCCATCTGGTGCGCAACAAGGTGGACGTGGCACCGCTGCGCCGCCTGCTGTCGGGTGCGCCACTGCCGATCCTCGGCGATGACCCGCGCAGCGCCGATGGCCGCAAGGTGTTCAGTGCTGCACCGTTGATCGTGCAGGGCCGCCAGGCCGGTTATGTGTACGTGGTGCTGGTCGGCGAACACCGGCAGATGCTCGCCGACGACCTGGCGGCGGGCAGCCAGTGGAACACCACGCTGTGGTCGGTGATGCTGGTCGGCAGCCTGGGCCTGCTGGCCGGGCTGGTGGCCTTCTACTGGGTGACGCGCCCGCTGCGGCGGCTGACCCGGCGCATCCAGGCCTTCGACATCGACGCACCCACGCCGTTACCGCCGCCGGAGCCGCTGCGTCCCGGTGAGCGCGACGAGCTGGTGATCCTCGAACACGCACACGCGCAGATGGCGCAGCGGCTCGGCGAGCAGTGGCAGCAGCTGCGCCAGCAGGACCTGCAGCGCCGCGAGCTGGTCGCCAACATCTCGCACGACCTGCGCACGCCGTTGTCGTCGCTGCACGGCTATCTGGAAACGCTGGCGCTGAAGGACGCCACGCTGTCGCCGGACGAGCGCCGCCGCTACCTCGGTATAGCGCTGGCGCAGAGCGCCAAGGTTGGCCGGCTTGCGCGTGCGCTGTTCGAGCTGGCGCGGCTGGAACATGGCGAAGTGCGCCTGGAGTGGGAGGTGTTCGCATTGCCGGAGCTGCTGCAGGACGTGCTGCAGAAATTCGAGCTGGCGGCGCAGGCTCGCAACCAGTACCTGCACGCGGACTTCCCGCCCGGCCTGCCGCTGGTGCGCGCCGATCTGGGCCTGGTCGAGCGGGTGCTGACCAACCTGCTCGACAACGCGCTGCGGCATGCGCCCGAGGGTGGCCAGATCGAGGTGCGCCTGCGCGCGACGCAGGACAGCGTTGAGGTGAGCGTTGCCGACGATGGCCCCGGCGTGGCAGCGGCGCTGCGCGCACAGTTGTTCCAGGCGCCGGCCGCGCTGGGCGCACGGCGTGGCGAGAACGGTGGGCTTGGCCTGCTGATCGTGCAGCGGATCGTGCAGCTGCATGGCCGCCGCATCGAACTACGTGACAGTGAGCGTGGCGCGCTGTTCGTGTTTGCCCTGCCGCGCGCGGAACCGGCGGTCTAGCAGGCCGCCTCGCTCTCCACGGCACCGCCGCTTTCCTGCGGCAGGTGCAGGCGGATGCAGGCACCGCCCAGCTCCGAATCGGTCACTTCAACGTGGCCGCCATGCTTGTCGGCCACCACCTGCACGAGCGCCAGGCCGAGGCCGAAACCGGGGCTGCCCGGGTCCAGCCGCACATAGGGTTGCAGTACCTGGCCGCGCAGTTCGGGCGCGATGCCGGGGCCGTCGTCCTCCACCTGCAGGCACAGCCAGCCATCGTTGACCGTGCTGGCGATGCGGATCTGCCGCCGCGCATAGCGCAGGGCATTGCCGAGCAGGTTGCGCAGCGCCAGTTCCAGCATATGCCGGTTGACATTGACCAGGCCTGCTGGCGACAGCACCTGCTGTACCGGCAGCGGCAGCGGTGCGAACTGGGCCACCACGCCACGGACCAGTGCCGCCAGCTGCAGGCGCTGGCGGGTCAGCTGATGGCAACGACCGAGTGCGGCGTATTCGACGCCGGCATCGGTGAGGTGCTGCAGCCGATCGACATCGGTGCGCAGCCCGCCCAGCGCATCGCGTTGTATCTCGTCCAGCGCGGTGTCCTCCAGGTCGGCCAGGCCGAAGCGCATCCGCGCCAACGGCGTGCGGACTTCGTGCGCCACCGCCTGCGCCAGCACGCGCTGGCTTTCCAGCAGCTGCTGCAGCTGCTCGGCCATGTGGTTGAAGGCATTGGCCAGCGGCCGCACCAGCGCGGTGCCGGCGCGCGGCGCACGCGTGTCCAGCTGACCATCGCGCATCTGCCGGGCGGCCTGGGCCAGCTGCGAGACGTCGCGCCACAGGCGGTAGACCATCACATACATCGGCAGCGCCACGACCACCATCAGGATCAGCAGCAGGATCGCCACGCCTGACACTTCGCTGTCCTGCCAGCCCTCGTCAGGCAGCGCTTCGTCCAACGGCCCGAGCATCACCGCGTAGTCGCTGTCGCCGATCCGCTGCAGGCTGCGCATGTGCTCCAGGTCGATCTGCACCCGGCCGTTGCTGAAGGGGGGGCGCTGGCTGGCCGGCAGCGCCTTCATCGCCTCTGCCAACGGCACCATGCGCAGGGCATAGGCGAAGTCGGCGTCCAGTTCGCGCGCCAGCGTCGGCCACTGCTCGCGCGGGGTTTCGGCGAAGCGGTGCTGCAGCAGGGCATGGGTACCGCGCATCTCGGCCAGCAGTCCGGCTTCGGTGCGGTCTTCCAGCAGCGCATCCCAGGCCCACAGGCCCAGCACGATCAGTAGCAGGTGGGCGACCAGGAAGCCGATGCCGTAGCGCAGGAAGTGGAAGGCGTGGCCGCGCATCGCCGAGGGCGTGCGCTTCATCCCCATGCCGAGCGGCTGAACAGGTAGCCGCGGCCACGTACGGTCTTGATCCGCTCCGGTTGTTCAGGGTTGTCGCCCAGCTTGCGGCGCAGGCGCGAGATGCGTGCATCGATGGAACGGTCCAGGCCGTCGAAGGCGATCCCGCGCAGGCCGCGCAGCAGCGCATCGCGGTCCAGGATCTGGCCGGCATTGCTGGCCAGCAGGAACAGCAGGTCGAACTCGGCAGTGGTGAGCTCCAGCAGCGCGCCCTGCAGGTGCACGTTGCGGGTGGACGGGTCGATGCTCAGCTCGCCGAAGCGGAGGCTGCCGTCGCGTGGTTCGACCCGGCGGTGGCGGCGCAGGTGGGCGCGCAGGCGGGCCAGCAGCACCCGTGGTTCGATCGGTTTGCCGATGTAATCGTCGGCGCCCAGTTCCAGTCCCAGCACCTGGTCGATGTTGTCGGTGCGGGCGGTCAGCACGCAGATGATGCCGTCATAGTGGGGGCGGATCTGCCGACACACTTCGAAACCATCCTGGTCGGGCAGGCCGACATCGAGCAGGACCAGGGCGGGCTTGTCGGCCAGGATCCGGGCCACCGCACGCTCACCGCTGCGCTCGTGGGCCACCTGGTAGCCATGCCGCTGCAGATAGTCGCTGACCATCGTACCCAGGCGGGCATCGTCTTCAACCAGTACGATATCCAGCATTTTCAAGGCCTCCGTGGACGCACACGTACCGCCACGGCACGAGCGCGGCGATGCTATCCCAGCCTTCGGGCCGCCCGGGTCCCGGGGGCGGGCGCCATTCAGCCGGGGTTGCTGGCGCACGGGCCGGGCCTCAGGCCTGGCAACAACTTGGCGTCCAGCATAGCCTGATGCTGTTACAAAACGTTACCTGCGTGATACGCACGGTGACCATCGCTGACAGCAAAGCGACTGACGCAGGGCCGGGGGCGGGCCGAGCATGGAGTCTCCTCCGCTCCGCGTGTCGCTCCCATGTCGCCCGCCGCCGCCTGCCTGCTGAACCCGTCCCGCCGCTGCCGCTGCGGAGGTGCCCGATGAGCGGCGTGGTCGGGGCCTGGTTGCCGCCCGCCGAGGACGAACATCTGCTGCAGCAGCTGGCACCGATGCTGCGCGCCCTGCAGCAGCGTGGCCGGGGCCGCATCGGTTACTGGACCGACGCCGAGGCCGGCCTCGCGCTGGGCCATTGCCGGGCGCCGACCGATACCCCGCTGCAGCCGCTGAGCTCGGACTGCGGCCGTTACGTGTTGTGCCTGGACGGCCGCCTGTACAACCGCGCCGACCTGCAGGCGCAGCTGCGCGAGCTGCCACGCAGCTGCAGTGACGCCCGGCTGCTGCTGCAGGCGATCGTTGAATGGGGCGTAGAGCGGGCGCTGTCGCGCATTGAGGGCGCCTTCGGTTTCAGTGTGTGGGACCGCGAATCGCGTGAGTTGTGGCTGGCGCGTGATCCGGTGGGCGAGCGGCCGCTGTATTACGGCTGGTTCCAGGGCCAGTTCCTGTTCGCCTCGGAAATGAAGGCGCTGCAGGCCTTCGCCGGCTTCGCGCCGAGCATCGACCAGGATGCGCTGAGCCTGCTGCTGCGCCACGACTATGTGCCGGCGCCGCACACCATCTACCGCGGCATCCACAAGCTGGTGGCCGGCGCGGTGCTGCGCGTCGATCTGGATGACCACGCTGCCGGCGGTTCCAGCCAGGCGGCGGAAGGGGGCGCGCGCTACTGGTGCGCACGCGATGCGATGCAGAGTGCGCTGCAGGAACCCCTGCAGCCGGCGCCCAGCCTGGAACAGGCCACCGACCAGCTGGAAGTGGTGTTGCAGAAGGCGATCGCGGCACGCATGCATTCGCCGCTGGCCTGCGGTGCGTTCCTGTCCGGCGGCACCGACTCGTCGCTGGTGACCGCGATGATGCAGGCGCAGTCGACGCTGCCGATCGAGGCCTGGACGGTCGGCTTCGACGATCCCGGCCACGACGAGAGCGATTGGGCCTCGCAGGTCGCGCGGCATCTGGGCGTGCAACACCACCTGCACCGGATGGACGCGCGACAAGGCCTGGATCTGCTGCAGCGGCTGCCGCAGGTCTGGTGCGAACCGTTCGCCGATGCCTCGCAGCTGCCGACCCTGCTGGCCAGTGAACTGCTGGGCGCGCGCAAGCCGGTGGCCCTCACCGGCGACGGTGGCGATGAACTGTTCTTCGGCCACCCCAGCTATGGCCGCGCGCTGCGCAATGCGCGCCTGTGCGGTGGCCTGCCGGACTGGGTGCGTGATCTGGCGCGGCGCAGTGGCAACCGCATGAATGTCGAGCGCGGCCGCCTGGGCGGCTGGCGCGCACTGGTGGCGGAAGTCGCCGCCAACGACGTGGAAGGCCATTACCTGCAGCGCGTGACCCGCTGGCGGCAGCCGGCACAGGTGGTGCTGGGCGCGCGCGAACCAATGACGATCTTCCAGCAGCAGGACACCGCGCTGCCGGCCGAGGCGCGCATCCAGCTGTTGGATTTCCGCATGGATCTGGCCGAGGGCATCCTCGCCAAGGTCGATCGCGCGGGCATGGCGGCGGGCGTGGAGACGCGTGCGCCGCTGCTGGACATGGAGGTGGTGCGCTTGGCCTGGCGCCTGCCGCAGCACCTGAAGTACCACGATGGCGAGCACAAGCGGATTCTGAAGCACCTGCTGGCGCGCTACCTGCCGGAACCGCTGGTGTACCGCCCCAAGCGCGGTTTCGGTCCGCCGATGGCGCGCTGGTTGGCCGGCCCGCTGCGCGATTGGGCGGAGGCGCTGCTGGATCCGCAACTGCTGCGCAACCAGGGGTGTTTCGATGTGGCACGCGTGCGCGGTATCTGGGAGGCGTTCCTGCGTGGCGAGCGCAAGTGGCACACGCACCTGTGGAACGTGCTGATGTTCCAGGCGTGGCACCAGCATTGGCACGGTGGTCGCGGGCGCTGAGCGGTTTCTGCATCGCGTGCGGCGGATTGAATCATCGTGGCGCGGGGCGGATGCCCTTGCGTACGAATGTCCTCCGGCGCCGGCCGTTGGCCGTCACCTCCCCCTTTACTTCGTACGCAAGGGCATCCGCCCCGCGTTCGGAGTTCGTCGGCGCCTCATTGAGACGCTGTCGCGAGCGCTGCGCTCTCCTCACCGCACGCCGAGCCTCGTCGGGGCGGGCAGGGGGCTGGGCAAAGTAAAGGAGGAGGTGCCGGCCAACGGCCGGCGCCGGGGGACATTTGCCCAGGCCCCTGCCCACCCCGGGAAGGCCCTTCAGTTCGCGGCGAATCCGGACGAAGACGCGCTTGTGGCGGTTTGTTCAGCGTGGCGCAGGGCGGAGGCCCTTGCGTACGAATGTCCTCCGGCGCCGGCCGTTGGCCGTCACCTCCCCCTTTACTTCGTACGCAAGGGCCTCCGCCCTGCGTTCGGAGTTTGTCGGCGCCTCATTGAGAGGTTGCCGCGAGCGCTGCGCCTTGCGCACCGCACGCCGAGCCTCGTCGGGGTGGGCAGGGGTCTGGGCAAAGTAAAGGAGGAGGTGACGGCCAACGGCCGGCGCCGGGGGACATTTGCCCAGGCCCCTGCCCGCCCCGGCGGGGCCCCTCAGCTCGCAGAGAGTCCAGACGAGGAAGCGCTTTGGAATCCGAACGCCAGGCAAAAAAAAGACCCGGCAGAGGGAGGGATCTGCCGGGTCCGGATTGCGTGGGGGGAGGGACCCACGCAATGAGCGTTGCGTCGCGTCAGTGGTTGTTCGCGTCCGCCGTTGATTCGTTGTAGCCCTGCACCAGTTCGGACCAGGCCTTGCCGGCCTGCAGGCCGAGCCCGACCACGTCCTGCTGGGCCTGGCCGAGCCGCTGCAGGTTGTCCTGCCACAGCTGGGCGCCCTTGTTGAGCACCCCGGCCGCGTCGTCACTGCGGGCCAGCTCGCCGAGCCAGCCGCCGGTCGCGGTCAGGTTGCGCTCCATCGCCTTCAGCTGCACCCCGAACATGCTTTCCGCGTTCTCCAACGCCAACCGGTTCGCGCGCGTTGCCGCGGCGGCGAGCTGGCGGGTGGCATCACTGAAGCGATCGCTGAAGGCGGTGGCCATGGGGGCATAAGGGAGTGGCTTGATGCAGTGCAGCATACGCCGTTGATGCGGCAATGCAACAAAAATAACAAAGGCGCCCAGGGCGCCTTTGAAACACCTTTCAGATCAATGGGTTGATCAGGCTGTTGGGCCGCGGTAACGGCAACCCGAGGTGCAGGTTTCGTGCACGGTGATCTCGCTCAGCGCCGGCAGGCTCGGCTTGAGCTCGTTCCAGATCCACACCGCCAGGTTCTCGCTGGTCGGGTTCTCCAGGCCGGGGATGTCATTGAGGTAATGATGGTCCAGGCGGTCGTAGATCGGCTGGAAGGCCGCCTTCACGTCGCCGAAATCCATGATCCAGCCGGTCTGCGCACCCGGCTCGCCCTCGACCTTCAGTTCCACCCGGAACGAGTGGCCGTGCAGGCGTGCGCACTTGTGCCCCGGCGGCACGTTGGGGAGGCGGTGCGCCGCCTCGAGCATGAAGACTTTGAAGATTTCCATGACGCGATTGTACGCCGCAGGTGGCCGGCCAGCCTGAGCGGATGTTGGACTTTCGTGAAGCAAGTCTTTCCATCCGGATGAAGAGATGATAGTTTCTCTTATATCCGTATGAAGAGATGTTATTGGCCGGACCCCGGCCAGGCATGGACTACTGCGGAACTTCGTCGCCCTTACCACCTCCCCCACATCGTCATGCCCAAGCACACCCTGCTCGTGGCGGCCCTGGCCGTCGCTCTGGCCGCGCCTTTGTCCGCCGCCGCCGAAACCTCCGCCGACGCCAGTGGCGAAGCCAGCACCCTGGCCGCCGTGCGCGTCACCGGTTCCAACATCAAGCGCACCGATACCGAGGCCTCCAACCCGGTGCAGGTGATCGGCCGCCAGCAGCTGGAACAGACCGGCAAGGCCACCGTGGCCGATGTGCTGCGCTCGATCTCGGCGAACACCGGCAACGCCAGCAACGAAACCACCAACAACGGCTGGGCCTCCGGCTCGGCCGGCATCGGCCTGCGTGGCCTGTCGCAGAAGAACACGCTGGTGCTGCTCAATGGCCGTCGCCTGGCCAACTACGGCTTCCCGGCCGGTGGCCTGTCCGACACCTTTGTCGATCTCAACGCGCTTCCGCTGGTCGCGGTCGAACGCATCGAAGTGCTCAAGGATGGCGCCTCGGCGGTCTACGGCTCCGACGCCGTGGCCGGTGTGGTCAACATCATCACCCGGCAGAACTTCGAAGGCGCCGAGATCGGCGGCAGCTTCGGCGGCGGCGACCAGGGCGGCCTGCACGAGCAGAACCTGAAGTTCGTCGGCGGCCTCGGTGATCTCGATACCGATGGCTACAACATCCTCTTCAGCCTGCAGGGCTACAACCGCGAACGCCTGGATCAGGACGAACGCAACCTGACAAAGAGCGGCATCTACACCGACAAGCCCGGCGGCCGCTGGAACGGCTGGTCGGCCAAGGGCGCGCGCTACCTGGTCAACGGCGTGTCGGTGCCGATGCTCGATGCCAACGGCAACTGCCCGACCGGTACCACCCGTGTTGCCAGCGCGCCGATCGACGGCCTGGCCGGTGATACCTGCGGTTTCAACCAGGCGCCGTTCACCACGCTGATTCCCTCGACCAAGCGCTACCAGGCCTATGCCAACGGCACCTTCCGCCTGAACGACAATGTCGAAGCCTTCGGCGAAGTGCTGTACAGCCAGATCAAGAGCACCGCGTGGTTCGGCAGCAGCCCGTTCTTCACCCTGGAGAGCGGCCGCTTTGCACTGAACGCGGACAGTGGCCTGGCCGAGCCGGTGTCGTCGCTGCTGCCGGCCAACAATCCGTACAACCCGTACGGCCGTGCGATCCCGATCGAATACACCTTCTTCGACCTGGGCGGCACGCTCAAGACCAACCGCTCCACCGCCTACCGCGGCGTATTCGGCCTGCGTGGCACCACCGCGAAGTGGGACTGGGAAGTGGCCGCGTTCGGCGCGCGCAGCAGCGAGCGTGAGAGTGTCTCTGGCGGTTTCGCCAACCGCTGGGCGCTGGCCGATGCGCTGGCAACGGGCAGCTACAACCTGCTGAACCCGGCCGCCACCCCGCAGTCGGTGCGCGACTCGATCAACATCGCCACGCTGCGTCCGGCCGAGTCCAAGCTGCAGGGCATCGATGCGAAGATTTCCGGCAGCCTGGGCCATACCTGGGCCGGCGAGATCGGCTTCGCCGCCGGTGCCGAGTGGCGCCGCGAGAAGCTCGATTCCAACAACCCGTGGCAGATCGACGCAGGCCTGCAGGTGCGCCCGGCCATCGCCGAAGTGCACGGCAAGCGCCAGGTCAGTGCGGCCTACGCCGAAGTGAACGTGCCGCTGGCATCGACGCTGGAGCTGTCCGCTGCCGCGCGCGCCGATCACTACGATGATTTCGGCGATGCGTTCTCGCCGAAGATCGGCCTGCGCTGGCAGCCGCTCGACTTCCTGCTGGTGCGTGCCTCGGCCTCGAAGGGCTTCCGCGCGCCGTCGCTGTCGGAGAACTCCAACAGCACCAGCATCGCCTACGGCAGCGTGGTCGATCCGCGTGACCCGGACGTGCCGGGCTCGCGCCAGAACCCGACCTTCTTCACCGTCGGCAACAACGAACTGAAGCCCGAGCGCACCAAGAGCGTGAACTTCGGCGTGGTGCTGTCGCCGTGGGCCAACACCAACCTGAGCGTGGACTACTACCGCATCCAGCTGGACAACCTGGTCGGTACCAACAACACCCAGACCCTGGTCAACGACAATGTCGCCGGTGCCGTGCAGCGCGATGAGCGTGGCAAGCTGCAGGCGGTCTACAACCGCTACCAGAACCTGAGCGAGTTGAAGACCTCGGGCATCGACGTCGAGCTGCGCCAGCGCATCCCGACCGCTGCGTTCGGTGACTTCACCGTGTCTTCGGCCTATACCCACGTGCGCGATTACCGTCGCCCGACCGTGGTCGGTGGCCCACTGGTGGACTACGCCGGCAGCAACCTGGGCGCAACCCTGCCCAAGGACAAGGCCACCACCGCGCTGGACTGGAAGTACGGCGACTTCAACGCAGCCGTGACCTGGTACTACACCAGCAGCTACCGCCAGGAAGCCAGTACCGCCGCCAAGGCCGTGCAGCAGCGTGTCGGCAGCTACAGCCAGTACGACCTGTACCTGGCCTACACCGGCATCGACAAGCTGACCGTGTACGCCAAGGTGCAGAACCTGGCCGACAAGACGCCGCCGTACGACGCCTCTTTCCCGGGCATCCGCGCGCCGTACGACTTCAGCCAGTACGACCTGCGTGGCCGCTACTTCACGCTAGGCTTCGACTACCGCTTCTGATCCATCTGCGGCGGCCGGTCTCCCCAGGGAGCCGGCCGCGCGACCGCCTGCCGTTGTGTTCCAGGGGAGTCACCGTGTCCTTGCATCGTCGTGCCGTTCTTCCATTGCTGATCGCCGCCGCCACCGCACTGTCCCCATCGCCGCCGGTGCAGGCACAGAGCGCCTACTTCTTTCCGCAGGCGGCCGACGCAGCGGCGTTCGATACCGCCGTGCCCACGCCGGAGCAGTTCCTCGGCTATCCGATCGGCAGCCGTTACACCCGGCACGATCAGCTGGTGGCGTACTTCCAGGAACTGGCCAGACACTCGGACAAGATCAGCGTGCGCGAGATCGGCCGCAGCTATGAAGGCCGTCCGCTGCTGATCGCCACCGTCACTGCCGCACGCAACCACGCGCGGTTGGAGCAGATCCGCCAGCAGCACGCGACCCTGGCCGATCCGGCACAGCCGCGCAGCGCGGCGGGCGACAGCCCGGTTGTGGTGTGGCTGGGCTACAGCGTGCATGGCAACGAGACATCCAGTGCCGAAGCGGCGATGCTGACGGCGTACTACCTGGTGGCCAACCGCAGTGCCGAAACCCAGCAGTGGCTGCAGCAGGCGGTGGTGCTGTTCGACCCGGCGCAGAACCCGGACGGCCGTGATCGTGCCGCCAACTGGCACAACGCGTGGGCCTCCGATCCGGCTTCGGCCGACCCGGCCGACAAGGAACACGTCGAGCCGTTCCCGCAGGGCCGCACCAACCACTACTTCACCGATCTCAACCGCGACTGGCTGGCCCTGACCCAGCAGGACTCGCGGCCGAAGGTGGAGGTGTTCCACCAGTGGTACCCGAACGTGCAGATCGATTTCCACGAGATGGGCAAGGACAGCACCTACTACTTCGAACCGTCGCCGAAGAGCATGCACAGCCCGCTGATCCCAGCGGCGTCGTATGAATTCAACAAGACCCTGGCCAAGTACCACGCGCAGGCGTTGGATGCGCTGGGCTCGCTGTACTACACCGGCGAGAACTTCGACAACTTCTCGCCGGTGTACGGCTCGACCTATCCTGATTTCCACGGTGCCGTCGGCGTTACCGTCGAGCAGGCCAGCTCGCGGGGCCGCGTGCAGGAGTCGGTGAATGGTCTGCTGACGTTCCCGTTCACCATCCGCAACCAGGTGGCTACCGGGCTGGGCACGGTGCGCGGCGCGGTAGCCGAGCGCAGCGGCCTGTTCGACCTGCAGAAGCAGTTCTTCCAGAGCGCGTTGAAGCAGGCCGCACAGCAGCCGGTGAAGAGCTTCGTATTCGGCGATGCGCATGACCCCGCATTGACCCGTCGTTTGCTGGAACTGTTGCTGCTGCATCGCATCGAGGTGCGCGCGCTGGAACGTGACGTCAGTGTCGATGGCCAGCGCTTCGATGCCGGCAGCGCCTACGTGGTGCCGGTGCAGCAGGCGCAGTTCCGCCTGGTGCATTCGATCTTTGCCGAGACGCCGCCGATCAAGGGCGATGTGTTCTATGGCAGCACCAGCTACGCGATTGCACCGGCCTACGGCGTGGCCTTCGCCGGTAGCCGCAGCCGCATCGACGGCGGCGCACGCGTGGCGGCGCTGCCGGCGGAGCAGGGCACCGTGCTGGGCGGCCAGGCAGGATTCGCCTACGCGATCGACTGGCGCGACTACAATGCCGGGCGCACGCTGGCCGCGCTGCAGGGCAAGGGCGTGAATGCACGCGCGGCATTCCAGCCGTTCACCACCGCGACCGCGCAGGGCGAGGTCAGCTTCGCCGCCGGCAGCCTGGTCATTCCGGTCACTGGGCAGTCGCTGCAGGGTGCGGCGCTGCTTGAGGCAGTGACATCCGCCGCACGCGAGGCAGGTGTGCAGGTGCACGCGCTGTCCAGTGGCCGCAGCCGCGAAGGCATCGACCTCGGCAGTGACGGCGTCAAGGCGCTGCGCAAGCCTGCGGTGGCACTCGTGATGGGCGAGGGCGTGGCCGCCACCGAAATCGGATCGGCGTGGTTCCTGTTGGACCAGCAGCTGCGGTTGCCGGCCAGCAAGCTGGATCCGCAGCAGCTGGGCAAAGTGCCGTTGGACCGCTACACCACCATCGTGTTGTCCGGTGGTACCTACACCGGCGTCGATGCAACGGCAGTGGCCGCGCTGAAGCGCTGGGTGCAGGCCGGTGGTTCGCTGGTGACCTACGGCAGTGCCTCGAAGTGGGCAATCGAACAGAAGCTGGCCGACGGCGAGAAGCTTGGCAAGGAAGAAGAAACCGCTGACGAGAGCCGCCGTGCATTCGGCGATCAGCGCGACATCGCAGCGATCGAGCGCGTCAGCGGCAACATCCTCAGCGCTGATGTGGATACCAGCCATCCGCTGGCATTCGGTGTGCCGCGCCGGCAGCTGGCGATCAACAAGGAGAACACGGTAACGCTGCAGCCGAGCACGAACCCGTTCTCGACGGTGGTGCGCATCGACACGCCGCCGCGGGTGAATGGCTATCTGTCCGAGCGCAATCGCACGCGGGTGGCGGGTAGTGCGTGGCTGCTGGTGTCGGCGCAGGGGCAGGGCAACGTGGTGTTGTTTGCCGATGATCCGGCGCATCGCAAGTACTGGCACGGGACGGATCGACTGCTGATCAACGCGATCTTCTTCGGGAATCTGGTGAATCCGAGTAAAGCGCGGGGTTGAGGCGTTTGGCGCCGAGTTGTTGCTGAGTTTGGGAGGCAGGGGGCCTCAGCCAGGACACGCTGTAAATACGTCCGTGTAAGCTCGATCGGCGCATCCATGCGCCTCACGGTCCTGCGCAGCCCGCCCGGCCTCCCCTCGACAGTTTCCTGCGGGCGCGGACGCATCGAACCCCAAGGCGGGAGCAAGGGCAAAAGCAAAAGCAAAGCCAGGAATTGCGACTTCGGCTTTTGCCTTTGAATTTGAATTTGAATTTGAATTTGAATTTGAATTTGATCTTTCTTCTCCCGGCTACCCGGCGGGAGAAGAAGGCGCAGGCAATGCTTGAAGCGGATGGGCATGGGGGCAGCGCAGAACCGTTGGCGCCATGGATGGCGCCATCGAGCTTACATGGACGTATTTACAGCGTGCTCTGCGCTGCCCCCGTGCCCATCCGCCCTCGGTACTGCCACCGCGTGCTTCATCACCCGGTAGCCAGCAACAAAAAAGGACGGCGCGTCAGCGCCGTCCCTCGATAGCCTTCCCGCGCAGCGGGAAGCACAACAGCTGTCAGCTGGGATCAGCCGGCGCGACCGCCGCCGTTGCCACCCTGGCCACGGCCACGGCCGCCACCATTGCCGCCACCGCCACGACGCTGGCCCTGACCGGCGCCTGCGCCTGCACGCTGCTGGCCATTGCCACCGCCCTCACGACGGCCACCACCGGCCTTCTTCGGGCCGGCATGCGCGTGGCGCGGTGCATCACCGTGCGGACGGCGCGCGTGGCTCTTGCGCGGTGCGCGCTCGCCGGTATCGTGCTCGGCCTTGCCCGGCGCACTGTTGCCCCAGCGGATCGGCGTCTGCAGCTCGAAGCCCGGCACATCGCGGATGTCCATGTCGCGGCCCAGCAGGCGCACGATCGCGCGCAGCAGCTTCACTTCATCCTGCGCCACCAGCGAGATCGCCTGGCCGGTTGCGCCGTTGCGGCCGGTGCGGCCGATGCGGTGCACATAATCTTCGGCCACCATCGGCAGGTCGAAGTTGATCACCTTCGGCAGCTCGTTGATGTCGATGCCGCGCGCGGCGATATCGGTGGCCACCAGCACGGTCACGCGGCCGGCCTTGAAGTCGCCCAGTGCACGCAGGCGCTGGCCCTGGCTCTTGTTGCCGTGGATCGCCGCGGTCTTGATGCCCGACTTTTCCAGGAACGTGGCCAGCTTGTCGCTGCCGTGCTTGGTGCGGGCGAACACCAGGGTCTGCTCGCGGCTGTCCTGCGCCAGCAGGTGCAGCAGCAGGTCGCGCTTGCGGCCGGCATCGACCGGGTGCACGCGATGGGTGATGGTTTCGGCGACGGTGTTCTTCGGCGTGACCTGGATCTGCTCCGGGTTGCGCATGAATTCCAGCGCCAGCTGGCGGATGTTGTCCTCGAAGGTGGCCGAGAACAGCAGGGTCTGGCGGTTCTGCTTGGGCAGCTTGGCCAGGATGCGCTTGATCGACGGCAGGAAGCCCATGTCGAGCATGCGGTCGGCTTCGTCCAGCACCAGCAGTTCAATGCCGGACAGGTCGATGCTGCGACGCTCGAGGTGGTCGATCAGGCGGCCCGGGCAGGCCACCAGCAGGTCCACGCCACGGCGCAGGATGTCCAGCTGGTTGCCCATGCCGACGCCGCCGTAGATGCAGGCGCTGGGGATGCGCAGGTACTTGCTGTAGCCGCGCAGGCTGTCATGCACCTGGGTGGCCAGTTCGCGGGTCGGGGCCAGGATCAGCGCGCGCGGCTTGCGCGGGCCGCTGCGCACTTCCTGCGAGGCGGTGCCCAGGTGCTGCAGCAGCGGCAGGCCGAAGGCGGCGGTCTTGCCGGTGCCGGTCTGAGCGCCGGCCAGCAGGTCGCGACCGGCCAGCGCGAGCGGGATCGCTTGCTGCTGGATCGGGGTCGGGTTTTCGTAGCCTTGCTCGGCAAGCGCACGCAGCAGGAAGGGCGCCAGGCCCAGCGATTCAAAAGACATTGAGATTGCTCCAAGTACAAGAAACGCCTGTCCGAACGGACAGACGGGGGCAGATCAAACTGATCGGCTGACTCGGAGCGTTCCCGTGAACCGCGCTGCGAGAATTGGGTGCAGCCGGCACGAAGCGCAGGCTGGAATGCGTGACGAACGGCGTCGGAGTGGGGGCGGGCGAAGAGGGCGGACCCTGGTCGCCGGCGGTCCCGGAGGGAAACGGACGGCCGCTGCAGACCCTGCAAGTCTAAACGATGTTTGAGACTTCACGCAAAAAGGCCTGTTCAGGTAGGGGGCTCTCTGCAGGGCTGCGCCCTGCACCCGCAGAGGCCGAAGCAACGTCAACGTCAACGTCAAAAGCCGGTTTCCTGAGGGATGCGGGGTGGGTCCGGTTGCGGGGGGCGCTGCAAGTACCCCTCCGAGGCCCGGCCCAGCCGCTGGCGGCTGTGCGTTCGGGTGCTTGCGAAGCGGTGCTTCGCAAGCAAAGCGCCCTCACCCATGTAAGCTCGGTCGCCGCATCCATGCGGCTCACGCCCCCGCAACCGGACCCACCCCGCCTTCGAGAGTTTTCCGCGATCTGTCGAATCTCATTCGATCAATTTCGATATCTGACGGATTTCGACGATGAATGATGTGGATGTTCGATCCGTCATCGGGAAATTGTCAGGGGTGGGACGGTGTGGGTGGGCAGGACCGTTGGCGCCATGGATGGCGCCATCGAGCCCCCAGGGACGGGTTTACGGCGTGTCCTGCCCACCCACACCGTCCCGCCCAGCTCACAGACAACCCAGAGCCGGCTGTTGCTGTTGACGTTGCCCTGGCTTGAAGCAGGTGCAGGGCTGCAAGCCCTGCCGAACCCCCCACTACGGTAGGGTGGGCCGATGCCGCGCTGCAGCTTGGCGTCGACGCAGATTTGATTACACTTGAAACTTGTTTGCCCACGACTCCGGACACCCACCCATGAAGCTTGGTTCTTTGAAGGAAGGCGGCCGCGACGGCACCCTGATCGTCGTCTCGCGTGACCTGCGCCACGGCGTGCGCGCCACCGGCATTGCCGCCACCCTGCAGCAGGCCCTGGAGGACTGGAGCCACATCGCGCCGCGCCTGAACGCCCTGTACGAATCGCTCAACGCGGGCGACGCCGATGGCGTGTTCGACCTGGACCCGCAGGCGCTGGCCGCGCCGATGCCGCGTGCCTATGAGTTCGTCGATGGCAGCGCCTACCTGCCGCATGTCGAGCGCGTGCGCCGCGCCCGTGGCGCCGAGGTGCCGGAGAGCTTCTACACCGACCCGCTGATGTACCAGGCGACCAGCGCCGGTTTCTACGGTCCGCGCGACGCGGTCAAGGTGGTCAGCGAGGACTATGGCATCGACCTGGAAGCAGAGATCGTGGTGATCACCGACGACGTGCCGATGGCCGCCACCCCGGAACAGGCCGCAGGCCATATCCAGCTGGTCGGCCTGGTCAACGATGTCTCGCTGCGCAACCTGATTCCGGGCGAGCTGGCCAAGGGCTTCGGCTTCCTGCAGTCCAAGCCGCGCTCGGCGCTGTCGCCGGTGTTCGTCACCCCCGACGAGCTGGGCGCCGCGTGGCAGGACAGCAAGGTGCACCTGCCGCTGCTGACCCACATCAACGGCCAGTGGTTCGGCGCGCCGGAAGCCGGCGTGGACATGCAGTTCAACTTCGCCCAGCTGGTCGCGCATGCGGCCAAGACCCGTCCGCTCAGCGCCGGCACCATTGTTGGCTCGGGCACCATCGCCAACGAAGACACCAGCAAGGGTGCCTCGTGCTTCGCCGAGCAGCGCGTGGTGGAGACCCTGCGCGACGGCAAGCCGAGCACGCCGTTCATGTCCTTCGGCGACGTGGTCCGCATCGAGATGCTCGATGCCGCCGGCAACAGCATCTTCGGTGCGATCGAGCAGCGCATCGAACAGGCGACCAGGCCCTGAGCAGAGAGGCGGCGATGGAGATCCCGGTCGACGACGGCATCGTGCTGTACACCTACTGGCGATCCAGCGCCGCCTACCGCGTGCGCATCGGCCTGGAGCTGAAGGGCCTGGCCTGGGAAGCCCGGCCGGTGCACCTGGTGCGCGAAGGTGGCGAGCAGCACCTTGACGCCTATCGCGCGCTCAATCCGCAGCAGCTGGTGCCAACCCTGTTGCATGAAGGGCATGCGCTGACCCAGTCGCTGGCGATCCTGGAGTATCTGGATGAGCGCTTCCCGCAGGTGCCGCTGCTGCCAGCCGATGCTGCCGGCCGTGCGCGGGTGCGTGCGCTGGCCCAGCTGGTGGCCTGCGACATCCACCCGATCAACAACCTGCGGGTGATGCAGTACCTGGAGCGCACCCTGCAGGTGCCGGCCGACGCCCGCACGCAGTGGACCCTGCACTGGATCGCCGAGGGTTTCGCTGCCATGGAGGCAATGTTGGCCAACAGCAGCGCGACGGGCACCTTCTGCCACGGTGACCGTCCCGGCCTGGCCGATATCTGTCTGCTGCCGCAGCTGTACAACGCGCATCGCTTCGGTCTGGACCTGGCGCTGTACCCGACCCTGCGCCGTATCGAAGCTGCCTGCCAGGCACTGGACGCCTTCGACCGCGCACGCCCGGAAAACCAGCCCGACGCCGCCTGAAAGTAGAGGGGACGGAGGGGATTAAGTCGTAAGTGCACAAACGACTTAATCCCCTCCGTCCCCTTTTTGTTGCAATCGGGCCAGATCATCGCGGAACAGCCGATAGGCATCCTCGCGGCGCGCATCGTCGGTCTGCCGCAATACCCATGCCGGGTGCACCGTGGCATAGCCGCGGGTGCCGTCCTCGAGGGTGTGCCAGCGTCCGCGGTCGCGTGAGAGGTCGAACCCACGACCAAACACCGAGGCTGCCGCTGTCGCGCCGAGGCACACGATCACTTGGGGCCGCACGCGCGCGATCTCACCCATCAGCCAAGGGCGGCAGGCCTGGATGTGCCGGCTTTCCGGTCGCTTGTGCAGTCGCACCTTGCCACGCCGTTCATGATGGAAGTGCTTCACGGCGTTGGTGAGGTACAGCCCCGCGCGATCGATTCCCAATTCGGTCAGCGCACGGTCCAGTAGCTGACCGGCAGGACCCATGAACGGCTGTCCGCGCAGATCCTCGGTGTCGCCAGGTTGTTCCCCGATCAGCATCATGCGGGCGTCTGCAGGCCCCTGCCCGAACACGGTCTGCGTGGTCTGCTCCCACAGCGGGCACTGGCGGCAGGTGCTGGCCTGTTCGCGTAGATTCTCCAGACTGCTGGCATCCGCTGCTGGCATCGCAACACCTGCGCGCAGGGGGATCCTGCGCTGCGGCGCCTGCGCGGGACGGTCATGCATTCCCTGCACGCGGTCGGCCGCATCGCGCACCAGGCGTGGCAGCAGCTGGGCCTCCGGCAGGTGGCGCCAGTACTTTGCCGGCATCTCCTGCATCATCATCCGTGTATTGAGTCGCGCCGGATTGAAGATGCTGGCGTAGTAGGTCTGCCACAGTGATTCGCGCGCATCCTCGGCCGGGGCATCCTCGCGCCGTGCGCCGGGGCCGAAGGCAAGCGCCTGCCCATCCCATGCGACGCTGCGCGAAGGCGTGAGGATCGCCCAGCGCATGCCGGTGAAGCGGCGCGCGAAGAAGGGCGCGACCCGGTCGACAATGTGGTGCTGTGGCTCAAACCAGGCGATGAACGCATCAGGCTGGCCAAGCACCTCGCGGAAGCGCACGAATGCCTTCATCTTGTGCGTGTCACGGCGGACGGCCTGGGCGAGCGCCGTTGCGCGCAGGACATCGGCGTCGGCGGGGTTGCTCAGCACCGAACGCTCGCCATGGACGATGCGCCACAGCAGGCGATACAGCAAGGCCAGTCGCTGGGGGTCGTGATGGCACAGGCAGGTGGCCGCCAGTTCCAGGAAATCGCGGGGCACGTTGGGTGTACTGGCATCGGCCAGCATCGGCGCCCGCTGCACGGCCGGCGCATCCAGCAACGACGTTTCGCTCCCTTCCAGCCAGTCCAGCTGAGGAGGGGCCACGCCTCGCAGCAACGCTTCGCGCGCAGCATCGCGCCAGGCCTGCAGCGACCACTGCGGGTCCACCCGCAGCGACCAGCGCTGCGCGTCAGGCGGCGGGCGGTGCATCAAACAGCGATCCCTGACGAGGCGGTGGGGCCAACTGCGCGCGCAGCGCCGCCGGATCGTCCAGCGATTTGCGTGGATGGTGGTCAGCCAGCTGCACAAACGGAAGCAGTTTGCTCATCGGTGCCTTCAGGCGTGCTACATCGGCAACCCGCAGGCGACCGTGGCGGCGTGTCATCAGCACCCGTTTCACGTTGCGCACGCCCAGCCCGGGTACGCGAAGCAGCATTTCCTTCGGCGCGCGGTTGAGATCCACAGGAAAGCGCTCGGGGTGACGGATCGCCCAAGCCATTTTCGGGTCGATATCCAGGTCGAGCATGCCGTCCTGGGTGGTATCGGTAATCTCATCCACGCCGTACCCGTAGAAGCGCAGCAACCAGTCGGCCTGGTAGAGGCGATGTTCGCGCTGCAGCGGAGGCGGTTGCAGTGGCAGCTGCCGGCTGGCGTCCGGAATCGGGCTGAACGCGGAGTAGTACACCCGGCGCATGCGGTAGTTGCCGTACAGCGCATCGGCGCTGGCCAGGATCTGTTGGTCGTTGGCCCCGTCCGCGCCGACGATCATCTGCGTGCTCTGCCCGGCGGGTGCGAAACGGGGAGGGCGTGGACTGCGGCTGGCCCTCGGTGCCATCGCTGCGGGGGCTTTGCGCGCCTCCTTGGCTTCCTCGATGCGCCAGCGTAGTTCGCCCATCGCGCCGCGTATCGAATGCACCGTCTTCTCCGGCGCCAAGGCGCTCAGGCCGGCTTCGGTCGGCAGTTCCACGTTGATCGACAGGCGGTCGGCATAGCGCCCGGCGCTGGCCAGCAGCTCCGGCGAGGCCTCGGGAATGGTCTTGAGGTGGATGTAGCCGGCGTAGCGGTGTTCTTCGCGCAGTTGCCGGGCCACCTCCACCATCTGTTCCATGGTGTAGTCCGCATTGCGGATGATGCCGCTGGACAGGAACAGCCCCTCGATGTAGTTGCGCTTGTAGAAGTCCAGGGTGAGTGCGACCACCTCGTCCACGCTGAAACGCGCACGGGCTACGTTGCTGGAGACCCGGTTCACGCAGTAGGCGCAGTCGTAGACGCAGAAGTTGGTCAGCAGGATCTTCAGCAATGAAACGCAGCGGCCATCGGGTGTATAGCTGTGGCAGATGCCCATACCCTCAGTGCTGCCGATGCCGCCACTGACGCGCGAATCGCGCTTGCCCGAGCCGCTGGAGGCGCAGGAGGCATCGTACTTGGCGGCATCGGCCAGAATGGCCAGCTTGCGGATGGTTTCCATTGAGGAAACCTACGGATGAGGGGTCTCATTGGATGAGACCGCCCCTGAATTCTTCAGGAAAAGGGGACGGAGGGGATTAAGTCGTAAATGCACTTACGACTTAATCCCCTCTGTCCCCTTTTTCGTGCGGTCAGAAGCCGTGGGTGATGCTTGGCTGCCCGGCCGAGAAATCCGCGTACGGGTCGTGCTCGCCACTGCTGCCTTCGGACAGGCGGAACTTCAGAGCCAGGCCATCGCGCGAGTCGGCCGCGCGCAGCGCTTCCTCCTGCTCGATGATGCCGGCCTTGGCCAGACGGAACAGGCACTGGTCGAAACTCTCCATGCCTTCCTCCAGCGAGCCTTCCATCGCCGCCTTGATCTCGTGCACCTGGCCGCGACGCAGCAGGTCACGGATCATCGGCGTGTTGATCAGCACCTCGGTGGCCGGCAGGCGACGGCCCTCCTTGTTCTTCACCAGGCGCTGGCTGATCACCGCACGCAGGTTCAGCGCCAGGTTCATCAGCACGTTCTTGTGCGCGCTTTCCGGGAAGAAGTTGAGGATGCGCTCGATGGTCTGGTCGGCGTTGTTGGAGTGCAGGGTGGCCAGGCACAGGTGGCCGGTTTCGGCGAAGGCGATCGCCGCCTCCATCGTTTCCGCATCCAGGATCTCGCCGATCAGGATCACGTCCGGCGCTTCACGCATCGCGTTCTTCAGCGCGTTGTGGAAGGCATGGGTGTCCAGCCCGACCTCGCGCTGGTTGACGATCGACATCTTGTGCTTGTGCAGGTACTCGATCGGGTCCTCGATGGTGAGGATGTGACCGGTGGTGGTGCTGTTGCGGTGGTCGATCATCGACGCCAGCGAGGTGGACTTGCCGGAACCGGTGGACCCCACCACCAGCACCAGCCCGCGCGGGGTCATGATGACGTCCTTCAGCACCTGCGGCAGGTTCAGCTCCTCGATGCTCGGGATGCGGCTGCGGATGGCGCGGATGACCATGCCCACTTCGCCGCGCTGCTTGAACACGTTGACGCGGAAGCGCCCGGCATCGGGCAGGGCGATGGCCATGTTGAGCTCCAGCTCGCGCTCGAACTGCGGCACCTGGCCTTCGTCCATCAGCGAGTAGGCGATCTTCTTGACCATGCCCGGCGGCAGGCCGGTGTTGCCCAGCGGATAAAGCTTCCCCTCGATCTTGATGTAGACCGGTGCTCCGGTGGTCAGGAACATGTCCGAAGCGTTCTTTTCGGTCATCAGCTTCAGGAAGTAGCCGATATCCATTGCGAATTTTCCCCAACGAAACGGCCGACGCCCGTTGCCAGCACGGTGTCGGCTTGACGACAATGGCCGTGAACCGACAACCGGTACGGCCTCCCCAATGAAACGACTTAGCTTCGCACGAATGCGCCATGGCCTGTATGTGATGGCGTTTGCATTCGCACTGTCTGCCCCCGCCTGGGCGCAGGACGGCGCACTGGAACTGGCCCAGGCCCGGCAGGCGGTCGACAAGGCCACCCAAGCCGACGCCGACCAGTACGCCCCGGACCTGATCGGGCTGGCCCGGCAGGGGCTGGAACAGGCCCAGCGTGCTGCCGGCGACCGCCGCGAGCGCAAGAACGCCCCGGCGATCGCCCTGCGCGCCGCTGCCGATGCCGACCTGGCCCGCGCCCGCAGCGAGGAAGCCACCGTCACCGCGCAGCTGCAGCTGCGCCGCAACGAGGTCAACCAGCTGCAACGCCAGCTGTCCACCGGGGAGGACCGCCGGTGAAGCCGATGACTGCCGCAACCCTGGCTGCGCTGCTGGCGCTGCCGACCCTGGCCCTGGCCGCCGACAACCCGATGGTGGCGCAACTGAGCCAGCGTCTGATGGCCATCCAGGCCAATCCCGACACGGCTGAGCTGGGCGCCTTCGAGCGCATGCAGGCCCAGCAGGCCATCGCCACCCTGGACAAGGCCAAGCGCCGCGACCAGGAGCTGGCCACCTACCTGGCCGAGCGCCGGGTGGAGATTGCCGAGACTGCCGTGCGTGCCGCATTGGCCGCGCGTGAGGTCGATCGCCTCGAGCGCACCCGCAGTGATCTGCTGATCGAGGCCAGCCGCCGCGATGCCGCCCGTGCCCGCCAGGAGGCCGAGCAGCTGCGCATGCAGGCGCAGATGCAGGCCGAGGAGGCTGAGCGCCTGCGCCAGGCCGCCGAGGCCGAGACCCTGGCCCGCCAGGATGCCGAGAATGCTCTGACCAGCGTGGCCGGCAAGCAGCAGCAGCGCCTCAGCGCCGCCCAGCAGAACGCCGCCAAGCTGGCCCGCGAGGAAGCCGAGCTGGTGTCCGGGCAGAAGCTGCCGGGCTCGAAGTTCGATGGCCGTGGCGAGGTCTTCACCTTCAGTGGTGACGCATTCGCCGCCGGCGCCTCCAGCCTGTCCGGTGGCGCCCGCAACCAGGCCAAGGCACTGGCCGAGTACCTGAACATCGGCAAGAAGGGCCGCCTGCGCATCGAGGCCTACGACAGTGCCAACGGCGTAGGCCAGAAACGCGCCGAAGCGCTGCGCGATGCCCTGGTCGCGGCCGGTGTCGCGAGCAACCGGATCCAGCTCAGCGGCAAGAAGGCGGCGTCCACCCGGGCACGCTCGGCCGAGGTCATCATCGCCCCGTAATTGCTTGATATTGTTTGTTTTTCGTTGCGATGAGCATTCAGCCTGAACCCCGCCCCGGCGGGGTTCGGTCTTTTTGCCGCAGGGGTCTTGTACCCCGCCTTGAGCAGGCGTAGGGTCAATCGTCCGGGACGCAATGCCGCGGACCGGACGATGGGAGGGCCGGGCCGATGCAAACAGGGCGCGAACCGCAGCAGATCGACGTGCGCAGGCCAGTGCCGCAGGTCGTTGCAGGCGTCCAGGTGGGCATCGACCGGCGCTCCTCCATGAACAACGCCCCGTGCCTTGCGGCCGGGGCGTTCGTGTATCTGTCGAAGGAGGTCCATCATGTTTGAAGATCAGCCCCAGAGCGAGATCGACGCCCGTCGCGCGCGTGATCCGGAGTTCAGGGCACTCCATGACCAGCACCGCAAGTTGAACAAGAAGTGCATGGACGCGGAGTTGGGTGTACTCCCGATCGATGATGTCACCCTGGGTCGCATGAAGCGCGAGAAGCTGCTGGCCAAGCAACGACTTCTGCGAATGTACGAAACACCGCTCCCAATGACGTCCCCCACGCTTTGACGCACCCCGTCACGCCCGGAACGGCGTGACCCGGCCATCGATGGCCCCGCCGGGCGCTCCTGCCCCGGCATCGCGGCACCGCCGATGAGGCGGCCGCGCCAAGGCACCACAGGCCGTGGTGCCTTGGCCTGCAGGCACAGCTCACCGATGCGGGCGGTACCGGTCTCCTCGTCGATCCGGGGCTGTCCGCATCTCTTTTTACGGTGGACGGGCTGCGGCCCTGCCGACCTGACTTTCATCGCCATCCGTCGGATAATCATCGGTCCGGCCCTGTGCGGCGCGAACCGAAAGTCCTCCGAATGCCCATCCATTCTTCCGTCCTCGAACTCATCGGCCAGACCCCGATCGTCAAGGCCCAGCGCCTGGACACCGGCGTCTGCGAGCTCTACCTGAAGCTGGAGAGCGCCAACCCGGGCGGATCGATCAAGGATCGCATCGGCCTGTCGATGATCGAGGCGGCGGAAAAGCGCGGCGACCTGAAGCCCGGTGCCACCCTGGTCGAGGGCACGGCTGGCAACACCGGCCTGGGCCTGGCGCTGGTGGCCCAGCAGAAGGGCTATAAGCTCATTCTGGTCGTTCCCGACAAGATGAGCCGGGAAAAGATCTTCAACCTGAAGGCGATGGGCGCTGAAGTGCGTCTGACCCGCTCGGACGTGGCCAAGGGCCACCCCGAGTACTACCAGGATCTGGCCAAGACCATCGCCGAGCAGACCCCGGGCGCGTACTTCATCAACCAGTTCGGCAACCCGGACAATCCGGCCGCGCATGAATTCGGTACCGGCCCGGAGATCCTGGAGCAGATGGGCGGCGATCTGGACGCCATCGTGTTCGGCTGCGGCAGTTCCGGCACCATGACCGGCCTGTCGCGTGCCTTCGCCAAGCTGTCGCCGAAGACCGAACTGGTGCTGGCCGATCCAGTCGGTTCGATCCTGGCCGAGTACATCAACGACGGCAATCTGAACGACAAATCGGGCAGCTGGCTGGTGGAAGGCATCGGCGAGGACTTCCTGCCGTCGATCTCCGATTTCAGCCGCGTCAAGAAGGCTTATGCCATCAGCGATGCCGAGAGCTTCCACACCGCACGCGAACTGCTGGGCAAGGAAGGCATCCTGGGTGGCTCGTCCACCGGCACCCTGCTGGCCGCCGGCCTGAAGTACTGCAAGGAGCAGACCACGCCGAAGAAGGTGCTGGTGCTGGTGCCGGATACCGGCAACAAGTACCTGTCGAAGATGTACAACGACTACTGGATGCTGGACAACGGTTTCCTGCAGCGCCCGCAGCACGGCGACCTGCGCGACCTGATCCTGCGCCCGTACGGCCAGCGCGACACCGTGGTGATCGGTCCGAACGACCTGCTGACCACTGCCTACCAGCGCATGAAGCTGTACGACGTATCGCAGCTGCCGGTGATGGACGGCGAGCAGCTGGTCGGCATCGTCGACGAAAGCGACGTGCTGCTGCACGTGTATGGCGATGAGGCACGCTTCCGCGACACCGTCGCCACCGCGATGGTCAGCAAGCTGGACCGGCTGGACGTGAAGTCGCCGATCGAGGCGCTGCTGCCGGTGTTCGACCGCGGCCAGGTGGCGATCGTGATGGACGGCGACACTTTCCTGGGCCTGATCACCCGTATCGATCTGCTGAACTATCTGCGCCGTCGCGTGCAGTAAGCCGCTGATCGCAGACGTTCGCTGCTGAATCCCGGTTTATCCGCGTCAAAGGTCGTTAAGGCCGCGCTGGTAGACTTCCGCACCTTCGATGGCGCCGCGTGTCGGCGCCCCTCAGGAAAGAACATGTCCAACGCTACTTCCCAGGATCGCGCCCTGGCCCTGGCCACGCTGGCCATCCACGGCGGTCAGTCGCCCGATCCCAGCACCGGCGCGGTGATGCCACCGATCTACGCCACCTCGACCTATGCCCAGTCCAGCCCGGGCGAGCACCAGGGCTTCGAGTACTCGCGTACCCACAACCCGACCCGCTTCGCCTATGAGCGGTGCGTGGCGTCGCTGGAAGGCGGTACCCGTGGCTTCGCCTTCGCTTCGGGCATGGCGGCCAGCTCGACCGTGATCGAGCTGCTGGACGCCGGCAGCCACGTGGTGGCGATGGACGACATCTACGGCGGCAGCTTCCGCCTGTTCGAGCGCGTGCGTCGCCGCACCGCCGGGCTGGACTTCAGCTTCGTCGACCTGACCGATCTGGCGGCGTTTGAAGCCTCCATCACGTCGAAGACGAAGATGGTCTGGATCGAGACCCCGACCAACCCGATGCTGAAGATCGTGGACATCGCTGCGGTGGCCGCCATCGCCAAGCGCCACGGCCTGATCGTGGTGGTCGACAACACCTTCGCTTCGCCGATGCTGCAGCGCCCGCTGGAGCTGGGCGCGGACCTGGTGCTGCACTCGGCCACCAAGTACCTCAATGGCCACTCGGACATGGTCGGTGGCATGGTCGTGGTCGGCGACAACGCCGAACTGGCCCAGCAGATGGCCTTCCTGCAGAACTCGGTGGGTGGCGTGCAGGGCCCGTTCGACAGCTTCCTGGCCCTGCGTGGCCTGAAGACCCTGCCGCTGCGCATGAAGGCGCACTGCGCCAACGCGCTGGCCCTGGCCCAGTGGCTGGAAAAGCATCCGACGGTGGAAAAGGTGATCTACCCGGGCCTGCCGTCGCACCCGCAGCATGAGCTGGCGACCCGCCAGATGGGCGGCTACGGCGGCATCGTCTCGATCGTCCTCAAGGGCGGTTTCGAGGCGGCCAAGCGCTTCTGCGAGAAGACCGAGCTGTTCACCCTGGCCGAGTCGCTGGGTGGCGTGGAAAGCCTGGTCAACCACCCGGCGGTGATGACGCACGCTTCGATTCCCGTGGCACGCCGCGAACAGCTGGGCATCAGTGATGCGCTGGTAAGGCTGAGCGTGGGCGTGGAGGATCTGGGGGATCTGCAGGTGGATCTGGAACGGGCGCTGGGTTGAAACGCAGTAGCGTCACTTCATGTGCTTACGCATGACTTCATTGGGAAAATTTTCAGATGAATCGAATTTCTCCCGGAGCGTTGTTGAATTCGCTCTGGACAAATCGTGGAATCGTGTGGTTGCTTGGAAAGAGAGACGTCCAGAGCAAATATAAGGGGTCATTTGCAGGCCTGCTCTGGGCTTTCATCAATCCGCTGCTCATGCTGCTCATCTACACATTTGTCTTCGCTGTAATCTTCAAGGCGCGCTGGCATGGTCAGGTGGGCGACAGCAGGGCGCAGTTTGCACTGGTGATGTTCGTAGGCGTGATTATCCATGGCCTTTTCGCCGAGGTGATCAATCGCGCCCCGGGTATCATTTTTGAGAATACAAACTATGTGACCAAGGTCGTTTTCCCGCTCGAGATGCTGCCAGTCATCAGCCTCGGATCCGCCCTTTTTCACTGTCTTGCCAGCGTATGTGTCCTGCTTGCGGGTCTTGTACTCTGCAACGGCGGTTTGCATTGGCAGGCTGTGTTCTTTCCCGTCGTTCTGGCGCCCCTGCTTGTCATTGCGGTCGGTATTGCCTGGATCCTCGCTGCGCTGGGTGTATTCATTCGTGATTTGAAGCAGACAACGACGTTCATCACAACTGCAATGCTGTTTCTTTCGCCGGTCTTCTATCCGCAGTCCGCGTGGCCCGAAAAATACCAGAAGCTGTTCATGTTGAATCCTCTGACCTTCATCATGGAGCAATCCCGGCAGGTGTTGATCTGGGGTAAGTTGCCTGACTTCAAGGGGCTGATCGTCTATTTGATGATTGCCTCCGCTTTCGCTTTCATCGGATTCGCTGTATTCCAAAAAATGCGTAAAGGCTTCGCTGATGTCCTCTGACAATTCGCCCGACCCGTCGCCGGAAGTAGTGATCGATGTATCAGGCCTCGGCAAGTTTTACGAAATCTACGCAGATCCGAAGGATAGGTTGAAGCAATTCGTCCTGCCCGCGCTGGATCGAGCGCTGGGTGGCGAACCCAAGCACTACTATCGCGAATTCTGGGCGCTGAAGGATGTCTCGTTCAGTGTGCGTCGTGGCGAAACCGTTGGCATCATCGGTCGCAACGGTTCGGGAAAGTCGACTCTGCTGCAGCTTGTCTGTGGCACGTTGAGTCCGTCTGTGGGTGAGGTAAAAACAACCGGGCGAATCGCGGCGCTTCTTGAGTTGGGATCAGGGTTCAACCCTGAGTTCACCGGGAAAGAAAATGTAATGCTAAGTGGCGCGTTGTTCGGACTGACTGCCGAACAGATGGAGAGTCGCTACCCTGACATCGTTGAGTTTTCCGGAATTTCCGATTTCATAGATCAGCCGGTCAAGACATATTCAAGTGGTATGGTTGTGCGCTTGGCATTCTCGGTTATTGCACATGTCGATGCGGATATCCTCGTCGTCGATGAAGCGTTGTCCGTAGGAGACGCCTATTTCACCCAGAAGTGCATGAGATTCCTCCGGTCATTCATGAAGCGCGGGACTCTGCTTTTCTGCAGTCATGATATGGGGGCTGTCATCAATCTCTGCGAACGCGCAATCTGGTTGGACAAGGGCGATCTCCGCATGAATGGTGCGCCCAAGGAGCTGTCCCAGGCGTATCTTGCATCGCTTTTCGAGCCAGAATCTGCTGGCACGCCGGTGGTTGCGGCTGAACCTATTCTGGATGAGTTGGAAGAAACAGCGGAGAAGCCACGTGCTGCGACCGACGCCTTTGTCGAGGTCGCACCTGTTGAATACGTGGACATGAGGCAGTCGCTGATCGATGCGTCCAATCTGCGCAACGACATTCAGGTTTTCCAGTTCGACGAGAACCGGGCCTCGTTCGGAACAGGTGCCGCCACCATCACCTCTGTGCAACTGCTGGATGCTGGTGGCAATCCGGTTAACTGGGCCGTTGGAGGGCAGGACGTTACTCTGCAGGTCACTGTCCGGACTAGGGACGAGATTCATCGGCCGATTGTCGGGTTTGTTGTCAAGGATAAACTGGGCCAGATCATCTTCGCGGACAATACTTACCTGTCACAGCGAGACCTGGATATGAAGGTGCCACCGGAAACAACGCTGGTTGCCTCCTTCAATTTTACCTTCCCGGTATTACCTGGTGGGGAATACAGTATTTCACCTGCGGTCGCAGAAGGCACCCAGGCTGATCATGTCCAGCACCAGTGGATTCATGATGCCCTGATCCTCCACGTTCAATCGAGTGCCGTATGTCTCGGCCTGTTTGGCGTACCAATGCGCAGGATCGAAATGGAGATGAAGTCGTGATTAATGGTTCTGTGCCCATGTCCGAACACCATCTGGACTTCACCGGAGAACGCTTCATCCCGGGTGTGACCGGTGAGATCGAGATGGAACATTACCATCGATATCACCTGGCTTGCGAAATCATTGCTGGTAAGCACGTGCTGGACATTGCATGTGGAGAAGGCTACGGCTCCGCCTTGATGTCCCGACATGCTCAGAAAGTAATTGGCGTTGACATTGATCCTGGTGCCGTAGACCACGCTCGTGACGCATACAGGTCCGGCAATCTCGAATTCCATTGCGGCTCCTGCACAGCAATCCCTTTGCCTGATGCTAGCGTCGACGTCGTCGTCAGTTTCGAGACAATCGAGCACCATGATCAGCACCATGAAATGATGAGGGAAATCGTCCGTGTCCTTCGTCCCGACGGAGTGCTGATGATATCCAGTCCGGATCGTGTCGAGTATTCGGAGAAACCGGCATTCCACAATGAATTCCATGTCAAGGAGTTGGATCGTGCCGAGCTCGAGGAGTTGATTCTTCAGTACTTCCCAGCCTTCGAACTTTACGGTCAGCGCACCACCATGGCTTCGATGATCGGGCGGATCAGGCCGATCAGCCCGGTTGCTTCGGATCGTGCCGATGCGATCCGCCACTACTGGAGCGAAGAGGGCGGGCTTCTTGAAGAAGCGCAGAATGCGCAGATGCCTCGCCAGCCCGTCTATTTCGTTGCGCTTGCGTCTGCGGGGGAGATCCCGCGGTTACCTCAGTCCGTGTTTGAGGTTGCTGGCTACGTTGAGGCGCGCGTTCGACAGGTGGCCAATGACTATCAGTGCGAGATTGCGAGGATAGCTCTTGAGCGCGACCAGATGCTTGTCGACAAGGATCAGGCGTGGGGACAGCGAGTTGAGCAGGTCGCCGCAGATTATAGGATGGAGATTGAACGAATCTCAATTGAGCGCGACCAGGCGCTTCTGGCCAAGGACAGTGATTGGAAGGCTGAAGTAAATAAGGTCGCAGCTGAGTATCAGGAGATGCTGCGGAGTATGGAGGGTGCGCGTGATTATGCTGTCCATGAAGAGAAGGCGCAGCGTCATCTCAATGAGGTGTCACAAGCTGAAAGGGCGCAGTTCGAGAAATCTCTCCCTTTGGTGAGCCTTATTGTTGTCAATTACAATGGCAAGCGTTTCCTGCAGCCGCTCTTGGAGAGCATCGAGAAGCTCGAGTATCCCCGATTTGAAGTAATTTTCGTCGATAATGCGTCGGCTGATGACTCCGTGGGCTATGTTGGATCTGCCTTCCCTTGGGTTCGCATCATCGAATCAAGGAAAAATCTGGGTTTTGCAGGTGGAAACAACCTTGGCATGACCCACGCAAATGGTGAGCTGATTGGGCTGATCAACAACGATACCGTAGTCGATCCGCTGTGGCTCTCGGCTTTGGTCGAGGAGCTGATGTCCCATCCGGCGGCATCAGCTGCTGGATCGAAGATTCTTTTCTTCCGGCGGTATGTCGAGCTCAACATCCAGAGCGGGGCATTCCGCCCGAGCGAAGCAGGTGGTTCGGGCGACACTCGAGAACTTGGCGTGCTTGTTGACGATGAGAGTTGCTTCATCGGAAGTGGTTACCGAAAGCTGATATATTCCGACGGCTTCTGGGGTCCGGAGTATCACGGTTCCAGAAAGGTCAACTGGACAAATGGTGACGCAACGCTACGAATCCCTTTGCCGCCAGAACCGACGGGCGGAAGTTTCAAGTTGAAGCTGGTGCTCTCTGGCTCTGAGATGGGAGGGGGCGGCGAGTTTACTGTCAAGGCAGGCGGGCGTCAGCTGGCATCTGGGCGGCTTGAGACAGGCTTCAAAGAATTCGTTTTTGACTGTGATGCAAGCTTCCTGACGGGTCTGGCGTTTGATGTGATCAACAATGCTGGAACCAACTTGAATGACAGCGGTGAAGCTGGCGATCGTGGCATCTACGAGGTGGACACCGGCCAGTTTGACGCCGCTGAGAACGTCAACGCGCTGTGTGGTGCATCGATGCTGATGCGGCGATCGGCATTGATCGAGGCCGGCTTGTTCGATTCCAGCTTCTTCATGTATTACGAGGATACAGATCTCTGCTGGCGTCTTCGCAAGGCGGGAGGCAGTCTCCGTTATGTTCCTGATAGTGTAGTTCGTCATGTACATACCGGGTCCAGTGTCGAATGGTCACCGACGTTCATCTTTTATGTGTCGAGAAACCACGTCTTGATCAAGATCAAGCATGCTCATGTATATGTAGCGGCAGCCGCATATGCGAGGGAGTCCGCCCGGTGCCTGCGGGCGTCCGTCGCTGCGGTGCGGCGCGGATTCCGGAACGAGAGATGCAATGCAGAGCTTCGTCTTCGACTTCGCATCCAGTATGGATTGCTCAAGCTCGCCCCCCTGGCCTTGCTGCACCGCTGGACCGGATACTTGCGCGCGACTGATATGATTGGGGCTAGAGCACGATGAAAGTTGGTATCTATAATCGCTATTGGTCCACGATGGGTGGTGGCGAGAAGCACGTCGGAACCATCGCAGAAGTATTGTTGTCTGAGGGCTACGAGGTTGACCTGATTCGCGTTGGTCCAGTTGATGAGGTCGAGTTCTGCCAGCGTATGAATCTGAAGCTTGATGGCGCGCGATGGGTGGACTGGCCTGCACAGTCGTGCGCCGAGCTCGCGCCCAGAAGTGCTGATTATGACTTGTTCATCAATTCAACCTATTGTTCGTCGATGGTCTCGCAGGCAGCCAGGTCGATCTATCTGGTGTTCTTCCCCCACGAGTTGGTTGAAAGCTCACGCGTCGCTCGCTTCCTGCAGCGGGCGGCAGGAAAGTTGAGTCGCGAGGGATTTCCGCGCTTTGGGCGTATTGCTAATAATGCAAGAAAGCTCGTTCGAGGCCATGTCTCGAAAGACCTGCGCCCTTTTATCGACAGTTACGATGTACCGTTGGCCAATTCAGAATTCACGGCTGCCTGGGTAGAGAAGCGTTGGGCGCGTAAAGCGGATGTTCTACCGCCCCCGATCGATACCGAACGATTCGCTGGAATTGAACTCGACGGCAAGAAAAGGGTAATCCTGAGCGTCGGGCGTTTCTTTGCCGGTGGGCATAACAAAAAGCACGTGGAACTCATTGGTGCCTTCAGGGGTATGTGCGACGCTGGCATGGTGCCAGAGGGGTGGGAGTACCACCTCGCGGGCAGTGTACATGCGGATACAGCCGCCCATCGAGAGTACTTTGAGCGGGTGAATGAGCTTGCTCGCGGTTACCCTATCAGAATCATGGGCAACCTTACTGCCAGAGAGTTGCTGGAGGAGTACTCCGTGGCCTCGATCTTTTGGCATGGTGCTGGCTGGGGTGAGTCGGAAACTATCGAACCGGAGAAGCTGGAGCACTTCGGCATGACAGCATGCGAGGCGATGGCTGCTGGTGCAATCCCAATCGTTGTTCCTATGGGGGGGCCGAAGGAAATCGTCACAGATGGCGTCGACGGATTCCACTTCCGTAGTGCGGATGACCTGCGCTTGAAAACCCGAGATTTGATGGCGCTGTACGGAACCGGAGCGCAGATCGAACTGGCCGAGAGGGCCCGTCAGAGCGTGGCCAAGTACTCAAATTCGAGTTTTCGAAACGGGTTCATGAAAATCATGCGCCGTCGTTGACAGTTGCGGAGGAGGAGTGCGCTGGCGCGTTGCTCCGTGGGTAGGCGGTTAAAGGACTGCATTGGTCGGGCTTGATTGCCTGAAAGTTTATGCAACGTGTATTTCCGCCATTCGTAGAGTCTAAGTGTGTTAGCGAAGAGAGATTCTTGATGAATGCAATTTCGGTCGGTTGCGAGAAGGCTAGGGGCCTGATTGCATTCACACTTTTCCTGTTTGTTGGTGTCGCCTTCTATCAATTGAGGGCAAATTCTTATCTCACGGCAGTGCCGGGCGATCTGATCGACGCAAGATTCAACTCGGTGGTGCTTGAGCACGTCTATCAATGGCTGCGAGGAGACGTAGAGTCTCTGTGGAGTCCGGGGTTCTTCTATCCTGTGAAGGACGTCCTGGCGCTCAGCGATAACCATTTCGGTTCTATTCTTCCTTATGCCCTGCTTCGCCTTCTTGGGTTTGAGCGGGAGCCGGCGCTTGCGCTCTGGTTGATGCTTGGAGGTATTCTGAACTATGTGCTTGCATACGTCGCATTCAGACGTTTGAAGCTCAGGCATTCAGGTGCCGCGGCTGCTGCGTTTGTCTTCGCGTTCTCCCTCCCGGTTCTGGCCCAGCAGGCCCACGCGCAATTTGCGTTTCGCATGTTCGTGCCGTTGGTATTTGTCACCTTCTATGCCTGGTTGGAGTCAGGAAAAACGTCATCTCTGGCGTGGACTGCCGTCTGGCTCATGGCGCAGTTCTACTGTGCAATCTATACCGGTGTCTTCGCTGTCTATCTTCTGATCGCGATGGTTGTCGGCTGGCTGTTACTGGGCAAGGCAGGGGCTATCCGCCGGAGCGTCATGCAGAGTGTCAGTAGAACCAATTTGTTTGGGACGCTAGCATCTGCATCCGTAGTACTTGTGTGCGGCGCGGCTGTGTTTGCATTGCTCGCAAAATACAAGCAAGTCACGCTCGCCCATGGGTTTGAGCGACCTCGCGATGAGATTCTCGGTATGCTCCCCAGGGTCTGGAGCTACCTGATTTCAGATTTTTCCAAGCTAAGCCATGTTGTCGGCGGATCGATCACCGACATTTCAATGCGGCATGAGCATCAGCTTTTCATCGGAGTGGGCGTTCTGCTCTTCTGTTTGGTGGGTGCACTGGTTGCGCTTCGCAGGATCGAGTACACCGATATTGGCCGGTTGGCGTTTGTGTCCTTACTGTTGCTGGTGGCTGGAACCCTGAATGTTAGTAATTTCTCCATCTATCGACTCTTCCTGCACGTTCCTGGGATCGACTCAATACGAGCTGTAACCCGTGTGATGCTGGTCATGGTCGTGCCTCTCGGTATCCTTGCAGGTATTGGTTTCCAGCGTGTTCTCACGCTTCTTGAGCGACGCGGTGCCCTTCGTCTTTGCATTGGAGGTCTGCTGGCGGTCGTTCTTCTGGTTGCAGAGTCAAGTACCTTTGAGGCGGGCAACGCAAGCTTCGCTGCCTGGCGGGCCAGACAGGCGAACTTTGAATCGAGGGTGCCTGCCGGGGCGGTTCGCGGGAGCGTGATCATGGCGGATCGATCATCAGATTCTCCATATCTCGATGACCTGGACGCGATGATCTATGCTCAGGATCATGGAATGGCTTCCATTAATGGATATTCCGGCTACGTGCCGCCTGGCGCTGGCGTGGCTGGAAGCTGTGAAAGCGCGGAGAGTTTCGTCCGCACACAGATTCAGTTTGGGCGAGTGAATGCGACTCAGGCGCAGCAGCTTCTGGATAGGATCGTGATGGTTCCCAAGCAAGAATGCGTTGGCGGACGATTGGCACGATTTTCGGGCCGGATCCCGGCAGGGGTCGCGCGCAATGTCAGCATTGCAATCGCAAGTGTGATCTATGATGAGGGCGGGGCGAGGGTCACTGTAACTATCCATAACGGATCTTCCCAGGACATCAGTACCCTTGAGGTGGCTGGACGCAATGTTCGCCTCTCATGGCGGGTCGTGCAGCCCGGTGAGGACAAGGCACCCCCGGGATGGGATACCCGCCAGGACTTGATGCTACAGTTGGCGCCGGGTGAATCGGCCAACGTGGAATTCCACGCCAGTGGATTGAACCGTGGGGCAGGAACCTTGCAGGCGAATTTGGTTCAGGAGACTGTTTTCTGGTTCAGCGACGAGGGAATGACGGTTGCCTCAACCCCGCTGAACCGCTGAGGGAACGCGGTTGGCTCCAGCCTCTGCGGGCCTCATTCATGCGGTCAGGGGAGGAGGGATGCGGGTCTCAGGAAGGTATTTCGCTGCAGCGGCTTTCGTGGTCTACCTGTTGGCGGGAGTCCTGATTTACTCGGATTACGCTGTCTCTTGGGATGAGCCAACGTCCCGGATGAATGGACTGGTCAACCTCAAGTATGTTGATCGCGTGGTGGGTTCGGGAGCTTTGCAGGAGGAGCTCAGATCGATACCCGACCTTTCAACGTGGCAGGACAGAGATTATGCAGTAGCCTTTGAGCTTCCGCTTGCCGCGGCAGAGCGGTTGACTGGGGTAGAGGGGGAGCGGATCTGGCCGCTAAGGCATCTGTTGACATTCCTGCTCTCTGCCTTGGGTGTTTTCGCCATCTATCGAACAGCCCGGCTTGCATACGCGAACCAGGCCGTCGCGCTCGCAGCGGCGATTTTAATGGCGCTTTCTCCCAGAGTTTTTGCTGAGTCGTTTTACAATTCCAAGGATATTGCGTTCATGGCTGCAATGGCCATATCGACGTGGACGTTGACGAGGGTGCTGATTTCCGGGCGTGTCGAAGCAATGGTCCTCCATGGAGTGGCCACGGGGTTTGCTATCGATATCCGAATCATGGGGGTCGTGCTTCTGCCCCTGACTATTATTCTACTTGTTATTCAGATGGTACAGGCAAAGAGATCCGGCGGCCATGTGTTCAGGTTGTTCCTGCTTTACACCTTTTGCACTGTGGCTGCCGTCTACGTAATGTTTCCATTCCTCTGGGGGGCGCCTGTTCGGAATTTCATTTCGCTTTTGAACGAATGGCGCATCTCCGGTGGGATAATGAGGTCCTCTACCTCGGTCGTGTGTACCAAGCAACTGATCTTCCTTGGCACTACCTCCCGGTCTGGATAGCAATAACCACGCCGCCGGCAGTCCTAGTTCTGGCCGCGATTGGTACTGCTTCTGCGTTGGTCCAAATAGTGCGTCGGGGCGAGAGGATTGAACTGGCGATCGCCTATCTTTATTCGCCGTGCAGATCGGTTGGATGGTGATGGTGCACCCCCTGCAGAACGTCTACTTCAACCTTCTTGCGGGCTCTGATTGGAAGCGACGATTTGAGGTCGATTACTGGGGGCTGGCAAACAGATCCGCGATCGAGTCTGTAGTTGATCTGAAGGGTGGACGGTTGATTTCAATAAAGGCCGTCAGTAGGACACCACTTGATATGGCGTTGCTGGATATGCCACCGGATTATCGAAAGCGCGTGGTCATTGTAGATGATAATGCGAGACCAGAGTTCATTCTTGACAACTATCGTGGCGGTTCGATTTGCGCGGATTCGTGCTTTTCAGGGGGCTACGAAGAGTATTTCCGGAAGCAGGTGGCGGGTGAGGACGTTGTGTTTATTTCCAAGTTGAAACAAGGTTTCGTCGCGGATCCCTACTTCAATGTAGTTCCCTTCGCTGGTCGAATTGCACTGGATGTGGCGGCCAGAATTGAGCTTCTTATCATGGAGTGTTCACCAGTGGTCGGTGGTGTCAGCGCTAGGGTTCGGATAAGAAATGGTTCAGATTCGATCTTGAAAACCATCGAGACTGAAGGGTGAAATGTTCGGCTTTCTTGGCGCTGGGTGCCTGTTGAAGGTAATTGCGCGCCGCCGGGTTGGGACGCACGCAAGGATCTTTCGCTTGAGCTATCGCCCGGGAAGGCGGTAGATGTTTCCTTCAACGCTGAGGCGCCTCCCGATCACTACATGCTTGAAGTAAGCTTGGTTCAGGAGTTGGTCTTCTGGTTCCACGACGAAGGCATGAGAGTGCCTGGGATGCTCGTGGTCATCTGATGCTTGGCAATACTGATAGAGAGACTATTGTGAAGATTGCGGTTGCGGGTACGGGTTACGTGGGATTGTCCAATGGTGTGCTTCTTGCTCGCCAGCATGAAGTTGTTGCTGTCGATGTCGTTGAAGAAAAAGTCAAGTTGCTCAACAGAGGCGTGTCTCCGATTGCCGACCCTGAGCTCGAGGCCGCATTGCAGGGCGGCGGGCTTGATTTCCGGGCGACACTGGATCCGGTCGATGCGTATGCTGGAGCAGCATTCGTCATCATTTCCACGCCTACCGATTACGACCCCGAAACAAATTACTTCAACACTTCGTCGATCGAATCGGTGATTTCTCAGGTGCTACAGATTGCTCCTGAGGCTACCATGGTCATCAAGTCCACCATTCCGGTTGGTTACGTGGAGAGTGTGCGAGCCAAGTTCGGGACCCGGAACATCATTTTCTCGCCAGAGTTCCTGCGAGAAGGGCGTGCTCTACATGACAATCTGCATCCTTCTCGGATCATCGTTGGCGAGAAGTCCGAGCGCGCGGAGATATTTGCGGCCCTACTGAGCGATGCGGCGATCAAGAAGGATGTTCCCATCCTGTTTACTGATCCAACCGAAGCGGAGGCAATCAAGCTTTTTGCCAACACCTACCTGGCCATGCGGGTATCGTACTTCAATGAACTGGATAGTTATGCTGTCAGCCACGGGCTGGATAGCAAGCAGATCATCCGGGGCGTAAGCCTGGATCCACGCATTGGTGGACACTACAACAACCCTTCTTTCGGATACGGCGGCTACTGCCTTCCGAAGGACACAAAGCAGTTGTTGGCGAACTACAGCAGCGTTCCTCAGAATCTGATCCGCGCGATTGTTGAATCCAATACCACGCGAAAGGATTTCATTGCCGAGCAGATCCTCAAGCGCAAGCCCAAGGTTGTTGGCGTCTACCGTCTGATCATGAAAAGCGGTTCAGACAACTTCCGCTCTTCAAGCATCCAAGGCGTGATGAAGCGCATAAAGAGCAAGGGAGTAGAGGTAATTGTCCATGAACCGAACTGCCCGGATCCAGAATTCTTCCGGTCGAGAGTCGTCAATGATCTGGCTCTCTTCAAGCGCGAGGCCGATGTGATCATCAGCAATCGTATGTCTTCCGAACTTGATGACGTCTCAGACAAGGTCTATACCCGGGACCTGTTCGGAGACAACTGAATCTGCTGGAAGCAGGGCACCCTGGGGGTGCCCTGCCCAAAGCATCAGCTTAGTGCCTTTTCCAGCTCCGGCAGGATCGCAAACAGATCCCCCACCAGGCCGATATCGGCGATCTCGAAGATCGGCGCGTCGCCGTCCTTGTTGATCGCGACAATCGTGCCGGCATCCTTGATGCCGGTCAGGTGCTGGATGGCACCGCTGATACCCACGGCCACGTACAGCTCCGGCGCGATGATCTTGCCGGTCTGGCCGACCTGCAGGTCGCTGGGCACGTAGCCGGCGTCGACCGCGGCACGCGAGGCACCCACGGCGGCACCGAGCTTGTCGGCCAGCTGGAAGATGACCTTGAAGTTCTCTTCCGAACCGACACCACGGCCGCCGGAGACCACGCGCTTGGCGCTCTGCAGGTCCGGGCGGTCGCTGGCACCGGCGGCCAGGCCGACGAAGCGAGTATGGGTCGGCAGGGCAGCGTCAACGCTGGCTGCTTCGATGGCGGCGCTGCCGCCCTGGGCAGCTTCCGGCCAGGACGCGGCGCGCACGGTGGCGACTACGATCTGGTCGGCCGGTGCTTCCACGGTGATGATCGCGTTGCCGGCATAGATCGGGCGCTTGAAGGTGTGGCTGCCTTCGACGCTCATCAGATCGGAGACCTGGTTGACGCCGAGCAGGGCGGCCACGCACGGCATGAGGTCCTTGCCGAAGGTGGTCGACGGGCCGAACACATGGGTATAGCCCTTGGCCAGCTGCGCGATCTGCGGTGCCAGTACCTGGGCGATGGCCTGCGCGTTGGCGGCATTGGCCACGGTCAGGACCTTGGCGACGCCAGCGATCTTCGCGGCTTCGGCGGCGACGGCGGCCGGGTCGGCGGCCAGCACCAGCACGTCGATGCTGGCACCGCTGATGGCGGCGGCGGCACTGACGGTCTTGGCGGTGGCGGCGTTGAGCTTGCCGTCGTGGTGCTCGGCGATGACGAGAATCTTGCTCATTACAGCAGCCCCTTCTGCTTGAGTGCGGCAATCAGTTCGGCCGCGTCCTTGACCATCACACCCTTGCTGCGCTTGGACGGCGCGGCGTACTGGGTGGTCTTGAAGGTGTCGGCGGCTTCAACGCCGAGGTCGGCCAGCTGCAGGGTTTCCAGCGGCTTGGCCTTGGCCTTCATGATGTCCGGCAGCTTGATGAAGCGCGGCTCGTTCAGGCGCAGGTCGGTGGTGACCACGGCCGGCAGATCCACTTCCAGTGTTTCCAGGCCGGCGTCGACTTCACGGGTCACCGTGGCCTTGCCGTCGGCAATCTCCAGCTTGCTGGCGAAGGTCGCTTGCGGGCGGCCCCACAGCGTGGCCAGCATCTGGCCGGTCTGGTTGGCGTCGTCGTCAATGGCCTGCTTGCCGAGGATCACCAGGTCCGGCTGTTCCTTCTCGATCAGCTTGAGCAGGATGCGCGACGCGGTCAGCGGCTGGATGGCCTGGTCGGTGACGACATGGATGGCGCGGTTGGCGCCCATGGCCAGGCCGTTGCGCAGGTGCGCCTGGGCGTCGGCCGGAGCGATGGTGGCAACCACGACTTCGCTGGCGATGCCCTTGTCGCGCAGGCGCAAGGCTTCTTCCAGGGCGATTTCATCGAAGGGGTTGGGGGACAGCTTGACGCCGTCGGTGACCACGCCGGAACCGTCCGGCTTGACCTGAATGCGGACGTTGTAGTCCACCACGCGCTTGTACGCGACGAGGATTTTCATCTGGTACGGGGTCCTTCAGTAACAGGGAGAACGTCCGGTCCTGGAACAGCAACCGGTTCGGGGGTGGGACCCCGATTCTAGCTGGCTTGGGGTGACCATGCGAATGCGTATGGTTATGTTGCGGCGCGGCAAAAATGCACTTCGCGAGCTCGTGTTCACGTCACGCAAGCAGTCGTGAAGGCCATCGGCATGTATCCTGTGCCGCTGTGCCGGGGCGCTCATGGGCGCTCCTTGGGTGAATTTCGATCAGGAGAACAGGTAGTGCCCACATGGCTTGTCACCGGCGGCGCCGGATTCATTGGCGGTAACTTCGTTCTCGAGGCCGTCGCGCGCGGCGTCAAGGTCATCAACCTCGATGTGCTGACCTACGCCGGCAACCTGAAGACCCTGTCCAGCCTGGACGGCAACCCCAACCACCTGTTCGTGCAGGGCGATATCGGCGACCAGGCCCTGGTCGCGAACCTGCTGGCCGAACACCGGCCGGATGCCGTGGTGAACTTCGCCGCCGAAAGCCACGTTGACCGCTCCATCGACGGTCCCGGTGCCTTCATCCAGACCAATGTGGTGGGCACCCTGGGCCTGCTGGAAGCGGTCCGTGACTACTGGAAGGCGCTGCCGGACGAACAGGGCGCGGCCTTCCGCTTCCTGCACGTGTCCACCGACGAGGTGTACGGCACCCTGGGCGAGACCGGCAAGTTCAGCGAAACCACACCGTACGCCCCGAATTCGCCGTACTCGGCGTCGAAGGCCGCTTCGGACCATCTGGTCCGTGCCTTCCACCACACCTACGGGCTGCCGGTACTGACCACCAACTGCTCCAACAACTATGGCCCGTACCACTTCCCCGAGAAGCTGATCCCGCTGGTGATCGCCAAGGCGCTGGCTGGCGAGCCGCTGCCGGTGTACGGCGATGGCAAGCAGGTGCGCGACTGGCTGTTCGTTTCCGACCACTGCGAAGCGATCCGCACCGTGCTGGCCAAGGGCCAGGTCGGCGAGACCTACAACGTCGGCGGCAACTCGGAAAAGCAGAACATCGAAGTGGTGCAGGCCATCTGTGCGCTGCTGGACCAGCGCCGCCCGCGCGCGGATGGACAGCCGCGCAGCAGCCAGATCACCTACGTCACCGACCGCCCCGGCCATGACCGCCGCTATGCGATCGATGCCTCCAAGCTGAAGAACGACCTGGGCTGGGAACCGGCCTACACCTTCGAGCAGGGCATCACGTTCACCGTCGACTGGTACCTGGACAACCAGGAATGGGTCAACGGCGTGCTGGATGGCAGCTACCGCCTGCAGCGCATCGGCACTGCCGCCTGAGGCCGGGAGATAACATGACGCAACGTAAGGGCATCATCCTGGCCGGCGGTTCCGGCACCCGGCTGTATCCGATCACCAAGGGCGTCAGCAAGCAGCTGTTGCCGGTGTACGACAAGCCGATGATCTACTACCCGCTCAGCGTGCTGATGCTGGCGGGCATCCGCGAAGTGCTGATCATCAATACTCCGCACGAACAGGCGCTGTTCCAGCAGCTGCTGGGCGACGGTTCGCAATGGGGCATGGACATCCAGTACGCGGTGCAGCCGAGTCCGGATGGCCTGGCCCAGGCCTACCTGATCGGCCGCGACTTCGTCGCCGGCAAGCCGAGCTGCCTGGTGCTGGGCGACAACATCTTCCACGGCCACGGCCTGCGCGACGTGCTCAAGCGTGCCGACCAGCGCGTGGATGGCGCCACCGTGTTCGGCTACTGGGTGAACGACCCGGAACGCTACGGCGTGGCCGAGTTCGACAAGAGCGGCAAGGTCATCGACCTGGTGGAGAAGCCTGAAAACCCGCGCTCGAACTATGCGGTCACCGGCCTGTATTTCTACGACAGCAACGCCAGCGCGCACGCCGCCGAACTGAAGCCGTCGCCGCGTGGCGAGCTGGAGATCACCGATCTCAACAATCGCTATCTGGCCGAGGGTAACCTCCACCTGGAAGCGCTCGGCCGTGGCTATGCCTGGCTGGATACCGGCACTCACCAGTCGCTGCTGGAAGCCTCCAACTTCATCGAGACCATCCAGACCCGCCAGGGCCTGCAGGTCTGCTGCCCGGAAGAAATCGCGTTCGGCCGAGGCTGGATCAATGCCGAGCAGCTGGAGGCGCTGGCTGCGCCGTTGATCAAGAATGGCTACGGCCAGTACCTGCACACGCTCGCCCAGCGTGGAGTCGTTCCGTGAAAGTGATTGAAACCAAGTTGCCCGGCTGCGTGGTGATCGAGCCGGCCGTGTTCGGCGATGCCCGCGGTTATTTCTTTGAAACCTGGAATGCCGAGCGTTTCGCCGCGCTGGGCCTGCCGGATCGTTTCGTGCAGAGCAATGTGTCCACCTCGGCGCAGGGCGTGCTGCGTGGCCTGCATTACCAGTGGCCGCGCCCGCAGGGCAAGCTGGTCAGCGTGCTGGAAGGCGAGGTCTATGACGTGGCCGTGGACATCCGCCGCGGCTCGCCGACCTTCGGCCAGTGGGAAGCGGTGGTGCTGAGCGCGGAGAACAAGAAGCAGTTCTGGATTCCGGAAGGCTTCGCCCACGGCTTTGCCGTACTGTCCGAGCGCGCGGTGTTCAGCTATCTGTGCACCGAGGTCTACCTGAAGGACTTCGATGCAGGCGTGCGCTGGAACGATGCGGATATCGCCGTGGACTGGCCGGTCAGTGCACCGACGCTGTCGGCCAAGGACGAGAACGCGCTCTTCCTGAAGGACATTGCCGAAGACCGCCTGCCGGTTTACGCGCCATGACCGTGCTGGTCTTTGGCGGCAACGGCCAGGTCGGCCAGGAGCTGCTGCGCGCGCTGGCGCCCCTGGGCAAGGTGGTTGCAACCACCCGTAGCGGCGTCCTGCCTGATGGCAGCCCCTGTGAAACCGCTGATTTCGGCCAGCCTGACAGCCTGACAGCCCTGCTGGACCGGCTGCGGCCGTCGGTGGTGGTCAATGCCGCGGCCTACACGGCGGTGGATCGCGCCGAACAGGACGCCGAGGCCGCGTTCGCGGCCAACTCGCAGGCACCGGGTGTGATCGCGCGCTGGTGCGCGGCGCATGGCGTGCCCTTCGTGCATTACTCCACCGACTACGTGTTCGACGGTCAGGGCAGTGCGCCCTACCGCGAAGACGAAGCGACCGCGCCGCTGGGCGTCTATGGCACCAGCAAGCGGGATGGCGAAGACGCCGTGCGCGCCGCCGGTGGTCGTCACCTGATCTTCCGCACGGCGTGGGTGTATGCCTCGCACGGTGCCAATTTCCTGCGCACGATGTTGCGGGTGGGCGCCGAGCGCGACCAGCTGCGTGTGGTGGCCGACCAGATCGGCACGCCGACCCCGGCCGCGCTGATCGCCGATGTCACTGCGCAGGCGCTGCAGTATCCGGATCCGTTGTCCGGTACCTGGCACCTGACCGCCAGTGGCCAGACCAGCTGGCACGGTTTTGCCGAGGCGATCTTCGCGGAGGCTCTGTCTTCGGGCGTGCTGTCGAAGGCGCCGTCGGTCGAGGCGATTCCCAGTTCCGAGTATCCGACCCCGGCCAAACGTCCGGCCTGGTCGGTGCTGGACAACCGCAAGCTGCAGCAGGATTTCGGCATCGTGCTGCCGGCCTGGCAGGATGGCCTGAAGCGGGTGATGACTGAGCTGGTACCGGCCAACGGCTGAGGTGTGGGGAGTACGCTCGGTTTGCCGGAGGCGACTCCTTGTTTTCGCATACAATCACCGCGATCAGTCTGTGCCTATCCATGTGTACAGTCCCATTCGCCTCCATGGTCGCAACTTCAAAATGCCGAGGTCAGCTTTGAAACTTGAAGAGCAAAAACGCATTCTGGTTACCGGTGGTGCCGGTTTCCTCGGTTCCCACCTTTGCGATCGGCTGATCGAGGCTGGGCACGATGTTCTCTGCGTGGACAATTTCTACACCGGAAGCAAGGCCAATGTTCAGGGTCTGCTGGACCATCCCCGCTTTGAGTTGATGCGACACGACGTCACATTTCCCCTGTATGTCGAAGTGGACCGCATCTTCAACCTGGCTTGCCCCGCCTCGCCCGTGCATTATCAGTACGATCCGGTGCAGACCACCAAGACCAGTGTCCACGGAGCCATCAACATGCTTGGCCTGGCCAAGCGTGTTGGGGCGCGCATCCTCCAGGCAAGTACCAGCGAGGTCTACGGTGATCCCGAGATCCATCCGCAGGTCGAAGGCTACTGGGGACGCGTGAACCCGATCGGCATCCGCAGCTGTTATGACGAGGGCAAGCGCTGTGCGGAGACCTTGTTCTTCGACTACTGGCGTCAACATCAGTTGGAGATCAAGGTGATGCGGATCTTCAATACCTATGGCCCGCGCATGCATCCAAGTGATGGGCGGGTGGTGAGCAATTTCATTGTACAGGCGCTCAAAGGTGAGCCTATTACGATCTACGGCGATGGTACACAGACCCGTAGCTTCTGCTATGTCGATGACCTGGTGGAGGGGATGTTGCGTCTGATGGATTCCCCCGCCGATTTCACTGGTCCAGTCAACATCGGCAATCCCGGCGAATTTACGATGCTGGAGCTGGCTGAGACGGTTCTGCGCCTTGTCGGCGGGCACTCGACCATCGAGTTCCGCCCGTTGCCTTCGGACGATCCGAAACAGCGTCAGCCCGACATCAGTCTTGCAAAGTCAACGTTCGACTGGGAGCCGAAGGTCTGTCTTGAGGATGGCCTGAAGGAAACCATCGCATATTTCCGTCACCGCCTGCAGGCATGAGGAAGAACTGATGCGCAAGGTCGTGGTGATGCCCGTGTACGAGGACTTGGAAGCGTCATCCAAGTTGTTCCTTGAGATTGCCCGAACGCAGGGGCTCGACACCTACATCGTGGCTGTCGATGACGGATCCGTGCGTCAGCCCCTTGATGTTTCGGCAATTCGGGCTGCGGCCCTTGATGGTGTGGTGATCAAGTTGCGCCGCAATGTAGGGCATCAACGCGCGATCGCAATTGGTCTTAGTTATGTAGCCGAGCACTTCGGGGATGATGTGGTTGTAGTTGCCATGGATTCCGATGGCGAAGATACGCCGGAAAGCATGACCGAGCTGGTTTCAGCGCTGGATTCGCCCGAGGTGGATGTGGTCGTCGCGAGTCGGAAAAGTCGAGTGGAATCCTTGAAGTTCAAGGCTTTCTATGTTGTATACAAGATGCTGTTCTCGCTTCTCAGTGGGCGCCGGATCAGTTTTGGCAACTTCATGGCAGCCAAGATGCCTGCAGTCCGTCGACTGGCCTCGATGCAGGAGTTGTGGACTCACGTCGCTGCTGCTGTGCTGGGGTCGAAGTTGCGGGTGCAGACCTGCTCGCTGGATCGGGGGCCGCGTTATGCGGGCCGCAGCAAGATGAATTTCGTCGGTTTGGCATTGCATGGCTTCCGTGCGCTGATGGTCTTTGCGGAGGACGTGCTCGTGCGTGTGGGTATTGCGTGCACACTGGTTGCAGGACTATCGGTCTGCGGTGGCGTTCTTGCTCTGCTCCTTAAAGCTCTCGGGTTTGCGACTCCGGGTTGGTTTTCTCTTGCGTTTGGAATCCTCTTGCTGGTGTTTCTGCAGACCGCTGCGTTGACGCTGATCATTCTGATGCTTTCGGGCATGATCCGTAGCGGGGGCGTCTTGGTTGCAGGGAGCTACCGGGAGTTCGTTGCAGAGATTCAGTATGCCGGCCGGCAGTGAGCGACTGTTGTCCGGCCAGTTCGTTCGCTACGTCATCAACGGAGTCGTAGCTACGGTCGTGCACTACGGGGTGCTGCATTTCAATATTGAAGTTCTCCAGATTCCTGTCGCGGGCATTGCCAATGCGATAGCCGCAGTTTTCGGTATCGCTGTCTCCTTCGTCGGTAATCGCTATTTCGTCTTCCACGGTCAGCAGGGCAGTCTGCTCAAGCAGGGCTCGCTGTTCCTGGTCGTGTATGTTGCGATAGCAGCGTTGCATGCCCTGGTGATGTACATCTGGGCAGATCGATTGGGATACGACTATCGCATTGGATTTCTCATAGCAACTGCGGTGCAGATGGCTTTCAGTTTCATAGCGAATAAACTTTTGGTGTTCAAATGAACAAGTACTTGCGGGCAGGTTTGGCAACTGCCGTCTTCATTGTTGCGCTGCTGCTCACGTACTACATCCATATGCGGTACTTCCGGGTCAACGTAGTTTTCTATGCCAGCGTGCTTGATGCGGCGATCGCATTGGTACTCGTGTTTGGCACGCTTCATTTATTCAAATGGTTCAGTGAATTCAGCAAGCTCGAGTTGATTCAGCTCGCTACGATCTGGTTGCTTGGCGGGTACTTGTTCGCAATTTCAGTGCCGACCGTCATTGATCGTTCGCTGTCGTTTTACATTCTTGAGAAGTTGCAGCAGCGAGGGGGAGGGATCCGGGAGGATGCGTTCCGTGAAGTTTTTACGGATGAGTACGTGCGAGAGCACCACCTGGTAGAAGTGCGCCTGACGGAGCAGTTGCAGTCCGGCACCATCGAGATCCAGCGCGGTTGCGTGAAGTTGACGGAGCGCGGTGAGAGGTTGGCATCTTTCAGTCGTTTCTACAGGAAGAATCTGCTGCCGACTCATAGGCTGTTGATGGGTCAGTACACCGATGCGCTTACTGATCCATTCCGAGACAGTCAGATGAGCAAAGACTACCGGTGCCAATAGTGTCGCTTTTTCGGTTGTCAGCCTGACACACCCTTAGTGGTCTCAACTTTGCAACTGATCAACGAAAAAGCCAGGGTCATTGACCCTGGCTTTTCTCTGTAACGCCCTTGGCCGGTTGCAGGATTGGCAACCCACCTCAGCTGCGCCCGTAGGTATCCTCGAACCGCACGATGTCATCCTCGCCCAGGTAGCTGCCCGACTGTACTTCGATCAGTTCCAGCGGCAGTTTTCCGGGGTTGCGCAGGCGGTGAGTCACGCCCAGCGGGATGTAGGTGCTCTGGTTCTCGCTGAGCAGGATCACTTCGTCGCCGCGGGTCACTTCTGCGGTGCCGCTGACCACGATCCAGTGTTCGGCGCGATGATGATGCATCTGCAGGCTGAGCGTGCCGCCGGGCTTGACCGTGATGCGCTTGACCTGGAAACGCTCGCCGTTATCGATTGAATCGTAGGCGCCCCACGGGCGGTAGACCTTGCGATGCCAGGCGGCCTCGCTGCGGCCTTCGGCCTTCAGTTGGGCGACAACGGTCTTGACCTCCTGCATGCGATCGGCCTTGCCGACCAGCACCGCGTCGTCGGTCTCGACGACGATCACGTCATCCAGGCCGACCAGTGCCACCAGGCGCTGTGCATAGGCATAGGTGTTGCGGCAGTCGATGGCGATCACATCGCCCTGGTGGGCGTTGCCATCGCCGTCCTGCTGCGAGACATCGCGCAGCGCCGTCCACGAGCCGACATCGTTCCAGCCGGCGTCCAGCGGAATCACCACGGCGTCTGCGGTTTTTTCCATCACCGCGTAGTCGATGGAGTCGGAAGGAACCGCAGCGAAGGCGTCCTTGTCCAGACGGGTGAAATCCGAATCGCGACGGGCCTGCTGCCAGGCCTGGCGGCTGCCGGCCAGCATGTCGGGCTGGAAGTGCTCAAGTTCCTGCAGGTAGCGCGAGGCCTTGAACAGGAACATGCCGCTGTTCCAGTAATACTGGCCGCTGCTGACGTAACCGGTGGCGGTCTCAAGGTCGGGCTTTTCGACAAAGCGCTCGACCGCACGCAGGCCCTGCCCATCGGCGGCCTTGATATAGCCGTAGCCGGTTTCCGGACCGCTCGGCACGATGCCGAAGGTCACCAGCTTGCCGGCCTCGGCAGCGCTGGCTGCAGCCTGCACGACTGCGCGGAATGCGGCCTCATCGGTGATCACATGGTCCGAGGGCAGCACCAGCAGCAGCGCATCGGCGCCGTCGCGGGTGGCCTCCAGGGCTGCGACCGCGATCGCCGGCGCCGTATTGCGGCCCACCGGCTCCAGGATGATGCCAGCCGGCTCGGCGCCGACCTGCTGCAGCTGCTCGGCAGCGACGAAGCGGTGCTCCTCGTTGGCGATCACCAGCGGGCCATGCGCGGCGATGGGAGCGACGCGCTGCCAGGTGGCCTGCAGCATCGTCAGCTCGCTGGCCAACGGCAGGAACTGCTTGGGGTAGGACTCGCGCGACAGCGGCCACAGGCGGGTGCCGGAGCCACCGGACAGAATGACGGGCTGGATGATGCTCATGGTCGTCCTTGGTTACTGCTGAAGGAGGTGGGAAATTTCATCAGTGCGGGCCTGCATCAGCCCTGCGTCGCCGCGGGCTTCAACGTTCAGGCGCAGCAGCGGCTCGGTGTTGGAGCTGCGCAGGTTGAAGCGCCAGTCGCCGAAGTCGGCACTGATGCCGTCGGTGTGGTCCAGTACCGGCGCTTGCGCCGCGAAGTGCGCCATGACGCGGGCCACAGCGGCCTTGGCATCGGCCACCTTGAAGTTGATCTCGCCACTGCACGGATAGGCCGCCATGCGGTCTTCGACCCAGTCGGCCAGCGAGCGGCCGCTTTCGGAAATCAGCTGGGCGATCAGCAGCCACGGGATCATGCCGGAGTCGGCATAGGCGAATTCGCGGAAGTAGTGGTGGGCGCTCATCTCGCCGCCATACACCGCATCCTCGGCGCGCATCTTTTCCTTGATGAAGGCATGGCCGCTCTTGCACAGCACCGGTACGCCGCCCGCCTGCTCCACCATCTCCACGGTGTTCCAGACCAGGCGAGGGTCGTGCACGACCTTGCCGCCGGGATTGCGCGCGAGGATAGCCTTGGCCAGCAGGCCGACCAGGTAATAGCCCTCGATGAAGCGGCCGGTGTGATCGAAGAAGAAGCAGCGATCAAAGTCGCCGTCCCAGGCGATGCCGAAGTCAGCACCATGCTCGCGCACGGCGTCGGCAGTGGCGGCACGGTTTTCCGGCAGCAGCGGGTTGGGAATGCCGTTGGGGAAGTTGCCGTCGGGTTCGTGGCAGATGCGGATGAACTCGAACGGCAGGTGCGGTGCCAGCAGGTCGACGATGGCGCCCGCGCCGCCGTTGCCGGCATTCACCACCAGCTTCAGCGGCGTGAGCTTGCTGGCATCGACATAGCTGAGCAGGTGCTGGATGTAGGCGCTCTTGTCATGCTGGGCGGTCTGCCCGGCGCGCGGCGGCTGGGCCTCGGACGTATCGACGGCGACCGCGTCGGAAATCGCGAACAGGCCGGTATCGGAGCTGATCGGACGGGCATTCTCCTTGACCAGCTTCATCCCGTTGTAGTCCATCGGGTTGTGGCTGGCGGTCACCATCACGCCGCCGGCCGCACCGAGGTGATCGGTCTGGAAGTAGACCTCTTCGGTGCCGCACAGGCCGATGTCGATCACCTCGCGGCCGGTACCACGCAGGCCTGCGGCCAGCGCATCCTGCAGCGCCGGGCTGGTCAGGCGCACATCGTGGCCGAGGACCACCGGACCGGGAGCGAGCTGTGCGGCCAGGGCGACGCCGATGCGGCGGGCCAGGTCTTCGTTCAGTTCTTCCGGCACACGGCCGCGGATATCGTAGGCCTTGAAGGCGGGCAGGGGCATCGATCAGATCCTTTGTGAGCTCAGCCCCCAATTGTAGTCCCAGTCCCGTATGGGAATCGTTTCCATCGGGGAACGCCACCTGACTGGCGTTCGGGGGTCAGGCTCGCGTCGACCGTTTGCCCGCTTTACGGGAACGTTTGCCGGGCAGGCCCGGCAACGGCGCCAGCAGCGCCTGCACGTCTTCCTCGCTGAAGCGTGGCCCCGTGCTGCCGCCGCCTTCCAGAATCGAGTCGGCCAGCGTGGCCTTGCGTTCCTGCAGCTCGGCGATCCGTTCTTCAATGCTGCCTGCGGCGATCAGCCGGTAAACGAACACCGGCTGCTGCTGGCCGATGCGATGGGCGCGGTCACTGGCCTGGTTTTCGGCCGCCGGGTTCCACCAGGGGTCGAAGTGGATGACGGTGTCGGCGGCGGTCAGGTTCAACCCGACGCCACCTGCCTTCAGGCTGATCAGGAACACCGGCACCTCGCCCTGCATGAAGCGCTGCACCGGCGTAGCCCGGTCCTGGGTGTCGCCGGTCAGGGTCACATAGGCCAGCCCGAGCTCCTCCAGCGCCTGTGCGATCAGTGCCAGCATGCCGGTGAACTGCGAGAACACCAGGACCCGCCGGCCTTCCTCGACCATCGACGGCAGCATGTCGCGCAGCAGCTCCAGCTTGGCCGAGCCGGCATTGCGTGCCGGGGTGTCGCCCGGCAGCAGGCGCGGATCGCAGCAGACCTGGCGCAGCTTCAGCAGGGCATCCAGCACCACGATATGGCTGCGCGCCAGCCCGCTGCCGCTGATGGCCTCGCGCACCTGCTTTTCCATCGCTGCACGCACGGTTTCATAGAGATCACGCTGGCCGCCTTCCATGTCCACCGCACGGGTAATGAGGGTCTTGGGCGGAAGCTCTGACGCGACCTGGTCCTTGCGCCGGCGCAGGATGAAGGGACGCAGACGCTGCGCCAGCAACGTGGCGCGACGGTGGTCGCTGCCGCGTTCGATCGGATGGCGCCAATGCTGGTTGAACTGCTTTTCGCTGCCGAGCAGGCCGGGCAGCAGGAAGTCGAACTGCGTCCACAGCTCGCCCAGATGGTTCTCCAGTGGCGTGCCGGTCAGGCACAGGCGATGGCGGGCCTGCAGCGTGCGCAGGGTAATGGCCGCACGTGACTTCGGATTCTTCACCTGCTGGGCTTCATCCAGAATCAGCAGATGGTAGGCATGTGCCTGCAGCGCCTGCTCGTCGCGCCACAGCAGGGGATACGTGGTCAGCACAAGATCATGCTCGGGAATCGCCTCGAACAGTGCTTCGCGCGTCGGTCCGTGCAGGGTCAGCACCCGCAGGCCAGGGGTGAAGCGTGCGGCTTCGCTCTGCCAGTTGTGCAGCAGCGAGGTCGGCACCACCAGCAGCGCCGGCCGGTCCAAGCGGCCACTTTCCTTCTCGACCAGCAGATGCGCCAGCGTCTGCAGGGTCTTGCCCAGCCCCATGTCATCGGCCAGCACGCCGCCCAGACCCTGCTGGCGCAGGTACTGCAGCCACGACAGGCCTTCACGCTGATAGGGACGCAGCGTCGCCACCAGCCCCGCCGGTGGCGGCACTTCACCCAGTGCGGGTGCCTGCATCAGGCGCTGCACCAGTGCCTGGGTGTCCTTGCGCCCCCGGAACTGCAGGCGCGCCGTATCCCGCAGCGCCTGCAGGCGGCCACGGTCAAGCGCTGACAAGCGCAGCGGCGCGCCACGCTGGGCGAACAGGTCCGCCAGCAGGGCCATGATCGGTTTCAGTCGCGCGGCCCGCAGTGCCAGGCGGGTGTTGTCGCCTGCCATCAACAGGATGTTCTCGTCATCGCCGATGGCGTCCAGCTGGCCACGCATCCAGCGGGGATCGGACTGCAGCACCTGCTGCAGCAACGGAACCATCGACACGTTGCGGCCTTCCACCTGGATGTCCAGGCCCAGGTTGAACCAGCCCGCATCCGCCGGGTCGGCCTGGATGTCCAGGCCGATCTCATCCACCCGGGTGATGCGATGGCGGAAATCGTCGTCCGTCTCCACTTTCCAGCCCAGGGCTTCCAGGCGCGGCACGTCGTCCAGCAGGAACCGTGTCCAGTCATGGGTGCGCAGCTGGAACTGCGGGCCTGCGCCGTCCAATGGCGCCCGTGGCTCCGTGTCGCGATGCAGTCCCACCGTGCGCAGCTCGGCCTCGCGCCGTGACTCCTCAACCAGGTCGCGGGGCAGCAGGGCGAGCTGGCCCTCCGGATCGTGTGCGAACAGGCTCGGATCATCCAGGAACCGCACGTGCTCGTCGTATTCGAAGGCCACGGTCGCGATATCGGCCCATTGCGAAGGGTCGCGGGGGCCGAGCCACGGCGGACGGAACTCGACCGTGTGCAGGCGCAGGACGGGCGTCATCGAACGGATCAGCAGCGTTGGCAGCGTGCTGCTGTCGTCGGGCATGGGGGGCGTATGGTCGATCTGCTGCAGCATCTGCGCCAGCACAGCCGCCACGTGCATGCAGTCGTGGCCGAGCAGGCAGGAACACCGGTTGCGCAGCAGGCTGCGCGGATGGCGAAGGCTGGCGGCCAGGTCGATCTCCACCCGGTAGGAGTACTTGGCCGGGATCTTTACCTCAGCGACCAGAATGTCACCGAACAGACGCATGCTGTGGACTTCCGACAGGCCATGGTCACTCATTTCCAGCGTCCGGCCTTCCATCCAGCGGAGCAGGTCTTCTTCGGTGTAGGTATGGGCCATCAACGAGAGTGGGGCGGGCACGGGGCCGGCCATTGGCAGGGGAACCCGGCATTCTACGGAACCCTGTGCGATGCCCGTGCAATGCTGCGGCGCATCCAGGCCCTTCGCCGCCCTCCAGCTAGAATGCGGTCATCCTCAACGTGCAGGGTAGTACAGCAATGCAGCAATCGACTTCCACCGGCAAGCGCAGCAAGCGCTTCGCCAGTGCGGCGGAGGCCCTGCAAGGGGTGGTCGCCGATGGCCAGACGCTGGCCGTGGGCGGCTTCGGCCTGTGTGGCATTCCCGAGGCATTGATCGCCGCGCTGCGCGACAGTGGCGTCAAGGGCCTGACCGTGATCTCCAACAATGCCGGCGTTGATGGTTTCGGACTGGGCCAGCTGCTGGAAACCCGGCAGATCAAGAAGATGATTTCGTCCTACGTGGGCGAGAACAAGGAATTCGAGCGACAGTTCCTGGCCGGCGAGCTCGAGCTGGAATTCAACCCGCAGGGCACCCTGGCCGAGCGCCTGCGTGCCGGCGGTGCAGGCATTCCGGCGTTCTTCACCGCCACCGGCTACGGCACGGTGGTGGCTGAAGGAAAGGAAACCCGCGAATTCGACGGCAAGCACTACGTAATGGAAACCGCGCTGCGCGCCGACGTGGCGCTGGTCAAGGCGTGGAAGGCCGACGAAGCGGGCAACCTGGTGTTCCGCAAGACCGCGCGCAACTTCAATCCGGCTTGCGCGATGGCCGGCAAGGTCTGCATCGTGGAAGTGGAGGAGGTGGTGCCGGTGGGTGCCATCGACCCGGACCAGGTGCACCTGCCAGGCATCTATGTACACCGCATCGTGCACAACGCGCATCCTGAAAAGCGTATCGAACAGCGCACCATCCGCGCGGAGGGCAACTGACATGGCGTGGACCCGCGATGAGATGGCGGCACGTGCCGCCCGCGAACTGACCGATGGTGCGTACGTGAACCTGGGCATCGGCCTGCCGACCCTGGTTGCCAACCACATCCCCGAAGGGGTGGACGTGTGGCTGCAGTCGGAAAACGGCCTGCTCGGCATCGGTCCGTTCCCGACCGATGCCGAAGTGGACGCCGACCTGATCAATGCCGGCAAGCAGACCGTCACCGCGCGTGCCGGTGCCAGCTATTTCGGCAGCCACGACAGCTTCGCGATGATCCGCGGTGGCCATGTGAACCTGGCTATCCTCGGCGCCATGCAGGTCACCGACAAGGGTGACCTGGCCAACTGGATGGTGCCCGGCAAGATGGTCAAGGGCATGGGTGGTGCGATGGACCTGGTGGCCGGCGTGCAGCGCGTGGTGGTGCTGATGGAGCACACCGCCAAGAACGGCGAGCACAAGATCCTGACCGAATGCACGCTGCCGTTGACCGGTGTGGGCGTGGTCGACCGCATCATCACCGACCTGGCCGTGTTCGATGTCACCGACAAGGGGTTGCTGCTGGTGGAAGCCGCACCCGGTGTCAACGATGACGAGTTGAAGGAAAAGACCGGCGTTGCGTTCCAGCGCGCTTGATGTCCCGGGGCGGCTGCAGGCCGCCCCTTTCCGGAAGGCACGCGATGCTGTTCCCCGACGATCTTCCTGATGCTGACGTCCAGCACCTGCGGGGTTGGCTGGCCCCGGCCGACGCGGACGCGCTGATGTCCGTGCTGCAGGCTGATGTGCCTTGGGAGGTCCATCGCATCCGCATGTTCGGCAACTGGGTGGATTCGCCGCGGCTGAGCTGCTGGATCGGCGATCCGCAGGCGCGCTACCGCTATTCCGGGGCTGAATTCGTGCCGCACCCCTGGCCACCCGCGTTGCAGGCCATGCGCGGGCGCCTGCAGGCGGAGGGCATCGGCCGCTTCAACAGCGTGCTGCTGAACCGCTATCGCGGCGGTGGCGACTACATGGGCTGGCACAGCGATGACGAGCCAGAGCTGGGGCCGACCCCGGTGATTGCTTCGCTGAGCCTGGGCGCGGCGCGCCGCTTCCTGCTGCGCCGGCGCGATGACCCGGCGCGGAAGGCCGAGTACCTGCTCGGCCATGGCGATCTGCTGGTGATGGCGGGGCAGACACAGCGGTTCTACCAGCACGCGCTGCCGAAGATGGCACGGGTGCAGGGTGAACGGATCAACCTGACGTTCCGCTGGATTACGCCACGCTGACCGGTCAGCGCGCGACGGTCTGCTGGTCGGCCTGTCCGCTTGTCAGCGTCCAGCCCACCATCTCCTGTGCCAGCTGCTGCAGGCCGCGCTCGAACGCAGCGGCAACCGCCGGCACGTCGGTACTGCCGACCGGCTGCGCCTGGCGGAAGGTACGGTCGGCGACCACGCGCTGGTCGGCCACATGGATCAGCTTGGCGTTGACCTCGATCACCACGGTGGGCGTGGCCTGGCCCAGGTAGTCCGATTCAAAGCGGCGCACGTCGGTGGACAGCTTGTAGTCGGCACGGATGCCGGCACTGCTGCGCGCCACGCCACGGATGCGGCCGGAGTCCTCAAAGCCACGCAGCAGGGTGTCCTCGATCATGTCGGTGGCCGGCTGTGCCCAGCTGGCCCCCTTGTAGATCTCCAGCTGCGACGGCGTCGGCCGCACGTTGATGCGCGGACTGTCGACCATGCGCGCGGCGCTGGGTTTGGCCAGTACCAGCTGCCAGCTGGCCTGTGGCCACGCCGGGTCCGCCTTGACCTGCACGGACGGCGAGTACAGCGTCACTGCGGTTTTCTCGCTGCTGCCAAGGATGGAGCAGCCGCCCAGCAGGGTGACCATCGAAGCGGCCAGCAGCAGGCGCGGAAGGGTGGTCGGGCTCATTTGGGTTCGAACTCCTTCGGTGCGTCGCGGCCCAGCAGGTAGCGCGCGGGGTTGTTCTCGAGGCGGTCGCTGACCCGGCGCAGGTCGCGGATCAGGCCGCGCAGTTCGGTCAGCGTCGGGCCGAGCTGGCCGAGGCCATCGTTGGCGAAGCTGTTGATGGCAGCGCGGTTCTCGCCAAGGATCGAATCGGCGTTGCCTGCGGCCGAATCAAGCTTGGCCAGAGTGCCGTCGAGCTTGTCGATGATGCCCGGCAGCTGCTGCACCAGGTTCTTGTCCAGGCGCTCGATGGTGCCGTTGGTGGTCTTCAGCGTGGTGTCCAGGCTGCGGGCGGCGTCGCGCGCGCTGAGCAGCAGCGCCTGCGTGCCCTGGTCACGGTCGGCCAGACCACCGCTGATGGTTTCCAGGTTGGTCAGTGTCGCGTTGATCGAAGCCACGTTGCGGTCGCTGAGAATCTGGTCCATGCGCTCGACGATGCGGTTGGCGACGTCGGTGATGTTCTGCAGCGCCGACGGCGTGGTCGGGATGATCGGCGCCGGGTCCTTGTTGACCGTGGTCAGCGCCGGCGACTGCGGCGTGCCACCGCTGAGCTGGATGATCGACGGGCCGGTCAGGCTGGTGATCGCCAGCTTGGCGCGGGTATCGGTCTTGACCGGTGTGTTGGAGTTCAGGCGGATGCGCGCAACCACCTGGCGCGGGTCGTCCGGTACCAGGTTCAGTTCGGTGATCGAGCCCACCGCGATGCCGTTGTACTGCACCGGGCTGCCCACCGACAGCCCGGTCACCGCTTCGCGGAACACCACGCGGTATTCCTGCCAGGTGCGGTCGGAAGAGTACTTGGCGGCCCACAGGCCGAAGGCCAGCAGGGCCAGGCCGGTGATCAGGGTGAACGCGCCGATCAGCACGTAGTTGGCTTTGGTTTCCATGGCTCAGGCACTCTCGATCTGTTCGCCACGCGCGGCGCGCGCGCGGGGTCCGTGGAAGTATTCCTGGATCCACGGATGATCCAGTTTCTCGATGTCAGGCAAGGGTGCGTTGGCCACCACCCTGCGGTCGGCGATCACCGCGACCCGGTCGCAGATCGCGTACAGCGTGTCCAGGTCGTGGGTGATCAGGAACACGGTCAGCCCCAGCGCTTCCTGCAGGGTCTTGATCAGGCGGTCGAATGCAGCCGCACCGATCGGGTCGAGGCCGGCGGTCGGTTCGTCCAGGAACAGCAGCGGCGGGTCCAGCGCCAATGCACGGGCCAGGCCGGCGCGCTTGCGCATGCCACCGGACAACTGCGAGGGCAGCTTGTTGATCGCATCGGCGGGCAGGCCGGCCAGCTTCACTTTCAGCAGCGCCAGTTCGTAGTGCCAGCGCTCGGGCAATTCGCGGTGGTGTTCCTTCAAGGGCACCTGCACGTTCTCGCCCACGGTCAGCGAGGAGAACAGGGCGCCGTCCTGGAACAGCACGCCGGTGTTGCGCTCGATGTGCAGGCGGCTCTCAGCATCGTCGGCACGCGCGTCGCGGCCGAGCACTTCGATCTGCCCGGCATCGGGCACGCGCAGGCCGAGGATCGAACGCATCAGCACCGATTTGCCGGTACCCGAACCACCCACCACGCCCAGGATCTCGCCGCGGCGTACATCCAGGTCCAGGTCCTCATGCACGGTCTGGCTGCCGAAGCGGTTGACCAGCCCGCGCACGCGGATGGCCAGCTCGTGGCCGTTGTCGTCCTGCATGGGAATTTCTTCGGGCGTCGCATGCGTGCTCATGTCACCAGTCCATGTGCATGAACCACAACGCCGCGAAGGCGTCGATGATGATCACCAGCGAGATGGTCTGCACCACGCTGGAGGTGGTGCGTTCGCCGACCGACTGCGCGGTGCCTTCGACCTTCAGTCCTTCCAGGCAGCCGATCAGGCCGATCACCAGCGCGAACACCGGCGCCTTCGACAGGCCGACCAGCATGTGCCGCACTTCCATCGTCTCGTGCATGCGCGCGATGTACATCTGCGGCGGAATATCCAGGTCGAACGCACCCACCGTGATGCCGCCGGCCAGGCCGGCGACCATGGCGATGAAGGTCAGCAGGGGCAGGGTGACCAGCAGGGCCAGCAGCCGTGGCAGCACCAGCAGGTCGATTGGATCCAGGCCCAGAGTGCGCATCGCATCGATTTCCTCGCGCGCCTTCATCGCACCGATCTGCGCGGTGAAGGCGCTGGCGGTGCGGCCGGCCAGCACGATCGCGGTCAGCAGCACCGCGAACTCGCGCAGGAAGGCGATGTTGACCAACTCGACCACGTAAATCTCGGCGCCGAAATCGCGCAGGATGGTCGAGCCGAGGAAGGCGATCACCGCGCCGACCAGGTAGGACAGTAGCGCCACCAGCGGTACCGCATCCAGCCCGACCTGCTCCATCTGGTGCACGGTGGCGGTCAGACGGAAACGGCGGGGTTCCTTGACCAGGCGTGCGGCCTTGACCAGGTTCTCGCCGAGGAAACTGCACAGCGCTTTGATGTTGTGGCCGGTGGCATGGACGCTGACACCCAGCCGTTCCAGCGCGGCCAGCACGCCGAAATCGCGCTTGGGCTTGGGCCGGTCGTCGGCCACTTCCTCGATGGTGCACACCAGCGCCTGGTGGTCCGGGCGGAACTTCAGTGCGTCCTCACCGAGGTCGGCGCGATGGGCCACGCGCAGCACCTGCAGCACGCCGGCCGAATCCATCTTCTCGATGGCGGTGGCATCGATGCCGGTCAGCGTGTCGGGAACGCCGCGCAGCACTTCGGCCGCGGCCAGCGCGGTCTTCAAGGTCCAGGTGCCGGACAGGCGGATCACGCCCGGGTCATGGGCATCCTGTTCGAGCTGGGGGGCGTGGTTCGGGGTCACTTGGGCCATTCGGGTCGCAGCATAACCGTTCTGTATTGGGCATCGCGTCGAACTCGGATGAATTTCTCCGGTAAGGCCCAGCCTAGGTAATACTACGGCGCATGTCCGCAGACGCTCACACGATCCCCACGCCCCAGGCCACCTACGCGCAGCGCGTGGCCTTCGTTTCCGAGATCGCCGGACGCCTGCACAGCTACGGCACAACGGCCCAGCGCCTGGAAACGGCAGTGGTGGCACTGGCCCGCCAGCTCGATCTGGATTGTGAACCGTGGTCGAATCCCACCGGTATCATCCTCAGCTTCAGCGACCCTGCGCAGGCGATCGGCTCCAGTGACATCACCCGCGTGATCCGCCTGGCCCCCGGCGAGAACGACCTGCACAAGCTCAGCGTGGCCGATCATATCGCCGAGGAAGTGGCCAACGGGCGGATGAGCATCGCCCAGGGCCACACCGCGCTGCGCCAGCTGGACAAGGATCCGGGCCGGCGCGGCAAGCTGCGCACCATCCTTTCGTTCACCCTCGGCGCGGCCGGTGTGGCCGGCATGTGGAAGCTGCCGTGGCTGGACATTGCCACCGCCGGTGTCATCGGCCTGATGATCGGCCTGCTCGGCATGGTCACCGACCGTCGCCCGGCCACCCGCGAAGCCGCCGAGGCGTTGGCGGCGCTGCTGGCCGGCCTGGTCGCCACCCTGGTGGCGTCCTTCATCGGCGCGCTCAACCTCAACACGGTGATCATCGCCTCGCTGGTGGTGCTGCTGCCCGGCATGTCGCTGACCAATGCGGTCAATGAGTTGGCCAGCCAGCACTGGGTGTCGGGTACCGCGCGCTTTGCCGGCGCGCTGACCACCATCATGAAGCTCAGCGTCGGCGCGATGATCGCGGTGACCCTGGCCGACGTGCTCGGGCTCGATCCGGTGATCCGCGCCACGCGGCCGCAGGGGCCGTGGGTGGAGTGGGGCTCACTGCTGACCGCAGCGTTTGCCTTCGCGATGCTGTTCAAGGCCAACCGCCGCGATTATCCGTGGGTGATCGCCGCCTCGGTGGCTGGTTATGCCATCTCCAAGTTCGGTGGCCACGCCTGGGGCGCGCCGGCTGGCATCTTCCTGTCGGCGATGCTGCTGACCGCCGGTGGCAATCTGTTCGGCCGCCTCGTCGGCCGCCCGGGCGCAATCATCCGCCTGCCCGGCATCATCATGATGGTGCCCGGCAGCACCAGCCTGCGCGGCGTGCTGACCCTGGTCCAGCAGCAGGACGTGGGTGCCGGCCAGAGCGTGTTCCTCACCGTGCTCAACGTGGTGATGGCGCTGGTCGCTGGCCTGCTGTTCGGCAACCTGCTGATGCCGGCCCGCAAAACCCTGTAATCGCCCTCTGGGCTGCTTCCTGTGGGTGTGGACCGTTGGTCCACACACCTTTCCTTTCCGGGGAATGAAAAACGCCGGCTTTCGCCGGCGTTTTTCATTGCATCCCGATCCGGCCTCAGGCCTTCTTGATCAGGAAATCTTCCGGCTTCTTGTTGCCCTTGGCGGTCAGCTCGGCCATCCAGCGCGGCTGCTTGCCACGGCCGGTCCAGGTTTCCTTCGGATTGGCCGGGTTGCGGTACTTCGGCGCAACCTTGCCCAGCTTGCGGCCAGCGGTCTTCGACGGTGCCTTGGCGGCCTTGGCCACCTTGCGCGCGCGGGGGGCCGGGGCGTCGCCAAACAGTTCCTCGATGGTGTAACCCTCGGTCTTGGCCAGCTTGGTCAGCTGTGCCCGGACCTTGGTGATCGGCCGGCGCTTGGCGACGATGGTCTGCTGTTTCTTGGCGGTGCGGATCAGGGCGCCCAGCTCGCGTGCCGACAGGCCGGTCAGGTCAATGCTCATTTACGGTTACTCCGGAAACTAATAAGTGGACGGGACGAGCCAGTCCCTGGCGTCGCGGGACAGAATAAAGATGAATTAATCCCAGCACAAATGCAGAGCGGTCATGGCCTGGCAGCATCCCGGCTGCATTGCGTCGATTTTGACCGGATTATGTCCGCTGCAATATTGCTCAAATGGGCGTCAGGCAAAAAAAAGACCGGGGCATGCCCCGGTCTTTTCCTGATCAACCCTGCAGGCGCTGCAGCAGGGTGGCCTTGTCCAGGCTTTCCGCTTCGCTGGCGCGGCGCGAACGGTACTCGTAGGTGCCGGCGGCCAGGCCACGTTCGCTGACCACCACGCGGTGCGGGATGCCGATCAGTTCCATGTCGGCGAACATCGCGCCCGGGCGCAGGCCACGGTCGTCGAGTGCCGCGTCCAGGCCCGCATCGCGCAGCTCCTGCAGCAGGTTGGCCGCGGCGTCGGCCACGGCGGCGTCGCCCTTCGGATTGATCACGCATACCACCACCTGCCACGGCGCCATCGCGTCCGGCCAGATGATGCCGGCATCGTCATGGTTCTGTTCGATCGCGGCAGCCACCACGCGCGAGATGCCGATGCCATAGCAGCCCATCGCCATCACCGCGGCCTTGCCGTTCTCGTCCAGAACGGTGGCATCCAGCGCTTCGGCGTACTTACGGCCGAGCTGGAACACGTGGCCGACTTCGATGCCACGGGCGATCTTCAGTTCACCACCGTCCAGCGCGCGGTCACCGGCACGCACGTTGCGGATGTCGGCCACTTCCGGTTCCGGCAGGTCGCGGCCCCAGTTGACGCCAGCCAGGTGGAAACCGGCTTCGTTGGCGCCGACGACGAAGTCGGACATCGCCGCCACTTCGCGATCGGCCACCACGCGGATGGCCTTGGCCGGGGCGACCGGGCCGAGGAAGCCCGGCACGCTGCCCAGGTGCTCGGCGATTTCCGCCTCACTGGCGAAGCGCTGTTCGTCCAGGCCGGCAACCTTGGCCAGCTTGATCTCGTTGACCTCATGGTCGCCGCGTACCAGCAGCAGCACGAACTGCTGTGCCTTGCCTTCGCCGGCGATCAGCGCCACCGATTTCACCGTGCGCTGCAGGTCGATGCCGAGCAGCGCCGCGACATCCTCGCAGGTCTTCTGGGTGGGGGTATCGACCTTGCGCATGGCTTCGCTGGCGGCCGCACGCGGTGCCGGATCGGCAGCGATCGCCGCTTCCATGTTGGCCGCGTAGTCCGAACCGGTGGAGAACACCAGCGCGTCTTCGCCGGAATCGGCGATGACGTGGAATTCCTGCGAGGCATCACCGCCGATCGCGCCGGAGTCGGCCTGCACCATGCGGAAATCCAGGCCGAGTCGGGTGAAGATGCGGCTGTAGGCCGACTTCATGTTCTCGTACTCGCGTACCAGGCACTCATCGTGCAGGTGGAACGAATAGGCGTCCTTCATCAGGAACTCGCGCGAACGCATCACGCCGAAGCGCGGACGGATCTCGTCGCGGAACTTGGTCTGCACCTGGTAGAAGTTGACCGGCAGCTGCTTGTAGCTGGACAGCTCGCTGCGCGCGAAGTCGCAGGCGGCTTCTTCGGCGGTCGGGCTGTAGCAGAACACCTGGTCCTTGCGGTCCTTGATCTTCAGCAGCTGCGGGCCGAACTTCTGCCAGCGCCCGGTCTGCTCCCACAGTTCCTTCGGCTGGATGGTCGGGATCTGGAATTCCACGGCACCGGCGCGGTCCATTTCCTCGCGCACGATGCGCTCGACCTTGCGCAGCACGCGCAGGCCCAGCGGCGACCAGGTGTACAGGCCCGATGCCAGCTTGCGGATCATGCCCGCGCGCAGCATCAGCCGGTGGCTGGTCAGCTCGGCGTCGCTGGGGGTTTCCTTGGTGGTGTGCAGGTGAAACTGGGAGAGGCGCATCGTCGGCTTCGGATAACGGCAGAGACGCCTATTCTGCCAGCCCGGCCGGGGGGAGGGGTATCGGCAGGGCTGCGCCCTGCACCCGCCTCAAGCAACGTCAACTGCAACTGCAACAGCGGGCTTCCCGTGGGATGGCGGGGTGGGTCCGGTTGCGGGGGACGCCGTAAATACGTCCCTGTGGCTCGGTCGCGCCATCCATGGCGCTCATGCCCCCGCAACCGGACCCACCCCGCTTTCGACAGTTTTCCGCGATCTGTCGCCCTTTTGTAGGGCCGAGCCATGCTCGGCTGCTGTTCGAACAATTCTCGAACTATTCGATTTCCATGGAGATTCATCCACGCATGGCGTGGATCTACTGACCACCGGGAATCTGTCGGGGGTGGGGCGGTGTCGGGTTGCGGGGTGTCAGCCGCATGGATGCGGCTGCCAAGCCTACATGGACGTACTTGCGGCGTCCCCGCAATCCGACACCGCCCCGCCATTCCACGGAATGCCCGCTTTTGACGTTGCCCTTGCCATTGCCTCTGCGGGTGCAGGGCTGCAAGCCCTGCCGATAACCCTCACTCCGCCGGGCAGTAGGCCTTGATGGCGGCTTCAGCCAATCCCTTCTGCGCGCTGCGCTGCTCCGGAGCCAACGGGGTATCGGCCTTGCCATCACCATCGGTGTCCTGCATCACCTGGCCGCCGCCGTCCAGCAGGGCCAGGTTGGCGCGGGCGGTGCTGCACTGCTCGGGCACCGGCGCGGCCGGGGTCTCGGCGCTGGCCGCCGCCTGGGGACTGCGCGCCTGCGCCCGGGTCTCGAACTTCCTGCCCGCCGGCGGGGTCTCCGAATACTGGGTCACGCCATTGGCGTCCTTCCATTTATAGACCGGGCCGGCCACGGCGTTGGCACTGGCCAACAGCAGCAGGCATCCAAGGCAGGACAGGGCACGCATGGCAAACTCCACGGAATGGGCGTAGAACGCCGATTGCAGCATTGGCGCCGAGCACTGGCAAGTCGATTAAACTGGATTCCATGGACCCGATCACACCGCCGCCGCGTTCGCGCACGATTTACCTGCTGCCCAACCTGTTCACCACCGCCGGCCTGTTTGCCGGCTTCTACGCGATCATCGCCGCGGCCAACGGGGACTTCGTCAACGCCAGCATCGCCGTGTTCGTGGCGGCGGTGATGGATGGCCTGGATGGGCGCGTGGCGCGCCTGACCGGCACCAGCAGCGAATTCGGCGTGCAGTACGACTCGCTGGCCGACTTGGTCAGCTTCGGCATGGCCCCGGCGCTGGTGATGTACCACTGGTCGCTGTCGTGGCTGAAGTTCGACGACCCGCTGCTGGGTCGCGTCGGCTGGGCCGTGGCGTTCCTGTATGCCGCCTGCGCGGCGCTGCGCCTGGCCCGCTTCAATACCCAGGTAGCGGTGGTCGACAAGCGCTGGTTCGTCGGCCTTGCCAGCCCGGCCGCAGCCGGCCTGATGATGTCCTTCGTCTGGGCGTTCGCCGATGGCAACCTGGGCTGGGACGGCAACCAGCTGCGCTACGTGGCGCTGGCGGTGACGATCATCGCGGCGCTGCTGATGGTCAGCCGCATCCGCTTCTGGAGCTTCAAGGGCGGCGGCGCCAAGGGCACCCGCTCCGACCGCGTGCCGTTCCTGGTACTGGCCCTGGTGCCAGTGGCGATCGCCATTGCGGTCATCGACCTGCCGCGCGTGCTGTTCGCGGTGGGCATCCTGTACGCCTTGTCGGGCCCGGTGATGTGGGCCGTGCAGCGCCTGCGCAAGAAGCCCGAGGCCGCGTGAGCGAGGACCTGCCCGTGCTGTGGTCACCGGCCCAGCAGGCCTGGCTGCAGGCCATGGGCTACACCGTCTATCACGACGGCCAGCTGGCCGCCGAGCTGGATGCCGCGCTGCAGCTGAGCGTGGCCGAAGCCGAGGCGGCTGCCACACCAGCGGCGGAGCAGGCGCGGGCGTCAACCGCACCCGCGCGCGAACCTCTGGCTGCGGCCGCCCCGGTTTCCCGCCAGGAACGCCCGGCGCCAGCGCGTCGCGAGACCCCGGTCAGCGCACCGGACACCGCGCCCGCGGCTGCCCGGCCGCTGCCTGGCGGCAATGCCCGGCAGCCGGTGGTGCGCCTGCCGGATCGCCTGCAGATCGCCTTGCTGCGCGCGTCCGGCTGCAATCCCAATGATCCGGCCACGCAGGCGCTGATGGACAGCTGGCCGCTGGACCAGCTGCGTCAGGACCCGGCCGCCAAGCGCGCGCTGTGGCCGCAGCTGCGCGCCCTGCGCAAGCGGGGCGCGCCATGAGTGCGGTCAGCCAGCCCGGTCCGGTCAGCCTGCGCGCGCTGCGCGAGAGCGACCTCAACGCGGTGATGGCGATTGAAGTACGCGGCTATCCGTTTCCCTGGACCCGCGGCATCTTCGTCGACTGCCTGCGTGCGGGCTATCCGGGCCTGGCCATGGAGCGTGATGGCCAGCTGATCGGCTATGGCGTGCTCAGCATCGCGGCCGACGAGGCCCATGTGCTGAACGTCTGCATCGATCCACTGACGCAGTCGCGTGGGCTCGGACGTCAGTTGCTGCGCGCGCTGGTACAGCTGGCCGGCGACCGGGGTGCGCAGCGTGTGTTCCTGGAAGTGCGTCCGTCCAACACACCCGCGCTGGCCTTGTACCACAGCGAAGGCTTCAACGAGATCGGTCGCCGCCCGCGTTACTACCCGGCCGCACAGGGCCGCGAAGACGCGGTGGTGATGGCGATCGAACTGGTCGACGGCGACCTGCAGGCGATGCCGCCGCTGTAGCGGAGCAGGTTTGCCGGCCAGCGGCCGGCACTACCGGTAGCCGGCAACCGGGGGTGGCAGGAATGCGCCGACCAAGGTCGGCTGCTACCAAGGCGTGCAATGGCTTGTCCGGTAGGTGCCAGCCTTGGTTGGCACGCTTTCCTCACGCCAGCCGCAGTGCCAACACACCGCCGACGATCAACGCCGCCGCCAGCCAGCGCGCGCGCGGAATCCGTTCGCGCAGCAGGAACACCGAGATCAGCAACGCGAACAGGATCGACGATTCGCGCAACGCCGAGACCATCGCCACCGGCGCCTGGGTCATGGCCCACAACGCCATCGCATACGAGGCGGTGGTGCCGACGCCACCGGCCAGCCCCAGCGGCCAGTGCTGTCGCGCATAGTCCAACACCGCGCCGCGGCGCGTGTACAGCGCCCACAGTGGCAGTGGAATGCCCGACAGCAGGAACAGCCACAACGTATAGCTGAGTGCGCTGCCGGACTGACGCGCGCCCTGCGCATCGACCAGGGTGTAGGTGGCGATCATCGCCGCGGTCAGCAGCGGCAGGCGCAGCTGGCCGCCACGTGCACCCAATGCCATGCACAGGATGCCGGTGCTGACCAGTACGACGCCCAGCCACGCTGCCGGTGGCAGCTGCTCGCCCAGCAGGGTGCCCGGCAACGCGACCAGGATCGGCGCGCTGCCACGCATCAGCGGGTAGGCCAGGCTCATGTCGACCTGCTGGTAACAGCGTGCGACCAGGCCGTAGTAGGTCACCTGCAGCAGCACTGACGCGCCCAGCCACGGCCAGCTGTGCGCGGCGGGAAATGGCAGGAAGGGCAGGGCGGCAGCCGACAGCAGCGCGGCACTGCCGGTCACCAGTACGGTGCCGAGGAACTTGTCCGGCCCGCGCTTGACGATCGCGTTCCAGCTGGCGTGCAGGGCTGCAGCGGCGAGAACCAGCAGGAAGATGGAAAGCGGCATCCGCCGATGATGCCATGCGCGGGAAATGTAGAGTCGAGCCATGCTCGACCGCTGTCATGAGTCGAGCACGGCTCGACTCTACAAAAGGAAACGCCGGGCAGTACCCGGCGTTTCCCTGCACTTACAGCTTCGCGCGCTGCTCGCGCAGGCCGGCCAGCTGGGTGTTCCAGTCGATCAGGCGCACGCGCTCCTGCTCGACCACGGCCGGCGGCACCTTGTCGGTGAACTTGGCCAGCTTGGTCTCGCTCTTCTCCTGCTCGCCTTCCACGCGCTTGATCTCCTTGTCCAGGCGCGCGCGCTCGGCATCGAGATCGACCAGGCCTTCCAGCGGCACCAGCAGCTTCAGCTCACCGACGATCGCCGCGGCGGCCGGCGGTGCGCTTTCGCCTTCGGCCAGCCACTGGATGCTGTCCAGCTTCAGCAGGAACGACAGCGAGGCGCTGAAACGTTCGATGCGCACGCGGTCCTGCTCCAGACCGGCCTGCAGGCGCAGCGGCACCAGCTTGGACGGCGCGACGTTCAGCTCACTGCGCACGCGGCGCACGGCACTGATCACGGCCTTCAGCCATTCCACGTCGGCCTCGGCCTGGGCGAAATCGCCTTCGAACTCGGCGGCGGTCGGGTACGGGCGCAGCGACAGCGTGGTTTCGGCCAGGCCCAGGCGCGGCGCCAGCTGCTGCCACAGCTGTTCGGTGATGAACGGGGTCAGCGGGTGCAGCAGGCGCAGCAGCGCTTCCAGCACGTACAGCAGGGTGTGGCGGGTGCTTTCGGCGTCGGCGGCATCGGCACCATTCAGTGCCGGCTTGCTCAGCTCCAGGAACCAGTCGCAGAACTCGTTCCAGGCGAACTCGTACAGGCACTGCGCCAGCAGGTCGAAGCGGTAGTTGGCGTAGTGGCCCTGCGCCTCGGTGGACACCGCCGCCAGGCGCGCCAGGATCCAGCGCTCGGCATCGGTGCGCGGCGTCGGCACGCCGGTGAACGCTGCACCCTCGGTGTTCATCAGGGTGAAGCGGCTGGCGTTCCACAGCTTGTTGCAGAAGTTCTTGTAGCCCTCGGCGCGGTTCATGTCGAACTTGATGTCGCGGCCGTGGGTAGCCAGCGCGGCGATGGTGAAGCGCAGCGCATCGGCACCGTGGGCAGCAATGCCGTCCGGGAATTCCTTGCGGGTGGCCTTCTCGATCTTCTCCACCATCTTCGGCTGCATCAGGCCGCCGGTGCGCTTGGCGACCAGGTCGTCGATGGTGATGCCGTCGATGATGTCCAGCGGATCGAGCACGTTGCCCTTGCTCTTGGACATCTTCTGGCCCTGGCCGTCGCGGATCAGGCCGGTGAAGTAGACGTCCTTGAACGGGATCTTCCCGACCAGGTTGTCGGTGGCCATGATCATGCGTGCCACCCAGAAGAAGATGATGTCGAAGCCAGTGATCAGCACCGACGACGGCAGGTAGCGGTCGAAGCCGCGCTCGGCCATGGCCTGTTCGTTCGGCCAGCCCAGGGTGGAGAACGGCCACAGCTGCGAGGAGAACCAGGTCTCCAGCACGTCGCTTTCCTGGTTCAGCACCACGTCGCTGCCCAGGTTGTGCTTCGCCCGCACTTCCTCTTCGCTGCGACCGACGTAGCAGCTGCCAGTGGCTTCGTCGAACCACGCCGGAATGCGGTGGCCCCACCACAGCTGGCGGCTGATGCACCAGTCCTGGATGTTGTTCATCCAGTGGCGGTAGGTGTTGATCCAGTTCGGCGGCACGAAGGAAATGCTGCCGTCTTCGACCAGCTCCAGGCCACGCTTGGCCAGGTCGTCCATCTTCACGAACCACTGGTCGGTCAGGTATGGCTCGATCACCTGGCCGGTACGGTCGCCGCGCGGCACCTGCAGCTTGTGCGCCTTGGTCTCGACCAGGATGCCCAGGTCTTCCAGCTCGGCCAGCACGGCCTTGCGCGCGGCGTAGCGGTCCAGACCCTGGAAACGCTCCGGCGCGTTCTCGTTCAGCGCCGCCACCGGGGTGAACAGGTTGATCATCGGCAGGCTGTGGCGCACGCCCACTTCATAGTCGTTGAAATCGTGCGCCGGGGTGACCTTGACCACGCCGGTGCCGAAGGCACGGTCCACGTAGTCGTCGGCGATCACCGGGACGCGGCGGCCGGTCAGCGGCAGCACCACGCTCTTGCCGATCAGGTGCGCATAACGCGCGTCTTCCGGGTGCACCATCACCGCGGTATCGCCCAGCAGGGTTTCCGGGCGGGTGGTGGCGACGACCAGGTAGTCGCGGGTTTCGCGCAGGGTTTCCACGCCGTCGGCATCGCGCTCGACGTGCTCGTAGCTCAGGCCCTCATCCAGCGTGTAGGCGATCGACCACAGGAAGCCGTCTTCCTCGGCGCTTTCCACTTCCAGGTCGGAAATGGCGGTCTTCAGCACCGGGTCCCAGTTGACCAGGCGCTGGCCGCGATAGATCAGGCCCTGCTCGTACCAGCGCACGAAGGCCTCGTTGACCGCCGCCGACGGCTGCGGGTCCATGGTGAAGGTGCTGCGCGACCAGTCGGCGGAGGTGCCGAGGCGGCGCATCTGGCGTTCGATGGTGTCGCCGGACTGCTGCTTCCACTCCCAGACCTTGCCGATGAAACCTTCGCGGCCCAGCGAATCGCGGGTCTCGCCCTTGCCTTCCAGCGCCAGGTTGCGGCTGACCACCATTTCGGTGGCGATGCCGGCGTGGTCGGTGCCGACCTGCCACAGCGTGTCGTAGCCGCGCATGCGGTGGTAGCGCACCAGCGCGTCCATCAGGGTCTGCTGGAAGGCGTGGCCCATGTGCAGGGTGCCGGTCACGTTCGGCGGCGGCAGCAGGATGGTGTACGGCTCGCCCGTGCCGGACGGCTTGAAGTGGCCGGCCTTCTCCCAGGCCTCGTAGAGGTCGGTCTCGAAGGACTTCGGGTCGTAACTGGAGGCGAGTTGGGTCATGCGGGGGAACCGGTAATCAAGGCGGAAGGGAGATCAGCGCGGCCCGAGGGCGCGCCGGATCTTCTGGTCGGTGTGGTACTGGCTGACCGCGTAGGCGGCCCAGATGGCGGCGGGCAGCCAGCCGATCAGGGTGATCTGCAGGATCAGGCAGACAATGCCGGCAAACGGCCGGCCGATGGTGAAGAAGGACAGCCAGGGAAGAATCAGGGCGATCAACAGGCGCATCAAGGGGTCCTCGCTGGACTTACATGTCGTGCTTGTTCAGGTCGTAACCGGCGGCCTTGTACTGGCGCCAGCGTTCGCGCAGCGGTTCGCGCGCTTCCGGGTCGGCCGGAACCACTTCCAGCACGCGCTCGCACTCGCCCAGCCAGGGCTCATCACGCAGGTTGATCACCAGCGGGCGCGCCGGTGCCTCGGTGCCAGGCACGGCGATCAGCACCAGGGCTTCTTCCTCGTCCATGTCCTCGCCGGCGATCTGGTGCGGGATGTAGGCATCGTTGTCGAACGCCCACAGCAGTTCGTCCAGCTCCTCGGCCTGGGCCTGGTCGCGGGCCAGCACCAGGGTGAACAACCCGGCGTCGTTGGCCTTGCGCGCCAGCTCGCAGACCAGGCGCAACGGCTCGGTCAGGAAGCGGGGCTTGGCGATCAGGTAGAAGTCGGCGCGGGGCATGGCAGGGTCCGGGTCAGGCAGGGGCCCGGCAGTGCCGGGCGAGGCCCTGGCCGGCGGGCGCCGGCCAGGGTCGGGTACGGCATCAGGCGCGGGCGACCTGGTCCAGCAGCCACTGGCTCAGCAGGCCGACCGGGCGGCCGGTGGCCATGCCACGCTTACCTTCATCGCTGGCCACGCCGGCGATGTCCAGGTGGGCCCAGCGCTGGCCTTCGGCGAAGCGCGACAGGAAACAGCCGGCGGTGATCGCACCGGCCCAGCGGCCGCCGATGTTGTAGACGTCGGCGAAGGTCGAATCCAGCATCGGCTGGTACTCGTCCCACAGCGGCAGGCGCCAGGCGCGGTCGAACACCTGCTCGCCGGCGGCCAGCAGCTCGTTGGCCAGGTCGTCGTGCTTGCTCATCAGGCCGGCGGTCTGGTGGCCCAGGGCGACCATGCAGGCGCCGGTCAGGGTGGCGACGTCGACCAGCGCGGCCGGCTCGAAGCGCTGCGCGTAGGTCAGCGCGTCGCACAGGATCAGGCGGCCTTCGGCGTCGGTGTTGCCCACTTCGATGGTCTTGCCCGACATCGAGGTGATCACGTCGGACGGGCGGTAGGCGTTGCCGTCGATGGCGTTTTCCACCGCCGGCACCACCACCACCAGGTTCAGCGGCAGCTTGGCCTTGACCGCAGCGACGAAGGTGCCGATGACGTTGGCGCCACCGCACATGTCGTACTTCATCTCTTCGATGCCGCCCTGGGTCTTCAGGTTGACGCCACCGGTATCGAAGGTGATGCCCTTGCCGACCAGCACGTACGGCTTGGCGTCGCCGCCATTGTTCCACTTCAGCACGACCAGGCGCGGGCGGTTGGCCGAACCACGGGCCACGGCCAGCAGCGAGCCCATGCCCAGTGCTTCCATCTGGTGCTCGTCGAGGATCTCGGCTTCGGCACCGTCGTGCTCGCCGGCGAACTTCACGCCGACCTCGGCCAGATGGGCCGGGGTGCAGTAGTTCGGCGGCAGGTTGCCCAGTTCGCGGGCGAACTCGACACCGGCGGCGATGGCCTGGCCCTGGGCCAGGGCCTGCGCGTCGTCACCGGCGATGGCCAGCTGGGCCAGGCCGGCGTCGTCGGCCTTCTTCTTGCCCAGGGTGGCGGTGTAGCGGTACGCGGCATGATCGGCGGCGATCACCGCCTGGCGGATCGCCCAGGCCGCGTCGCGGTCCTTCACCGCCACTTCGGACAGGGTGAACAGTGCGCTGCGGGCAGCACCGGCCTTCAGCGCGCGCACGGCGTCGCCGACGGCCTTCAGGTACTGCGGCACGCCGAAGCGGGCGGCTTCGCCCAGGCCGACCACCAGCACGCGCGGGGCGGTCACGCCCGGCAGGTCATGCAGCAGGGTGGTGGCGCCGGTCTTGCCGGACAGGTCGCCGCGCTGGGCCAGGGCGGCCAGGCGGCCACCGCTGGCGGCGTCCAGGGCCTGTGCGGCCGGGGTCAGGGTATGGTCGGCATACGCGCCAACCACCAGGCAATCGACGGTGGCGGCGGCCGGAGCAACGTGGTTCAGGGTGAATTCGAGGGCCATTGAGCAGATTCCATTGGCGAGTCCGTACAATCGCAGGCCGTTTACGCCCAGACAGTAGACTGGGCGGCACCGCGAACGAACCCCAGAGTTTAAACCACCGCCCCATGCTGAAGCTCGACCGATACCTGCTGGGCGATTTCGTCCAGAGTTTCCTGGCTACCCTGATCGTCCTGCTGGTGGTCAGCGTGGGCGGCGTGCTGGTGGACATCCTCGGCAACATCGCCGACGGGCGCCTGCCGGCCAAGCTGCTGTTCTCGCAGCTGGGCCTGCAGTTCATCGCCTACCTGCCGCTGATCCTGCCGCTGGCGCTGATGCTGGGCCTGCTGCTGGCCATCGCGCGCCTGTACCGCGACTCGGAAATGGCAGTGATCACCGCCATTGGTGTCGGCCCCAAGCGACTGCTGCGGCCACTGCTGATGCTGGTGGTGCCGGTGGTGGCACTGGTGGGCGCCTGCTCGCTGTGGCTGGGCCCGTGGGCCGGCCGGGTGGCCGAGCAGATGATCATCGAGGCCAACCGCAGCGTGCTGATGGCCGGTCTGGAGCCGGGCCGCTTCACCCCGCTGCCCAATGGCGGCGTGGTCTACCTGTCCTCGATCTCGCCCGATGGCACCCAGCTGGGCAAGGTGTTCCTGCAGCGCCAGAAGGATGACCGCCTGGAGGTGGTGTCGGCCAATGGCGGCCGCATGTTCTTCGAGGGCACCCGTCAGCGCTTCCTGGAGCTGGATGACGGCCACCAGGTGGAAGGGCCGGTGGCTGGTGGCCTGGACTACCGCCTGGCGACCTTTGCCCGCAATGACGTGGCCCTGCCCGATGGCGCGCAGACCCGCACCGAGGATGACCCGGAACTGATGCCGACCCTGCAGCTGATCGGCGATGAGCGTCCGCAGGCGCAGGCGCAGCTGCACCGCCGCCTGGCGCCGCCGCTGATCGCGCTGGCGTTCGCCCTGCTGACCGTGCCGCTGGGCCGCAGCTCGCCGCGCCAGCAGCGCTACGGCCGCATGATGCTGGCGCTGATGGCCTACATGGTCGGTACCAATCTGATGTTCATCGGCAGCGGCTGGATCGCCAACGGCAAGATCCCCCCAGCGCTCGGCCTGTGGTGGTTGACTCTGCCGTTGCTGGCGCTGGCAATCTGGATGTATGCACGTGATGGCCGCCTGGGCCGCCCGAAGGGAGCCCGCGCATGAGGCTGCGCCCGATGCGTTTCGACCTGTACCTGGGCCGGTCGGTGTTCACCACGGTGCTGCTGACCTGGGCCGTGCTGGTTGGCCTGGACGTGGTGATGGCGTTCTCCGGCGAGTTCAAGGACATCGGCAAGAACGGCTACACGCTGGGCCATGCCGCCGCATGGGTGCTGTACACGGTGCCACGCCGCGCCTACACCATGTTCCCCACCGCCGCGGTGATCGGTGCACTGATGGGCCTGGGCCAGCTGGCAGCGACCTCGGAGCTGACCGCGCTGCGTGCGCTGGGCCTGTCGCGCAAGCGCCTGAGCGTTTCAGTGGCGATTGCGCTGTCGCTGCTGACCGCGGTGATGGTGTTCAGCGCCGAGACCCTGGGCCCCTGGGGCCAGGACCGCGCCGATGCGTTGAAGTCCAGCGCCAAGTGGGGGCGGGATATCGCCACCAGCCGCTACTCGGGCCTGTGGGCACGCGAGGGCGATACCTTCCTCAACGCGCAGAGCGGCGAGGAGCAGCTGGTTGGCGACAAGGGCACGCGCCTGATCCTGCGCGACGTGCGCCTGTATCACATCGCTGAAGACGGCCGGATCGCCTCGCTGACCCATGCTGCCACCGTCGAGCATGACAAGGATGGCTGGGTATTGACGGGCGTGCGCCGGGACACCTTTGGTGAACGCTCGGCCACGCGTGAGGAAGTGGCGCGCGAACCGTGGAATTCGAAGCTGGATGCGGCCGCATTGGCCACCGGCATCGCCAAGCCGCGCAACCTCAGCCTCGCCGAACTGAGCACCAGCATCACCTACCGGCAGCGCAACGGGCTGGACGCGCGTGACTTCGAGGACGTGTACTGGAGCCGCTGGTTCTACCCGTTGAACGTGCTGGCGCTGTGCCTGGCGGCGGTGCCGTTCGCGTTCGGTTCGCTGCGCAGCGGCGGCATGGGCAAGCGCCTGTTCCTGGGCATCCTGTTCGCGCTGGGCTTCTGGCTGCTGCAGCTGTTCTTCGGCCGCATGGCCGGCGCGCTGAAGTTCGATTACCGCATTGCCTATGCGCTGCCACCGATCGTGATGCTGGCGGTGTCCGGACTGCTGTTCCGGCGCAAATCGGGTTGATTCCCAGGGAGCCGGGCAAGGCCCGGCTGTTTCCGTTTCACTTCAAGGACGAACATGAGCTTCCAACGCTTTCTGCCGTACATCGCGGCCGTGCTGCTTTCTGCCGGCTGCAGCCGGTCCACCGTCGACTTCGAGATCGACAACCCGACGGATGCACCGCTGACCTTGTCGGTCGACCAGCAGGTGCATACCCTGCCGCCGCATACCTCCATGCCCCTGGTCCTGGAGCCGGGCCAGTACCGGCTGCAGAGCGAGAAGATCGGCAGCGTACGCATGGTTGTCTACGCCGACGGGATCGGCGGGCTGATCAACCCGGCCATGGCCGAGTACGTGATCGTCACCGAGCAGTACGTCACCAGCAAAACCAATACCGGCAACCTGGCATCGAAGATCGAACTGAACGATGTGGAGATCGAGGGTCCCTACGTGAAGGCGACCGGCTTCTTCATTCCGCGCCGTTGGGACGCAGGACTGAAGGACGAACTGCCTGACACGGTGGTCTCCAGCAGCCCGGATACCTCGTCCGACTACCGGACCAAGCTCTACAATGTGCCTGGCTTCTTCGAATACCTGGATGCCGGGGACGAGCTGAAGGAGGCTTTCGGGCCGGATGGCTACCGGCCGCCGGCAGCATCGGTGGCTTTCACTGCCGCCCAGCTGCCGCCGCTTCCGGCGGCCTATGAGGCCCAGGGCAAACCGATGCGCGAGCTGTACGCGCAGTACCTTGCCGCAACCGATGCAGGCGAGCAGAAGCGCCTGAAGAAGGCCAGCCTGAAACTGTGGCAGGAGTTCGTGAAGACCCGTGCGCAGTTGAGCGGACAGTCGCCGGTGGCCGATGATGTGCAGGCCAATGCGTTTGCGTCCGCCTTCTTCGACCTCTGGACGCAGCCGGCGGTGATCCTGCCGGACCCGGCGCCAGCCGGCTGATCGCTGCGTTGATCGTGTAGAGCCGAGTCCATGCTCGGCTCTACACGTGGTGCATCACCGCTTCGGCATGCGCATCAGGCGGGTGCCGCTGGCGCGGTCGTGCCAGGTCAGGCGGTCGCGGTCGACCCATGCCCACCAGAACCCCAGTCCACCCAGCAGCAGCGACAGTGAGCCCACCGCGAAGCGCAGCCACAGTTGGCCGCGCCGCAGCGGCGTGCCATCGCTCGATTGCAGTTTCAGCCGCCACGGTCGCATGCCCAGCGTCTGTCCGCCACGGCGCCAGCTGGCCGTGGCGTACCACCCCGTGATTCCCCAGCACACCGCCCACAGCAGCCACTGCCAGGCACTGAACGGTGCGATGTTCTCGCGCTGCGCGTGGCCGCTGAAGGTGTAGGCGAGGGTGAACAGCGTGCCGGCCAGCATCCACAGCGCCAGCACCGGCAGTGCGTCGTAGACCATCGCCAGCACGCGCCAGGCCAACAAGGCACGTGGGCGGGGCATTTCGGTAGCGGCCGCAGGGGCCGTGTCGGTGGCGGGGCGGGACATGCGCCGAGCATACGCAAAGCTGGCCGCGCCCGCAGTGGCCCTCGTATCCTGCACCCATGGCCCTTGTTTCCACCCCCGCCGAACGCCGCCAGCTGGTGCAGCAACTGCCCGAGCTGCGCGCCGACGACAGCGCGCGCATCCAGCGCTTCCTCGATGCGATCTGGGCCGAGAACGGCCTGGCCCGCGCCACCCTCGACAGCTACCGGCGCGACCTGGAAGGGCTGGCGCGCTGGATGGATGGACGCGACGGTGGCCTGGCCGGCATCGAGCGCCCGGGGTTGTTCGATTACCTGGCCTGGCGCACCCGGCATGGCTGGTCGCCGCGCAGCAATGCGCGCCTGCTGTCGGCGCTGCGCGCGTTCTTCGCCGATGGCGTGCGCCGTGGTGAACGCAGCGAGGACCCCAGTGCACTGCTGGACCCGCCGAAGCTGCCGCGGCTGTTGCCGAAGGCGCTGGCCGAAAGCCAGATCGACGCACTGCTGGCGGCGCCGGACATCGACAGTCCGCTGGGCCTGCGCGATCGCGCCATGCTGGAGCTGATGTATGCCGCCGGCCTGCGCGTGAGCGAGCTGGTGCTGCTGCCGGCCACGGCAGTCAACCTGCGCCAGGGCGTGCTGCGGGTCACGGGCAAGGGCAGCAAGGAGCGGCTGGTGCCGCTGGGCGAGGAATCGCAGCACTGGCTGGAACGCTACCTGCAGCAGTCGCGGCCGCAGCTGGTCGGCAGGGGCAGGGTGCAGGCACTGGCCGATGGGCAGACGCCGTTGTTCGTCGAGCCGACGCTGCATGCGCTGACCCGGCAGGCCTTCTGGCACCTGGTCAAGCGCCACGCGCAGGTGGCCGGTATCGACCCGGTGCGGATCAGCCCGCATGGCCTGCGCCACAGCTTCGCCACCCACCTGCTCAACCGTGGCGCTGACCTGCGCGCGCTGCAGATGCTGCTCGGCCACAGCTCGCTGTCCACCACCCAGATCTACACCCTGGTGGCCCGCGAACACCTGCAGAAGCTGCACGCGCGCCACCATCCGCGCGGCTGAGCAGCGGCCTGAACCCCGGCCTCGGGCGGTGGGCAGTGTCGCGGCCCGGTAGCGGCGGCTGTGTCAGAATCCGGGGTCTTCTTCTGTCGCGGACCGCTCCATGCTCCGATTTGCCATCGCCGCCGTGTTCGGTGCGCTCAGCCTGACCGCCTGCGCTCAGCCGGCTCCGCCGGTCGCCAAGGCACCCGCCGCGGCTGCGGCCAAGGCCGCCCCGGCCGCCAACGCTTCGGCCGACCAGGCCGTACGCGCCGCGCTGACCGCCCTGAATCCCGGCTTCCAGGTGGACTACATCGGCGCTGCGCCGTTCCCCGGCTTCCGCGAGGTCGTGGTCTCCGGCCAGTTGCTGTACGTGTCCGACGATGGCCGCTACCTGTTCCAGTCGCAGCCCTACGACACGCGTGCCAAGGGCCCGGCCAACAGCGAAGGCCTGCTCGGCTACCGCCGCGATCTGCTGGCCAAGGCCAACCACGGCGACCGCATCGTATTCGCTGCGCCCAATGCCAAGTACACCATCAGCGTGTTCACCGACATCGAGTGCGGCTACTGCCGCAAGCTGCATCAGGACATCGCAGAGCTCAACCGCAACGGCATCTCGGTCGAGTACCTGGCATTCCCGCGCATGGGCTTGGGCAGCAAGGACTACACCGACATGATTTCGGTCTGGTGTGCAGCGGATCGCCGCCAGGCCCTGACCAACGCCAAGCGCGGTGGCAGTGTGCCGGCCAAGAACTGCACCAACCCGGTGGCGATGCAGTACGCGCTGGGCCAGCAGTTGGGCGTGAACGGCACGCCGGCGATCTTCGCGCCGGATGGCACCCAGCTGGGCGGTTACCTGCCGCCGGCGCAGCTGCGTGCGGCGCTGGAAAAGCTGTCGGCCAAGCGCTGACCGGGAATGCCGCCGGGCCATGCCCGGCGGATGCATCAATCGAACGAGGCCGGGGATGCGTGTCGCATCCCCGGCTTTTCTCTTATTTCAGGCCATCACTGACCGCCTTGGTCAGCGTGCCCTGCGCATCGTCACCGCTGAACTCCCAGACGAACGCGCCGCCCAGGCCCTGGGTCTTCACGTAGCCCATCTTGCGGGTGATGTTGGCCGGGGTATCGAAGCTCCACAGCGTGCTGCCGTTGTAGATCCAGGTGGCACCGGCCGTGTTGTCGGTGTAGCCCGGCCACGCCAGGTTCTTCAGCACCTTCCAGTCTTCGATGCCGGCTTCATACGTGCCCGGGGCGGCACCGGTCGCGGTCTGGTACAGGCCGTTGTTGGCGTTGGTCACACCGGTCCAGCCACGCCCGTAGTAGCCGATGCCCAGGTTGAGCTTGGCGGCGGGCACGCCACGGCTGATGAAGGCCTCGATGGCGTCGTTGCTGTTGTAGAGCTTCTGGTCGCCGGTGGACGGATCATTCGGCGAATCGAACAGCGCCGACTGGTGATTGGTCTTCGCATCCCACGCGCCGTGGAAGTCGTAGGTCATCACGTTGATGTAGTCCAGGTACGGGTGGTACGCGGCCGGATCAGTGACGCGGATCTTGTCGATGCCGGCACCCACCGCCACCGTCAGCAACAGGCCCGGACGCACCGCATCGAGCTGGCGGCGGAACTCGGCCATCAGCGCGGTGAAGTTGGCGTTGTCCTCCGGCTTGCCGCATTCGATGCCGCAGGCCACCGGGTATTCCCAGTCGATGTCGATGCCGTCGAACACGCCCAGCGCCGCACCGGCGCCGCCGGCACCGTCGGTCACCGGCAGGTTGCCCTTGATGTAGGCGTCGATGCACGAGGCGACAAAGGCCTGGCGGTTTTCCGGGCGCGCTGCGCTGGAGAAGCCGCGCGACCAGGTCCAGCCACCGAGCGAGATCAGCACCTTCATGCCCGGGTACTTGGCCTTGAGCTGCTTGAGCTGGTTCCAGTTGCCGCGCAGCGGCTGGTCCCAGGTATCGGCGCTGCCGCTGACACTCTCGGCGGCACTGAAGGCCTTGGTGTAGTCGGCGAAGGCGTCGCCACCGGCACCGCTGTTCGGATCCGACGGCTGGGTGATGCCCACTTCGCAGCGGTTGTTGCGCACGTTGCCGAACGCGTAGTTGATGTGGGTCAGGCGTGCGGCCGAGCCGCTGCTGTCGATGTTCTTGACCCGGTAGTTGCGGCCGTAGATGCCCCACTGGGTGAAGTAGCCGATGACCCGCTTGCCGGTGGTGCCACCGTCACCGGCCAGCGTGGTGGCGCTGATCTCGGTGCCCTGTGCCGACGCATTGCCCGCGTTGTCGCGGGCGCGCACGCGGTAGCGGTAGGTGGTGGAGGCAGTCAGCCCGCCGTCGACATAGCTGGCACTGGACGGTGAACCGACCAGGCTGCCGTTGCGGTACACGTCGTAGCCGGCCACGCCGCTGCCGCCGGTGTTGTCGATGGACGGGTTCCAGCTGAGTGCGATGCTGTTGGCGGTGCTCGTACCGACCGCCAGCCCGCCCGGCACGCTCGGTGCGGTGGTATCGCCACCGGCGGCGTTGACGGTGATGGTGATGGTCGCGGTGCTGCTGGTGGCGTTGTTGTTGTCAGTGGCCACCGCGCGCAGGGTGTGGCTGCCGGCGCTGGCATTGGCCCAGCTGGCCGCGTACGGCGCACTGGTGGCCACGCCCAGCGTGCTGCCATCGCGGAAGAACTCGACCTTGGCGACGCTGCCGTCCGGATCACTGGCGTTGGCAGTCACGTTGACCGTGCTGCCGGCACTGAAGGTGGCGCCGTTGGCCGGCGAGGTCAGGCTGACCACCGGCGGCTGGTTGGCGCCGCTGCCATCGCAGGCGCCGAGGTTGGTGTAGTAGGGCGCACCGGCCGGATGGTCCGGCGGCGCGTTCCAGATGTCCTGGTTCGCCCGATAGAGGACGCCTCCTTTCTGCAGGGTATCGCCGGCCCGGTAGATCTTGGCCTGGTCCCATTGGGCCACCCCGGCACAGCTGGCGGCCTGCGCCAGGCCGGGCAGGGCGGCGGCACCGGCGGCCAGGGCAAGCAGCCAGGCCAGGCGGTGGGGACGACAGCTTCGGGTCGAACGTTCGGCACTGCGCACAATCGGGTCGTACATGGGTAAGTCTCCGATCAAAGGGCGCGCGGGCCCCGATGGCGCCGCGCGTGACGCAGGTCCGGGCATCGCCCGGGAAGGCGACGGAGGGGCCGGACGGAGGTACCTGGGAGGCCGGGGAGAGAGTCCGGCGCCAGGTAGGGACAACGTTGTCATCAATCGTGTGGTCAATCCGTGAGCAAGCGCATGGTTCGGGGATTTGGGCGGAAAGCGGCGCTGGCGCGCGGTCGGCGGCCGTCGGCGGAGCCCCCTCGTGGCTGGGGCTTGCCGCGAACAGCGGATTTCTGGGGGTTGGCCGGGCGGGTGGGCTCAGGCGGGGACGCCGTGAACCCGTCCATGGGGGCTTGGCCGCGGCATCCATGCCGCGGACACCCCGCCTGAGCCCACCCGCCCGACCACGGACAGGTTCCTGCGCGGCCAGCCACGAAAGACAGAACAAGAAATCAAAAGCAAAAGCCGGTCGCTTCGCTCTTCAATGCCTGATTTCTGACATTTCCTGGTTGCCGGCCAGCGGCCGGCACTACCGGGGAGCGTCCACGCATGGCGTGGATCTACCGCAGATCGCGGAAATCTGTCGAAGGCGGGGTGGGTCCGGTGGCGGGGGTGTCCGCGGCATGGATGCCGCGGCCAAGCCCCCCCAGGGATGGGTTTACGGCGTCCCCCGCCACCGGACCCACCCCGCCATCCCACGGAAATCCTGTTTTTGCTTTGGCAACTGCTGTTGCTGTTGCCGTTGCCCTGGCCTAGGCGGGTGCCGGGCGCCGCCCGGCCAAAGCCCTTCCCCCGCTTCCGGTACAATGTCGGGCCCGTTTCCCAACTACGGTTCCCCGGACATGATGGTCCTCGAGGGCGCGCCCGCCCTGTCGCCGTTCCGCCGCGAACGTCTTGAATCCCGCCTGCAGTCCATCGCGCCCTCCCTGCGCATCAGCGGTGCCTGGCACGTCTACTTCGTGCAGCCCGAAGGCAGCTCCGCCCCCGACCTGACCACGCTGTGCCGCATCCTCGAAGCTGCGCCGCAGGCCGAGGCCCTGGCCGAAGGCGCGGTCAGCCGCATCGTGGTGCCGCGCCTGGGCACGTTGTCGCCGTGGTCGAGCAAGGCCACCGAGCTGGTCCGTGGTGCCGGGCAGCCGGTGAGCCGGGTCGAGCGCGGCCTGCGCATCGACGTGCAGGGCTGGCCGGCCGATGCCGCCGCCCAGCAGGCGCTGGTCAAGGCGCTGCACGACCCGATGACGCAGTCGGTGCTGGAGACCGTGGGGCAGGGCCAGGCGCTGTTCTCGGCGCCGGCCCGTGGCGAACTGGAACGCGTGCCGGTGGACCAGCTGGAGGCCGCCAACCAGCGCCTCGGCCTGGCCATGGCCCAGGACGAGATCGACTACCTGCGCGAACGCTTCACCGCGCTGGGCCGCGCGCCGTCCGACGTCGAACTGATGATGTTCGCGCAGGCCAATTCCGAGCACTGCCGGCACAAGATCTTCAACGCCAGCTGGACCATCGACGGTCAGGAGCAGGACCGCTCGCTGTTCCGGATGATCAAGAACACCCACCAGCAGACCCCGCAGCACACGCTCAGCGCGTACAGCGACAATGCGGCGGTGATTGAAGGCCATCCGGCCTCGCGTTACCGCCCGGACCCGGCCAGTGGCGAATACCGCCGCGAAGCACAGGTGCCCAGCGCGTTCCAGATCAAGGTGGAAACGCACAACCACCCGACCGCGATCGCGCCGTTCCCGGGCGCATCGACCGGCAACGGTGGCGAGATCCGCGACGAAGGCGCAACCGGCCGCGGTGGCAAGCCGAAGGCGGGCCTGTCCGGTTTCTCGGTCTCGCACCTGCGCATTCCGGAACTGCCGCAGCCGTGGGAAGCGCCGCGCGCGCTGAACCCGCGCATGGCGCCGGCGCTGGAAATCATGACTGACGGCCCGCTGGGCGGCGCTGCGTTCAACAACGAATTCGGCCGCCCGAACCTGCTCGGCTACTTCCGCAGCTTCGAGCTGCCGGAAGGCGCCGATCTGGTCCGCGCCTACGACAAGCCGATCATGCTGGCCGGTGGCCTCGGCGCGATCGATCGCGTACAGGTTGACAAGATCCCGCTGCAGGCCGGTGATGCGGTCATCGTGCTCGGTGGCCCGGCGATGCTGATCGGCCTGGGCGGCGGCGCCGCCAGTTCGGTGGCCTCCGGTGAAAGCGCCGAGGACCTGGACTTCGCCAGCGTGCAGCGCGACAACCCGGAAATGGAGCGTCGCTGCCAGGAGGTCATCGACCGCTGCGTGGCAATGGGTGCCAACAACCCGATCAAGTTCTTCCATGACGTCGGTGCAGGTGGCCTGTCCAATGCCATCCCCGAACTGCTGCACGACTCGAACGTCGGTGGTGTCATCGACCTGGGCAAGGTGCCCACCGATGACCCGTCGCTGTCGCCGATGCAGCTGTGGTGCAACGAATCGCAGGAACGCTACGTGCTCGGCGTGGCCCAGGAGCGCCTGGCCGAGTTCGCCGCGCTGTGTGCCCGCGAGCGCTGCCCGTTCGCTGCGGTTGGCGTGGCGACTGCCGAGGAACACCTGGTGGTGGCCTACGGTGCCGTGCCGGGCCACACCCCGGCCGATGCGCCGATTGATCTGCCGATGGACGTGCTGTTCGGCAAGCCGCCGAAGATGCACCGCGACACCGCGCACCCGCCGGCCCCGCGCTGGCCAGCGCTGAAGACCGGCGGCCTGGACCTGCAGGAAGCCGGCCTTCGCGTGCTGGCGCACCCGACGGTCGCTTCGAAGAACTTCCTGGTCACCATCGGTGACCGCAGCGTCGGCGGCCTGACCGCACGCGAACAGATGGTCGGCCCGTGGCAGCTGCCGGTTTCCGACGTGGCGATCACCCTGGCCGACTTCGACGGCGTGGCCGGCGAAGCGATGTCGATCGGCGAGCGCACCCCGCTGGCCCTGCTCGACGCCGCTGCGTCGGCACGCATGGCGGTGGGCGAAGCGCTGACCAACCTGTGCGCGGCCCCGGTCGATGCGTTGGATGAAATCAAGCTGTCGGCGAACTGGATGGCCGCGGCCGGCCACCCCGGCGAAGACGCGCTGCTGTACGACGCGGTGAAGGCGGTGGGCATGGAACTGTGCCCGCAGCTGGACATCAGCATCCCGGTGGGCAAGGACTCGCTGTCGATGCAGGCGCAGTGGCACGACCAGGGCGAAGCGCACAAGAGTGTGTCGCCGGTGTCACTGGTGATCTCGGCGTTTGCGCCGGTGGCTGACGTGCGCCAGCAGCTGACGCCGCTGCTCGACCGCGACGTGGACAGCGAGCTGTGGCTGATCGGCCTGGGCGCCGGCAAGCAGCGCCTGGGCGGTTCGATCCTGGCCCAGGTGCATGCCGACCACGGCGATCTGCCGGCCTTCGCCGGTGCCGCGCCGGACCTGGACGACCCGCAGCGCCTGCGTGGCTTCTTTGAACTGATCCGCGATGCGCGCCAGTCCGGCCTGCTGCTGGCCTATCACGACCGCAGCGACGGCGGCGCCTTCGCTGCGCTGTGCGAAATGGCCTTCACCTCGCGCCTGGGCCTGGACATCACTCTCGATGCCTGGGGCGATGATCCGTTCCGCAGCCTGTTCAATGAAGAACTGGGTGCGGTGGTGCAGATCGCGCGCGAAGACCGTGCTGCGTTCGCCGACCTGGTCGAACGCCACGCACTGACCGAATGCGCACAGCGCATCGCCAAGCCGACCACCGCACCGGTGGTGCGCGTGTCGCTGGGCGGCGAGAACCTGGCCGAGTGGCGCTGGGACGCGCTGTTCGACGCCTGGTGGTCGGTCACCCACGCGATGCAGAAGCGCCGCGACAACCCGGCCAACGCCGACGCTGAGCGCGAGATTGCGCGTTCCTTCACGGCGCCGGGCCTGAAGCCCAAGCTCAGCTTCGACCTCAACGAAGACGTGGCGGCGCCGTTCATCAGCACCGGTGCGCGCCCGCGCGTGGCCGTGCTGCGCGAGCAGGGCGTGAACGGCCAGATTGAAATGGCCAACGCCTTCGAACGTGCCGGCTTCCGCGCCTTCGACGTGCATATGAGCGACCTGATCGAAGGCCGCGTGGCCCTGCAGGACTTCACCGGCCTGGTCGCCTGTGGTGGCTTCAGCTACGGCGACGTGCTCGGTGCCGGCCGTGGCTGGGCCACCTCGATCCTGGAGCGCAGCGCGCTGCGTGATGCCTTCGCTGCGTTCTTCGCCCGCGAGGACAGCTTCGCGCTGGGCGTGTGCAACGGCTGCCAGATGATGAGCCAGCTGAAGGGCATCATTCCGGGGGCCGAGCACTGGCCGCAGTTCCGCCGCAACGCCAGCGAGCAGTTCGAAGCCCGTACCGCGCTGCTGGAGGTGGTGGAATCGCCGTCGATCCTGCTGCGTGGCATGGCCGGCTCGCGCCTGCAGGTGGCGGTGGCGCATGGTGAAGGCCAGGCGGTGTTCGACAACGCCGTCGACCAGGCCGCCGCACGCGTCTCGCTGCGCTACATCGATGGCAATGGCAACGTCGCCAGCCAGTACCCGCTGAATCCGAACGGTTCGCCGGACGGCATCACCGGCCTGACCAGCAGTGACGGCCGCGTCACCATCATGATGCCGCACCCGGAACGCACCCCGCGCGCGCTCAACCTGAGCTGGGCTCCGGCCGAGTGGCAGGGCGATTCGCCGTGGATGCGCATGTTCCGCAACGCGCGGGTGTGGTGCGGCTGATCGCACTGCATCGCGCAGGCCTCAATGCCATCGCGTATGGAAAAACCCGCCGTTGATCGGCGGGTTTTTCTTTGCGCGCTTGAAACTCCAGTCGCGACCGCTAGTTACATGCATTTTCATGCGTCGAGGAATCGTCACGCATGCATAACAAAATCATTTCATAAACACGTGAAATAGTGATGTGCTTCACGGCAATAGGATTTGCTGTGTCAAAGTCTTGACGATCTGCAAAGTTGCCGTTAACACTTGAACCCCGTTTCAGAATCATTCATTTCGCAGTAACCGCTTGGCGCACGCGCTCGGTTTTCTGTCGCTGCGCGCCGTTCGGCAATACCCCGCAGTAAATCACGCGAATAAACGCCCCCAGGGGACGTTGGGCCGGAAAGCCCAGCGGTGGCGTTGCTTTGCCCAAAACCAGTCCAATCAGGAGCCGTACCGATGAATCGGATTTATCGCAAGGTCTGGAACAAAGCATTGGGTCAGTTGGTGGTGGCCTCGGAACTGGCCTCCTCCGACAGCGGCGGCGGGGTCGTCGACCAGCGCCGCGATGCAACGCAGGCTGCGCCCGCAAGGTTGGCGATGGCACTGGGCCTGGTATTGGGATTGGGCATGAGCGGTATCGCCGCAGCACAGTCGGTGCAGATCGGCGGCAGCGCCACCTGCGTGGCATTCAGCGGCAAGCTGCTCGAAAAGTGCCTGATCGAAGGCTCGGCCACGGCCAAGGGCAGCAACGCGGTGGCGATCGGCAGCAACAGCAGCGCCAGTGCGGCCAACAGCGTAGCGCTGGGCGCCGGCTCCAAGGCCACGCGTGCCAACACGGTGTCCGTGGGTGATACCGGCAAGGAACGGCAGATCACCAATGTTGCCGCAGGCAGCCAGGCCACCGATGCGGTGAACAAGGCGCAGCTGGACGCGCAGGCGCGCGCCACTCAGGCTGCGCTGGCCGACGTTGCCGCAGATGGCAACCGTTATTTCAAGGCCGATGGCGCAGGCGATGACAGCGACGCGGCGAAGATCGACGGGCAGGGCGCAGTCGCGGCCGGTGCCGGCGCACAGTCGCTGGCCAATGCCACCACTGCCATCGGTACCCAGGCCATTGCCGCGGGCCTGGGCGCAAGCGCGTTCGGCCAGGGCGCCTTGGCAATCGGCGATGCCAGCGTGGTGGTCGGGCAGAGCGCTGCGGCCTTCGGTCTCGGCGACACCGCGGTTGGCGCAAGCGCGACCGCCGCCAGCGAGAACGGCGCAGCCACCGCACTGGGTGCGCTGTCCGAAGCGACTGCCGATGGCGCCACCGCTGTTGGCGGCGGTGCCGTGGCGATGGGCCCGGGCAGCACCGCGCTGGGCCGCGGCGCTACCGCAGCCAACGAAGCATCGATCGCGGTGGGTGCGTTCAGCACCGCCGTCGGTGAATACAGCACCGCGCTGGGTTCGAATTCCGCGGCGGTGGCCACCGGCAGCGTGGCGCTCGGCGCGGGCTCGCTGGCCGACCGCGTCGATACCGTGTCCGTTGGTGCCGCCGAATACGGCCTGACCCGGCAGATCACCAGCGTGGCCGCAGGCACCGAAGACAACGATGCAGTCAATGTCGGTCAGCTGAAGGACGTTGCCGCCGTGGCCGATGCCACCGCCAAGCGCTTCCAGGCTAACGGCAGCAGCAACAGCGATGCCGGTGCACTGGCCGAGGGCGACGAGGCGCTGGCGGCCGGCGAGGCCGCCAATGCCATCGGCAACGGCACCACGGCAGTCGGTGCCGGCGCCACCGCCATCGCGCAGAACGCCACTGCCGTTGGCAACAACGCGCTGGCCTCGGGCCAGAACAGTGCCGCGTTCGGCAACAACGCGCAGGCCAACGGTCCGGGCAGCGTTGCCGTGGGTGGCGCGGCGGTGGATGCCGACGGCAACCCGCTGATCACCAGCGGCGGCGTGCCGGTGGAAACCGGCGCAACCAGCGCAGGCGTCGGCGGCACTGCGGTCGGCGCCAGTGCCGAAGCCAGTGGTTTTGCGGCGTCGTCCTACGGCGTCGGCGCCTATGCGGCCGGTGCGCAGGCGTCGGCCTTCGGCGCCGTGGCCAATGCCATCGGTGACTACTCCACCGCGCTGGGTACGCAGAGCAACGCGACGGGCACCAGCAGCGTCGCCATCGGTGGTCCGGCTGACCTGATCCCCGGCCTGGGCTTCTTCGTGCAGACCCAGGCCAGTGGCGAAGCCGCCACCGCCGTCGGTGCCGGTGCCATCGCCAGTGGCGACCGTGCCGTGGCCAACGGCAGCCTCAGCGAAGCCTCCGGCGCCGAAGCGACCGCGGTCGGCTACTTCGCCTATGCACCGGGCGAGAACGCCAGTGCCCTCGGCGCGCAGACTTGGGCGAGCGGTGCGCAGAGCACGGCCGTGGGCTACTACGCCACTGCGCGCGGCGCCAACAGTGTCGCGCTCGGGGCCAACTCCGAAGCGGTGCGCGCCAACAGCGTGGCCGTCGGCAGCGCCGGCAACGAGCGGCAGATCACCAGCGTCGCTGCGGGCAGCGAAGCCACCGATGCGGTGAACAAGGCCCAGCTCGACGCCGTGGCCGGCACTGCCGACACCACCGCGCGTTTCTTCCAGGCACAGCCGGAGGCGGGCAGTGATGCTGGCGCACTGGCTGATGGCGAAGGCTCCATCGCTGTAGGTTCGTCGAGCAATGCGATCGGCGCAGGTGCCATCGCGCAGGGTGCTGCCGCGTCGGCCATCGGCGATGACAGCGTGGCCGTGGGCCGCAACAGCGCGGCCACCGGTAATGGCGGTGTCGCCATCGGTGGCCTCGGCCAGGCCTACGACGAGTTCAACCAGCCGATCATCGGTGCCGATGGCACGGCGCAGCAGGTGGGCACCACCGCTGTTGCCGATGCCACCGCAGTCGGCAGCGGCGCGCAGGCCACCGGGGCTGCCAGCAGCGCCTTCGGCAACGCGGCCAAGGCCAGTGGTGACAACAGCTTCGCCGCAGGCGGCAAGTCGCGCGCCACCGGCAGCTATGCGGTTGCGGTCGGCGACAGCGCATTCGCCAGCAGCGATGACAGCACCGCAGTAGGCGGATACAGCTGGGCCACTGCCAGTGGCGCAGCAGCATTCGGTTCGGGTGCATGGGCCACTGCCACCAATGCCTCGGCGTTCGGCAACGCGGCCTGGGCCAGTGGCAGCGGCGCAACGTCCATCGGTTACAACAGCTGGGCCAACGGCGCCAGCTCCACAGCGGTCGGCCGTGGTGCCTTCGGTTATGGCGACAACAGCGTGGCGTTGGGTTTCCAGGCGCTGGGCAACAGCATCAACAGCATCGCCATCGGCACCAACACGGTGGCCGGTGGTGAGAGTGCGATCGCGCTCGGTGCCGGCAGCAATGCCAGCGCCAGCAACACGGTCGCGCTGGGTGCCGGTTCGGTCGCCAACCGCGCGCGCACGGTGTCGGTGGGCAGCGCCGGCAACGAACGCCAGGTCACCAACGTCGCCGCCGGCACCCAGGCCACCGATGCGGTGAACAAGGCGCAGCTGGATGCGGTGGCGACCACGGCCACCACCACCAGCCGCTTCTTCCAGGCCAGCGGCAACGGCGACGACGTAGCCGGTGCATTGGTGGAAGGTGACAACGCACTGGCGGCCGGTGATGCCGCCAACGCCATCGGCAATGGCGCCACCGCACTGGGTAGCGGCGCCAACGCGCTGGCCAGCAACGCACAGGCGCTGGGCTTCAATGCGTTGGCGACCGCAGCCAACGCCAGCGCTGTTGGTGCCAACGCACAGGCCACGGGCGAGTACGCCACCGCGCATGGCGCGGAAAGCGAAGCCAGCGGCGAGCAGAGCGCGGCGTTCGGTGCGGCCAGCATCGCCAGCGGCGCCGGTAGCACTGCCAATGGCGTGCTGTCCGAAGCGTCCGGCGAAGAGGCCGTGGCCGTGGGCTACTTCAGCAATGCCAGCGGCGACGCGGCCACCGCTGTCGGCAGCGAGAGCGTAGCCAGTGGTACGGCGTCGGCGGCCTTCGGTATCGGTGCCGAAGCCAGCGGCGGTTACAGCACCGCCATCGGTGGCTATGCACAGGCCTCGGCCTTCAATGCCACCGCGTTCGGCAACTTCGCCAACGCCTCCGGCTCCAACAGCGTGGCCGTGGGTGGCGACTCGGAAGCGTCCGGCGCCTACAGCACAGCCACCGGCCAGGGCAGCATGGCCACCGGCACCAACAGTGTCGCCGTCGGCGGCTCGCTGTTTGGCGTGCTGGCCACCGAAGCGTCGGGTAACTATTCCACTGCGGTGGGTGGTGGCGCCTGGTCGGGGGGCATCAACAGCACCGCACTGGGCAACGCCGCCGAATCGCGTGGTGCCAACAGCGTGGCGCTGGGTGCGGACTCGATTGCCGACCGTGACAACACCGTGTCGGTGGGCGGCGGTGGCAATACCCGCCAGATCACCAATGTGGCCGACGGCACCCAGGGCAATGATGCGGTCAACAGGAATCAGCTCGATGCCGTAGCCGCGGCAGCGGAAAAGACCAGCCGGCAGTTCCAGGCCAGCGGCAATGCCGATGGTGAAACCGGGGCGCTGGTGGAGGGCGACAACGCGCTGGCCGCAGGTGACGCCGCCAATGCGATCGGCAACGGTGCCACCGCACTCGGCAGCGGTGCCAATGCGCTGGCAGCCAACGCCACCGCCGTGGGCATCGATGCGCTGGCCACTGGCAGCAACGCGGCGGCCCTGGGCAGCACGGCACAGGCCACCGGCGAAGACAGCCTGGCCCTGGGCAGCGGTGCCGGTGCCAGCGAGGTCGGTGCAAGCGCGGTCGGTGCGCGCGCGCAGGCCAGCGGTGCCTACAGCACGGCCACGGGCACTGAAGCCAATGCCAGCGGCACCCAGGCACTGGCCAGTGGCTTCCGCAGCGCCGCGTCTGCCGATGGCACTACCGCTGTCGGCGGCTACGCCGAAGCCAGCGGTCGCCTCGGCACTGCCTTGGGCTACGGCTCGGCAGCCAGTGGTGCCAACACCACTGCAGTCGGTTTCGGTGCCGCTGCGGCTGGTACCGGTGCCGTTGCCGTGGGTCAGTCCAGCGAGGCCAGTGGCGAGGAGAGCGTGGCCATCGGCGGCAGCACCTTCTTCGGCCTGATCCCGTCGCGTGCCAGTGGCACCGGTGCCGCGGCGTTCGGCGCCGGTGCATGGGCCACCGAAGACTACGCGACCGCCATTGGCTGGAATTCGTGGGCGGCAGGCAGCAGCGCCACCGCGCTGGGTGCCAACGCCACCGCCAATGGCAACAACAGCGTCGCGCTCGGCGCCGGATCCAAGGCCGACCGTGACAACACTGTGGCCGTCGGCAAGGCGGGCGGTGAGCGCCAGGTCACCCATGTCGCAGCCGGTACCGAAGCCACCGATGCGGTGAACAAGGGCCAGCTGGATGCGGTCGCCGGCGTCGCCGACAAGACCAGCCGGCAGTTCCAGGCCAGCGGCAATGCCGATGGCGAGGCCGGTGCACTCGTTGACGGCGACAATGCACTGGCTGCTGGCAACGCGGCCAACGCCATCGGTAATGGCGCCACCGCGCTGGGCAGCGGTGCCAACGCCATGGCCGCCAATGCCACGGCCGTGGGCTTCGATGCGCTCGCCACCGGCAACAATGCGGCGGCGCTCGGCAACGCGGCGCAGGCTGCTGGTGTCGACAGCGTAGCCGTGGGCAGTGGCGCCAGCGCCAGCGAACTCGGCGCCAGTGCTACCGGCGCCGGCGCCCAGGCCAAGGGCGCTTACAGCACTGCCAGCGGCGCGCAGGCCACGGCCAGCGGCACCCAGTCGCAGGCCAGTGGTTTCCGCGCCAATGCTTCGGCCGACGGCGCTTCGGCGCTGGGCAGCTATGCCGAAGCCAGTGGTCGCCTTGGCACTGCAGTGGGTTACGGCAGCAAGGCCACCGGCGCCAATGCCACTGCGGTGGGTGTCAGTGCCAACGCGTCGGCGGCCGGCAGCATCGCACTGGGCGCAGGCTCGGTGGCCGACCGTGCCAACACCGTGTCGGTGGGCAGCAGCACCAGTGATCGTCAGATCACCCGCGTCGCTGCCGGTACCGAGCGCACCGATGCGGTCAATCGCGGCCAGCTTGATGCGGTCGCAGCGACCGCCGATGGCACGGCACGTTACGTCAAGGCCACCGGCGCAGGTATCGCCAGCGCCAGCGGCAGTGATGCCGCCGCGATCGGTTCGGCGGCCAGTGCCAGCGGCGCACGCAGCAATGCGCTGGGCGCCAACGCGATGGCGATCGGCAACGGTGCACTTGCACTGGGCAACAGTGCCGGCGCGTCTGGTGCCAACTCGGTGGCGCTGGGTGCGGGCTCGCGTGCGCTCGATGCCAACGTGGTGTCGGTCGGCGGTGGCAATGGCACCGATGGTCCAGCCACGCGCCGCATCGTCAATGTGGCCGATGGCCGCATCGCCGCCGGCAGCAGCGATGCCATCACCGGCTCCCAGCTCAACGTCACCAACCAGCGGGTGGGCGCGGTGGAAACGCGCGTGGGCGATTTCGATTCGCGCATCGCCACCGTGGAAACCACCGCGGCCAGCGCGGTCAGCTACGACGACGCCAGCCGTGACCGCCTGACCCTGTCCGGTTTCCAGGGCACCACCATCGACAACGTCGGTGCCGGCAGCATTGCCGCGGGCAGTCGCCAGGCGATCAACGGCGGCCAGCTGTTCCAGTCGCTCAGCGATGCCGCCAGCTTCCTCGGCGGTGGTGCCAGCGTCGGCATGCAGGGTGTGTTCGTGGCCCCGAACTACGTGATCCAGGGCGCCACCTACAGCAACGTCGGCGATGCGCTCGGCGCGCTGGACCGCAAGGTCAGCGAGATCGACCGCAGAACCGCCGGTGGCTCGCGTGCCGGGACTGCCAACCTGCGCGCGATGAGTGCCTCGCTGGATGAGAGCCCGCTGGCAAGCACCGCTGATGCACCTGCAACGGCCGACGCGGCACCGGCCAGCACCGCGCGTGTGCAGGGCACACCGACCGCTGCTGCCGCCGGTGCCGGGATTCCGGTTGGCACTCCCGCGACGGGCTTCAATGCCGTCGCCATGGGCGAGGGCGCCGTCGCCAGTGGCGCTTCGTCCACGGCCATCGGCCAGGGCGCCAATGCCACCGCGGCGAACGCGGTGGCGCTGGGCCAGGGCTCGGTTGCCGATCGTGCCAACACGGTCTCGGTGGGCAGTGAAGGCAACGAGCGCCAGGTCACCAATGTGGCGGCGGGTACCACGGCCACCGATGCGGTCAACAAGGGCCAGCTCGACCGTGGCATGGCCACAGCCAACAGCTACACCGACAGCCGCGTCCAGGCCGTCGCCGACAGCTTCGATGTGTTCAAGGGCGAGATCGACGGACGCCTGCGCCACATGGATCGCCGCATCGACCGCCAGGGTGCGATGAGCGCGGCGATGCTCAACATGGCCACCAGTGCCGCCGGTATCCGCACCCAGAACCGGGTCGGCGTCGGCATTGGTTTCCAGGGCGGCGAGTCGGCGTTGTCGCTGGGCTACCAGCGTGCGATCAGCGATCGCGCCACGGTGACCTTCGGCGGTGCTTTCAGCAGCGACGACAGCTCGGTTGGCGTCGGTGCCGGCTTCGGCTGGTAAGCCACTCCATCGCGCCGGCGGCCACCCACGCCGGCGCAGCACCTGCAATGAGGGCCTGGGGGGAGGTCACGGCAATCCCGGCTGGGCCGGCCGGGAGTCGTCAAGGAATGATGGCCGCAGTGTTGGTTCGATCCATGACCCAGAAGAGGAATTCGACGTGATCAAGAAGCAGAACCTTCGCATCAATGTGCTTGCCGCCGCCGTGCTGTCGATGACGGCCGTCGGTGCCGTCCACGCCGCCGGCCTGCCGACCCGCGAACCGGTGCGCCAGGCCAGCACCGCCCAGCCGGGCGCCGAGCGCATCATCGTCAAGTACCGGGCCGGCGCTGCCGCCGCCACCGACCGCTCGGCGAAGCTGTCCACCGTGCAGTCGGCGCTGACCCGGGCCAGCCTCTCCGGCGGTACCTCACGTGCCAGTACCCTCGGCCCGCAGGTGGTACGCAAGCTCGCTACCGGTGCGGACCTGATCCGCGTGCAGGGCCGCCTGGCCCCGGCCGAACTGCAGCGTGTGCTGAAGGAACTGCAGGCCGACCCGTCGGTGCAGTACGCCGAAGCCGACGTCAAGCTGCGCCGCACCGAGCTGCGTGCCGGCGACGTACAGCCTGCGCTGGTGCCGAACGATCCCTTCTACCAGCAGAACCAGTGGCACCTGCACAACGCCGTCGGCGGCATCAACGCACCGGCGGCATGGGATGTCTCGCAGGGTGAGGGCATCGTGGTGGCGGTGATCGATACCGGCATCCTGCCGCAGCATCCGGACCTGGTCGGCAACCTGCTGGAAGGTTACGACTTCATCAGCGATGCGGAGACCTCGCGGCGCCCGACCAACGATCGTGTGCCGGGTGCGCAGGACTACGGTGACTGGGTCGAGAACGACAACGAGTGCTATGACGGCTCGCTGGCCGAGGACAGTTCCTGGCACGGCACCCACGTCGCTGGCACCGTGGCCGAGCAGACCAACAACGGCGTCGGCATGGCCGGTGTCGCCTACAAGGCCAAGGTGCTGCCGGTACGTGTGCTGGGCAAGTGCGGCGGTTACCTGTCCGACATCGCTGACGCGGTGGTCTGGGCATCGGGTGGCACGGTGACCGGTATTCCGGCCAACACCAATCCGGCCGAGATCATCAACATGAGCCTGGGCGGCAGCGGTACCTGCGGCAGCACCTACCAGGACGCCATCAATGGCGCGATCTCGCGTGGCACCACCGTGGTGGTCGCGGCGGGCAATGAAGCCGACAACGCATCCAAGTACCGTCCGGCCAGCTGCGAAGGCGTGGTGACCGTGGGTGCCACGCGCATCACCGGCGGCATCACCTACTACTCCAACTACGGCACCCGCGTGGACCTGTCCGGTCCGGGTGGCGGCGGCAGTGTCGACGGCAACCCGGGTGGCTACATCTGGCAGACCGGCTCCAATGCGGCCACCACGCCGGAATCGGGCACGCCGGGTTACATGGGCATGGGCGGTACCTCGATGGCTTCGCCGCATGTGGCCGCCGTTGCCGCACTGGTGCAGAGCGCGCTGATCGCCAAGGGCAAGGATCCGTTGACCCCGGCCGCGATGCGTACCCTGCTGAAGGAAACCGCACGTCCGTTCCCGGTCGCCATCCCGGCGGCCACCCCGATCGGTACCGGCATCCTCGACGCCAAGGCTGCGCTGGCCAAGGCACTGGAAGAACCGTGCACCGAGAACTGCGGGCCGGTGGCCACACCGCTGACCAACAAGGCCGCCGTCGGTGGCCTGTCCGGTGCGGCCGGCAGCAGCAAGCTCTACAGCTTCGAAGCGGCTGCCGGCAAGCAGTTCAGCGTGATCACCTACGGTGGCACCGGCAACGTTTCGGTCTACGTGGCTGAAGGCCGTGAGCCCAGTGCCAGCGACAACGACGCCAAGTCGACCCGTCCGGGCACCTCCGAGACGGTGCGGGTGACCAAGCCGGTGGCGGCCACCTACTACATCAAGGTGGTGGGTGAAGCGGCCTACAACGGGGTGAGCATTCTCGCCACGCAGTAAGCTTGAACTGTCGTAGTTGAATGGCCGAAGCCCGTCATCCCATGTGACGGGCTTCGTCTTTTTACGAAAGGTGGCGCAGGGGCGGCGGAAATCATGGCTTAACTGTTAAAGTCGAGCCGATTGACAGGAGAGTCATGTGAACGCGCTTGCTGCTACCGCCGCTGCCGACGACGCTGAAGGCCGCATCCTGGATGCGCTGCTGGCGCGCGGCCGGCTGAAGGAAGGCGATCTGGCACGTGCGCGGCCGCTGCATGCAGAGGCCGGCGGCAGCCTGCTGGGCCTGCTGGTGCGGCTGGGGCTGGTGTCCGAGCGTGACCAGGCCCAGGCCAGCGCCGAAGTGCTGGGGCTGCCGCTGCTGGAAGGCAAACAGCTGCCGGAAGCACCGCCACAAGGGCTGGCGGAAGGCTTGCCGTTGTCGCTGCGCTTCCTCAAGCAGTTCCATGTCTGCCCGCTGGCGCTGGATGAACAGGGGGTCCGGCTGTGGCTGGCCGATGCCCATGATCCTTATCCGCAGCAGGCCGTGCAGCTGGCACTGGGTGTACCGGTGACACCGGTGCTGGGCATGCGCGCAGAAATTGATGACCTGGTCGAACGCTGGTTCGGCCAGGGCCGCAGCGCGATGGGCGCGATCGTCGAAACCGCCGATGGCGAGGGCGGTGCGGTCGATGACATCGAGCATCTGCGTGACCTCGCCTCGGAAGCGCCGGTGATCCGCCTGGTCAACCTGGTGATCCAGCGTGCAGTGGAGCTGCGCGCTTCGGACATCCATGTCGAACCGTTCGAAAGCCGGTTGAAGGTGCGTTACCGCGTCGATGGCGTGCTGGTGGAAGGCGAAAGCCCGCCGGCCAACCTCACTGCTGCGGTGATCAGCCGCATCAAGATCATGGCCCGGCTCAACATCGCCGAGCGCCGCCTGCCGCAGGACGGCCGCATCATGCTGCGCGTGCAGGGCAAGGAGCTGGACCTGCGCGTGAGCACGGTGCCGACCGCGCACGGCGAAAGCGTGGTGATGCGATTGCTGGACCGCGAAACGGTGGTGTTCGATTTCCATCGTCTCGGTTTCACTGACGCCTTCCTGCCGCAGTTCCGCAAGGTGCTGGAACAGCCGCACGGCATCCTGCTGGTGACCGGCCCGACCGGTTCAGGCAAGACCACCACGCTGTACACCGCGCTGAGCCAGCTGAACACTGCCGACGTCAAGATCATCACGGTCGAAGACCCGGTGGAATACCAGATCGAAGGCATCAACCAGATCCAGGCCAAGCCGCAGATCGGCCTGGACTTCGCCAACGCCCTGCGCAGCATCGTGCGCCAGGACCCGGACATCATCATGATCGGCGAAATGCGCGACCTGGAAACCGCGCGCATCGCGATCCAGTCGGCGCTGACCGGCCACCTGGTGCTGTCCACCCTGCATACCAACAACGCAGCCGGCGGCATCACCCGCCTGCTCGACATGGGCGTGGAAGACTACCTGCTTACCTCCACCATCAACGGCATCCTGGCCCAGCGCCTGGTGCGTCGGCTGGAGCCGACCCATGCCGAGCGCTATGAAGCCTCGCCGGAAGAGATCGAACGCTTCGAGCTGCGCCGCCTGCAGCCGGAAGGACCGATCTACCTGTACCGCCCGAAGCCCTCCGCGCTGGCGCCGACCGGTTACCTCGGCCGGACCACCATCATGGAATTCCTGGTGATGAACGACGCGCTGCGGCGCGCGGTGATGCGCCGCGACGGCATGGGCGAGATCGAACGCATTGCCCGCGAAGCCGGTATGCGCACGATGTACGAAGATGGCCTGTCCAAGGCCCTCAGTGGTCAGACGACCATCGAGGAAGTCCTGCGCGTCACCGAGGAAAGCTGATGCGCGCAGGACGCCGGGGCTGACATGCCGACCTACCGTTACAAGGCACTGAATCCGCACGGCGAGATCTTCGACGGGCAGATGGAAGCGGCAAGCGAGGCCGAGCTGGTCGCGCGCCTGCAGGACCAGGGCCATCTGCCGATGGAGACCCAGCTGGCCGATGGCGGTGCGATCGGTGGCAGTACCTGGCGCAACCTGTTCCGCCAACGGCCGCTGCAGGGCGCTGCATTGCTGCAGTTCACCCAGCAGCTGGCGACACTGCTCGGTGCAGGCCAGCCGCTGGATCGCGCGCTGTCGATCCTGCTCGGGTTGCCCGAAGACGAACGCTCGCGCCGCGCGATCACCGACATCCGCGATGTGGTGCGCGGTGGCGCGCCGCTGTCGACCGCACTGGAGCGCCAGCATGGGTTGTTCTCGCGCCTGTACGTGAACATGGTGCGGGCCGGTGAAGCCGGCGGCAGCCTGCACGAAACCCTGCAGCGCCTGGCCGACTACCTCGAACGCAGCCGCGCGCTGCAGGGCAAGGTGATCAACGCGCTGGTGTACCCGGCCATCCTGCTGGTGGTGGTGGGCGGCGCGCTGCTGTTCCTGCTCGGCTACGTGGTGCCGCAGTTCGCGCAGATGTACGAGAGCCTGGATGTGGCGCTGCCGTGGTTCACCAACGCGGTGCTGCAGCTGGGCCTGTTCGTGCGCGACTGGTGGGTGTTGCTGCTGGTGGTGCCAGGGATACTTGCGCTGTTCTTCGAACGCAAGGCGCGGCAACCGGCCTTCCGGCTGGCGCTGGATGGCTGGCTGCTGCAGCGTCGCGGCATTGGCCGCCTGCTCGGTGAACTGGAAACCGCGCGGCTGGCCCGCACGCTGGGCACGCTGCTGCGCAATGGCGTGCCGCTGCTGGGTGCCTTGGGCATCGCCCGCAACGTGCTGGGCAACCGCGCGCTGGCCGCCGATGTGGAAGCCGCCGCGGATGAAGTGAAGAACGGTACCGGCCTGTCGCTGGCGCTGTCGCGCGGCAAGCGTTTCCCGCGCCTGGCACTGCAGATGATCCAGGTCGGCGAGGAATCCGGTGCACTCGATACCATGCTGCTGAAAGCCGCCGATACCTTCGAACAGGACAGCGCCCGGCGCATCGACCGCCTGCTGGCGGCGATGGTGCCGGCGATCACCCTGGTGCTGGCCTCGGTGGTCGGTGCGGTGATCGTTGCCGTGCTGGTGCCGCTGTACGACCTGACCAATGCCATCGGTTGACGATGGATCCCTACGCAACCCCGATACTCCGCAACTGAAAGGACCGACCATGATTGCTTCCCGTCGACCGATCCGCCTTTCCTTCACCGCCGCGCGCAACCAGTCGGGCATGAGCCTGCTGGAAATCATCATCGTCATCGTGCTGATCGGTGCGGTGCTGACCCTGGTCGCCAGCCGCGTGCTGGGCGGCGCCGATCGCGGCAAGGCCAACATCGCCAAGGCGCAGGTGCAGACCGTTGCGTCCAAGGTCGACAACTACCAGATCGATACCGGCAAGCTGCCCGGCTCGCTCAACGATCTGGTGACCGCACCGGCGGGTGTCGGTGGCTGGCTGGGGCCGTATGCCAAGCCGGCTGACCTGAACGACCCGTGGGGCCACGCGCTGGAGTACCGTGCGCCGGGCGAAGGCCAGCCGTACGAGCTGATCAGCCTCGGCAAGGATGGCAAGGCCGGCGGCAGCAGCGTCGATGCCGACATCCGCTACCAGCCGTAATCCTGCATGACGTATTTCCTGCCGCGCCGGCTGCCTCGCCCGCGCCTGCACGGCAGGCGCGCAGCGGGCCTGTCGCTGCTGGAAATGCTGCTGGTGATCGCGCTGATCGCAGCGATCGGCCTGATTACCGCCGCCGGCCTGTCGCGCGGCTTCGCCGGCATGCAGCTGCGCAGCGCCGGCAAGGACATCGCCAACCAGCTGCGGGTGGTACGCGCGCAGGCGATCGCCCGCGGCGAGCCGCAGCGCTTTGTCATCGAACCGGCAAAGCGGCGCTGGGAAGGTGCCAACCAGCGCCATGGTGACGTGCCGGCACAGCTGCAGGTGCAGTTCGAAGGCGCTGCGCAGCTGGCCACCGCGCCAGGGCAGGGCGTGATCGAGTTCCATCCCGATGGTGGCTCCAGCGGTGGCCGCATCCGGCTGCAGCGTGACGATGCCGAATGGCGCATCGACGTGGGCTGGCTGACCGGTGAGGTCCGCTCCGGCCCCTGGCGGGCACAATGAAGCGGCACGTTCGCGGCTTCACCCTGCTGGAAGTGATCATCGCCTTTGCCCTGCTCGGGCTGGCGCTGACCCTGCTGCTGGGCAGTCTGTCCGGTGGTGCCAGGCAGGTGCGCGAGGCCGAGCTGCGCACGCGCGCGATACTGCATGCGCAGTCGCTGCTGGCCGAAACCGGTGTCGCCACGCCACTGCAGGTGGGTAGCCAGCAGGGCGACTGGGAACAGGGACGCTACCACTGGGAGCTGCAGGTGCAGCCGTGGGTGGAGCCACGTGCCGGCAACGTCGTGCAGTCACAGTCGGCCGGTGCCCCCTGGCTGGCCGAACTGCAGCTGCAGGTGCGTTGGGGCGACAGCGAACGCGAGCAGCTGCGCTGGCGCAGCCTGCGCCTGCTGCCGCCGGACCTGGAGAGCGCGCGATGAAGCGCCGCGTCGCGGGTTTCACGCTGGTTGAAGTGATGCTGGCCACGGTGCTGCTGGCCGGTGGCCTGGCGCTGGCGTTCGCCAGCGTCCGCTCGGCAATGGCGGTCAGTCAGCGTGGCGAGCAGATCGCGGCCGAGAGTGAGCGCATGCGCGCGGTGCAGGCGCTGTTGCGGCGGCAGCTGGCCGGTGCGCTGCGCACGCCGCTGGAAGTGCCCGATCCCACCCGCGAACCGATCTTCTTCCAGGGCGAAGAGCAGCGCATGTTGTTCGCCGCCGATCTGCCGGGCTACCTCGGCCGCGGCGGACCCTACCTGCACGCGCTGCAGGTGGACGGCCGCGATGGCCAGCAGCGCCTGCTGCTGGACCTGGTGCTGCTGCAGGAAGGCGAGCGCATCGCCGAGAACCCGCCGCGCCCGCCGGAAGTGCTGGTGGAAAACCTGAAATCGGTACAACTGCGCTATCGCGGCATCGATGCCAGTACCGGCCAGGTGAGCGACTGGATGCCGCGCTGGGACGATACCCGCCGCCTGCCGATGCTGGTGGAGATCAAGATCGTCCCGGCCAGGGGCGCGCCCTGGCCGACGCTGGTGGTGGCGCCGCGCAACGGTGGCAGCGGAGGCGCGCGATGAACCGGCAACGCGGTGCGGCACTGGTACTGGTGCTGTGGTTGATCGCATTGATGACCGCGCTGGTCGGTGCGTTCGCGCTGAGCGCACGGGTCGAGCATCTGCAGCAGCGGGTGCTGGATGACGATGCACGCGGCCAGGAACGGGCGCGCGCCGGCCTGGAGTACGCGCTGCTGCGCCTGTCCGCCGATCCGCTGCGGGCGCCCTGGCGCGCTGATGGCCGAACCTACCGCTGGCAGTTCGATGACGCCAGCATCGAGATCAAGGTGCTGGACGAGAACGGCAAGATCAACCTGAACCTGGCCGACGTGACCTTGCTGACCGCGTTCCTCAAGGCGCTCGGCGAAGACGAAGGGGCAGCCCGGCAGCTGGCCGGTGCCATTGTCGACTGGCGTGATGAAGACAGCCTGCTGCAGCCGGGCGGCGGTGCCGAAGCCCCGGACTATGCGGCGGCGGGGTTGCCGTATGGCCCACGCAACAAGCGTTTCGAGACGCTCGGTGAACTGCAGCGGGTACTGGGCATGCGCGGCCCGCTGTACAAGGCCATGCTGCCGCACCTGACCCTGTACAGCCGCCAGGCACGCCCGGATCCCCAGTTCGCCAGCGCGCCGGTGCTGACCGCACTGGGCCTGGATGCGGATACCGTGCTGGCGCAGCGCGCACAGCAGGAGCGTGACGCAGATACCGCTGGCGGTGCGACAACGCTTGCCAGCAGCAGCGGCACCTATAGTATCGAGTCTCGTGCAACCGACGGCAGTGGACGCCGGTCGGTGTTGCAGGCAGTGGTACGCAATGGCTCGGGCGGGGTTCCCGGGCGGTCCTACACAGTGCTTCGCTGGGAGCAGGGAATGACAGCAAGATGACGGCATGGCAGGACAGTGTGCGGCAGGTGCAGGGCCGGATCGGCCCTGGCGCCGGCCGTTTCCTGCGCTGGTGGCGGCAATCGCTGCTGGCCTGGGTGCCGGCACGTTGGCAGTGGGCACTGGGCTGGGCACAGGCGCGCCTGCTGCTGCAGCGCCAGGGTGAGCAGCTGCAGGTCTGGCGAGAGGCCGGAGAACGCCGCGAAGCAGTTGCCAGCGTGCCATGGCCGCTGTCGCCGGCCGAACTGGACCGCGTGCTGGAACCGCGACTGCGCAGCCTGCCGCGGGTGTGGCTGCTGCCGGCCAGCGAGGTACTGCGTCGTCATCTGCGCCTGCCTGCGGCTGCGACCGACCGGCTGCGCGCCGTGGTCGGTTTCGAGATTGACCGCCAGACGCCGTTCGAATCCAGCCAGGTCAGCTATGACGTGCGTGAACTCGGGGGCGCCGCCGAGGGCCAGCTGCAGGTCGAACTGATCGCCTGGCCACTGCGCCAGCTTGAGGCGTGGCGGGCCAGCGTAGGCGAATGGGCCGATGCACTGGCCGGTGTCGATGCCATCGACACCGAGGGTGAACCCCTGCAGGTGAATCTGCTGCCACCGGGGCAGCGCCAGCTGCGGGCAGACCCGACGCGGCGCTGGAATGTGCTGCTGGCCGTGGCCGCGCTGGTGATGCTGGTGCTGGCGGCCCTGCAGCTGCTCGACAACCGCCGCGCCGCCGCCGACGAACTGCGTGCGCAGGTCGAGCGCAGCGCACGCAATGCGCGTGGTGTCGCCAGCGAACGCGCGCAGCTGCAGGCGCTGATCGATGGTGCCGCATTCCTGGAAAAGCAGCGCAGCCAGCGCGCCGGAACGGTGGAAATCTGGAATGAACTGACCCGGCGCCTGCCGGAGGGCACCTACCTGGAAAAGCTGGCCATCGAGAACAACAACCTGCAGCTGATCGGGCTCAGCCGCGAGGCCTCGCAGCTGGTGCAGCTGCTGCAGGACGCACCGCAGTGGCGCAAGGTCAATCTGACCGGCGTACTGCAGGCCGATGGCGCCGCCAGTGGCCGTGACCGCTTCACCATGACCGCCGAACTGCAGCCGTTGCCGGCTGCGGCCCCGACCCGGGAGGCGGCCGATGCCGATGCCAAGCGCACGCCGTGACCGCTGGCTGGCACTGGCGCTGCTGCTGGCAGTGCTGGGCCTGGCCTACCTGCTGCTGGTGCACCCCTGGTTCACCCAGCCACTGCGCGAAATCGACGCCGACGTGGCCGCCCTGCGCGAGCGCGAGCAGCGCGTGCAGGCGCAGCTGCAGCAGCAGCCGCAGATCGAACAGCGCCTGCGCGCCACCCGCGAGGCACTGCAGCAGCGGCCGGGCTTCCTGCGCGAAGCCACCGCCGAAGCTGCGGCCGCTGCGCTGGGCGCGAAGCTGCAGGATGCGGTGGCGATGGCCAGCCCGGGCAACCGCAGCTGCACCATCAGCAACCGTACGCCACTGACCGACAACCGCCGTGACGCCGAATTCGTGCGCGTGGCCATGCAGGTGCGCCTGCGTTGCGGTGTGGCCGAACTGGCCACGGTGCTGCACAGCCTGGAAACCGGCAGCCCGCGCCTGTTCGTCGACAACCTCAACCTGATCGCGCAGCGCTTCCAGCAGTCGCCCAACGAGTCCGGGCTCGGCCTGGACGTGTCGTTCGAACTGGCCGGTTACCTGCTGCCCGGTGCTGCGGCCGATGGCGCTGCGCCGGCACCTGCAGCCGAACCGGGCGCGGCGCCGCAACCGCCTTCGGCCACACCTTCACCGGCCGCCGCACCGGCTGCGCCGGAAGAAGGGCAGGAGGTGGCCGATGAAGCTTGAGCAGATCAGCCTGCGCACCGGCTTCCTGCTGGCACTGGCCGGCTGGGCGGCAGCGGTCTGGCTGGCCACCGGCTTCGGTCTGGGCAGCCAGCTGCCAGGTGCGGACGGTGATGCCGATGCGGTGCCTTCGTTGCCGGTGCTGCCGCCGTTGGCCGCAGAACGCATGGCCAGCGCCGAAAGCTACAGCGCGATCGGCGAGCGACCGCTGTTCGCCGAGGACCGCAGGCCGAAGCCCTACCTGCTCGGCGGCAGCGAGCCCGCCGCCAGCGCCGCGCTGCGCCTGACCGGCGTGCTGCTGACCGGCGACTTCGGCATGGCCACCTTCACCACCGAACAGAACCGCTCGCTGCGCCTGCGCCTCAACGGTGAAGCCGTCGACGGCTGGCAGCTGGTCGCACTGCAGCCGCGTCAGGCCACCGTGATCGGCCCCGGTGGCAACCAGGTGCTGGAACTGGCGGTATTCAACGGGCAGGGGGGGGAACCGCCGACCGTGCTGCGCGGCGCCAACGGTGCGCCACCGGCCGGTGCGATCGTTGTGCCGCCACCGGCAGGCGCTCCGCCGGCACCGCCGCCGGCTGCGGCAACCGCATCGCCGTCGCCTGCTGGCAGTGCGCCGGCATCCTCGGCTGCGGCGGCCGCCACACCGCCTGCCAACAACAACGGCCCCAGCGAAGCGCAGATGCAGGCCATCCGCGAACGCATCCAGGCCCGTCGCCGCCAGCTGCAGCAACAACAACAGCAGCAACAACCGTCGCCGCCCCCGGGCGATGGCACCAACCGATAGAGTGAATGCATGAGCCTGCGTTTCCTTCCCTGGTCCTTTGCCCTCGCGCTGCTGGTCGGCTGCAGCACCGTGTCCGCACCGCATGTGCAGCGCAAGGGCAATCTGTCGCCCACTGCCGAGGCCGGCCAGGCGGCCGAAGTCGCCGCTGATGCTGCCCGTGACGCCCAGGGCGCTCCGCAGGCGGTGATCCGCCGTGGCACCGGCACCATGATCAACCGCGAAGCAGCACGCGCACCGGCTCCGGCACTGCATGGCGCCAGCACCGGTGAAGCAACCTTCAATTTCGAAGGCGAATCGGTGCATGCGGTGGTCAAGGCCATCCTCGGTGACATGCTGGGCCAGAACTACGTGATCGCACCGGGGGTGCAGGGCACAGTCACCCTGGCCACGCCCAAGCCGGTGTCGCCGGCACAGGCGTTGAACCTGCTGGAGATGGTGCTGGGCTGGAACAATGCCCGCATGGTCTACAGCGGCGGCCGCTACAACATCGTCGCCGCCGATCAGGCATTGGCCGGCACTGTCGCGCCGAGCACGGCGCCGGCAGCCAGTGCGCGTGGCTTCGAGGTACGGGTGATCCCGCTGCAGTTCATCTCCGCAACTGAAATGAAGAAGGTGCTGGAGCCGTACGCGCGCCCCAACGCCATCGTCAACGTCGACAGCGGCCGCAACGTGATCACCCTGGGCGGTACCCGCGCCGAGCTGGAAAACTACATGCGCACCGTCGAGATCTTCGACGTCGACTGGCTGTCGGGCATGTCGGTGGGCGTGTTCCCGATCCAGTCCGGCAAGGCCGAGCAGGTGGCCGCCGACCTGGAGAAGGTGTTCGGCGAGGAGAGCAAGACGCCCAGCGCCGGCATGTTCCGCTTCCTGCCGCTGGAAAACGCCAACGCGGTGCTGGTGATCACCCCGCAGGTGCGTTACCTGGACCAGATCCAGCAGTGGCTGGACCGCATCGATACCGCCGGTGGCAGCGCCCGCCTGTTCTCCTATGAACTGCGCTACATCAAGGCGCGCGATCTGGCCGAACGCCTCAGTGAAGCCTTCGCCAGCAGCGGCAATCGCGGCGGCTCCAGCCCGGCCTCGCTGGCACCGGGTGCAATGCCGTCGCAGCTGGGCAGCGACGGTGATCGTGGCATGGATAGCAACAACAGCAGCAATTTCGGTTCCACGCCGGGCACTGGTTCCAGTGGCACCGGCAACGGCAGCATGAACCTGCCGCAGCGCCAGTCCGGCAACGTCAGCGTCAGCCTGGAAGTGGAAGGCGATCGCGTGGGCGTGTCGGCGGTGGAGGAAACCAACACCCTGCTGGTGCGCTCGACCCCGCAGGCCTGGCGCTCGATCCGCGAAGTGATCGAGAAGCTGGACGTGATGCCGCTGCAGGTGCATATCGAAGCGCAGGTGGCCGAGGTCGCACTGGAGGGTGACCTGAAGTACGGCGTGAACTGGTTCTTCGACAACGCGGTGGCCGGGCGCGCGCTGACCGGCGCATTGGCCGGCGTGACCCTGCCGGCCGCCGCCGGCGGTTCCTGGAGCAGCTTCGCCGGTGCCGCGACCGGTGGCGAAGGCCTGGGCTGGGCGTTCACCGGCCACAATGGCGCGGCGGTGGTGAGCGCGCTGGACAAGGTCACCGATGTGCGCCTGCTGCAGACCCCCTCGGTGTTCGTGCGCAACAACGCCGAGGCCACGCTCAACGTGGGTGACAAGGTGCCGATCAATACCACCACGGTGAACACCGGTATCGGCACCAGCAGCTACAGCTCGGTGCAGTACATCGACACCGGCGTGATCCTGAAGGTGCGCCCGCGGGTGACCCGCGACGGCACGGTATTCCTCGACATCGTGCAGGAAGTGAGCAGCGCCTCGAACGTGCCGGAGAACTGCAACCCGCAGGAGCGCAACTGCAACCCGCGGATTTCCACCAAGAAGCTGTCGACCGAAGCGGCGGTGCAGAGCGGCGACACCATCATGCTGGCCGGCCTGATCACCGACACGGGCACCGATGGCAGCAGCGGCATCCCCGGCCTGAGCCGGATTCCGGTGGTGGGCGCACTGTTCGGGCAGAAGAGCCGCACCAGCCGTCGTTCGGAGGTGATCGTGCTGCTGACGCCGAGCATCGTGCGCAACGGGCAGGAGGCACGCACCCTGACCGACGAGTACAGCCAGCGCTTCCGCGCGATGGAACCGCTGAACCAGCCGCGCGCAAAGAAGTAAGGGATTACGGCCGGGCTGCGCCCGGCACCCGCAGAGGCCAGAGCTGGAGCAACGGCAACAGCGGGTTTACTGAGGGGGGGCGGGGCACTGTGGGTTTGCGGGGACGCCGTAAATCCGTCCATGGAGGCTTGGTCGCCGCATCCATGCGGCTCACACCCCGCAAACCCACAGTGCCCCGCCTTCGACAGTGTCCTGCTGCTGTTGGTAGGTGTCGACCTTGGTCGACACGCTGGATCCACGCCATGCGTGGAAGACTCTCCATCGAAATCGAATATTTCGATATCTGTGAGATCTGAGCCGAGCATGGCTCGGCTCTACAGAAAGCAATGCCCGACAGATCACAGGAAACTGTCGAAGGCGGGGTGGGTCCGGTTGCGGGGGTGTCTGATCTGGCCCCCTGAAAACGGACGCCATGAAGCCGTTTCAGGCGGCAGCCCGGAGCTGCCGGGCGTAGTTGTTAGG
>NZ_JBTMUR010000016.1:0-114948 GCF_054473855.1 Stenotrophomonas genospecies 3
GATCCGGCCATGCTGAAGGTGGGTCAAGCCTGCTTCCAGCAGGCTTGACCACGAACATAGGATCTCGACTCTACGGATGAAGCGACGATTGGGATGGCTGCCGTAGCGTCGAGGACGCTCGGCGCGACCGGAATATCCGGTAGTGCCGGCCGCTGGCCGGCAGGACGCGAAATGCCGGCCAGCGGCCGGCACTACCAGGGGCTTACGACCAGTCGTACGAGAACAGCACCGTGCGGCTTTCCGGCTCGTACAGCATCACGATCGCATCGGCACCGGTGGCGCACCAGTTGTAGCCGGCCACTTCGGCCACCGCGAAGAACGCGTTGCCATCGCGGCGGATGATTGCCAGTTCCGCATCGTCCGGTGCATGCCGGTCGTTGGCGGCGTCGGTGAATTCCAGGGTGAAGGCGTTCGGGATGTCAGCCGTCTCGATCCAGTTGCCGCAGGAAATCTGTCCGCCCAGCGTATCCAGGTAATCGCGCTCGCTGGCTTCACCCTTGCCGTAGCGCGAGTAGCAGGCGAGGCGGCCATGCGTGGCGTGGTAGTCGCGTGCCTTGGCGTAGCTGTCGCGCATCTGCGCGATGTGTTCCTGCGCATCCTTGTCCTGCACCGCATCACCGATGAAATAGCCCGCGTTGCCGAGGAAGCGCATCTCATTGCCGGCGGTCAGTTCGAAGGCGATCCAGTTGGTGCCGGTGAAATCGTTGTGGTGTTCTTCTGTGGTCTCGCCGATGCAGCCGTCATACGGCTCGATCGGGCACAGCATCGTTGCCACCTGGCCGGCCAGTTCCGGGCGCAGCACGCCGAGGTCGATCTTCAGCAGCGGCAGCAGGTGCTGGCCGAGCCAGGCCTGGTCGGCGGGGAAGACATCGGTGGGGAAGGCGACCATGCCGGGCAGCAGGTCGCGCAGTTCAGTCTGGTGGATCATGTCAGTCCTTTGAATTGGATCGGTAGTGCCGGCCGCTGGCCGGCATCCGCGATACATCTGGAGGTTGCCGGCCAGCGGCCGGCACTACCACAGGCGCGTCAGGTCGACGCGTTGCGGATCGCCTCCGGCAGCGGTGCGCTCTTGCCGGTCTGGGTGTCCATCCAGACCACCACCACGTTGCCGTCCGAATAGAGCTTCGATTCGTCCTGCTGGTCGACGATGCGGTGGCCGATGGTCACGCTGCTGTTGCCCAGGCGCTCGACGAACAGCTCGACCAGGATGTCGTTGGGCCACACGATCGGCAGCCGGTAGTTGACGTTGGTCGCGGCCACCACCGGTGCGATGCGGTCGGTCATCGACACACCCTCCACGCCCAGCATCCAGCGCACGCGCGCTTCTTCCAGGTAGGAGATGTACTTGGCGTTGTTCACATGGCCCATGCTGTCCATGTCACGCCAGCGCACGCTGATCGGGATGCGGGCCAGGATCTTGTGTTCGCTGCTCATCAGGCGTCCTTTTTCTTCTTGCTGGCAGTTGCGGTCTTGCTGGTCTTGCCGGTGCTCTTGGCAGCCACGGCCTTCTTCGCCGGCTTCTCGGCCTTTTCAGGCTTCACCTTGCGCGGCGGGCGGGCGTCTGGCTTGTTGGCCACGGCAGCCGGCTGCTCGGGGCGGGCGCTGGTGGAGGGCAGCATGCGGGCCAGGAACTGGCCGGTGTACGACTGCGGGCAGGCCGCCACGTCTTCCGGCGTGCCGGTGACCAGGATGGTGCCGCCGCGATGGCCGCCTTCCGGACCCAGATCAACGATCCAGTCGGCGGTCTTGATCACGTCCAGGTTGTGCTCGATCACCACCACCGTGTTGCCTTCGTCGCGCAGCTTGTGCAGCACGCCCAGCAGCGCTTCGATGTCGTGGAAGTGCAGGCCGGTGGTCGGCTCGTCGAGGATGTACAGGGTGCGGCCGGTATCGCGGCGCGACAGCTCCTTGGACAGCTTCACGCGCTGCGCTTCACCACCGGACAGCGTGGTCGCGCTCTGGCCCAGCTTGATGTAGCTCAGACCGACGTCGACCAGCGTTTCCAGCTTGCGCGCGATCGACGGCACCGGTTCGAACAGCTTCAGCGCATCCTCGACGGTCATTTCCAGCACGTCGTTGATGTTGAAGCCCTTGTACAGGATCTCCAGCGTCTCGCGGTTGTAGCGCTTGCCATGGCAGACGTCGCAGGGCACGTACACGTCCGGCAGGAAGTGCATCTCGACCTTGATCAGGCCGTCACCCTGGCAGGCTTCGCAGCGGCCGCCGCGCACGTTGAAGCTGAAGCGGCCCGGCGAATAGCCGCGTGCACGCGCTTCGGGCACCTGTGCGAACAGTTCGCGCAGCGGCGTGAACAGGCCGGTGTAGGTGGCCGGGTTCGAGCGCGGGGTGCGGCCGATCGGCGACTGGTCGATGTCCACCACCTTGTCGAACAGGTCCAGGCCATCGATCTCCTTGTACGGAGCGATCGGGTGCGAGGCACCGTTGATCTCGTTGGCGGCCAGCGAGAACAGGGTGTCGTTGATCAGGGTCGACTTGCCCGAGCCGGATACGCCGGTCACGCAGGTCAGCAGGCCCGACGGAATCGCCAGGTCCACGCCCTTCAGGTTGTTGCCGGTCGCCCCGCGCAGGTGCAGGGTCATCTTCGGGTTCGGCGTGTGCCGGCGCGCCGGAATCTCGATCGCGCGCTTGCCCGACAGGTACTGGCCGGTCAGCGAACGCGGTGCCTCCAGGATGTCCTGCAGGGTGCCCTGGCCGACGATCTCGCCGCCGTGCACGCCCGCGCCCGGGCCGATGTCCAGCACGTAGTCGGCCAGCCGGATCGCATCCTCGTCATGTTCGACCACGATCACCGTATTGCCCAGGTCACGCAGGCGGGTGAGGGTGCCGAGCAGGCGTTCGTTGTCGCGCTGGTGCAGGCCGATCGACGGCTCGTCGAGCACGTACATCACGCCGACCAGGCCGGCGCCGATCTGGCTGGCCAGGCGGATGCGCTGCGCCTCGCCACCGGACAGGGTGTCGGCCTTGCGCTCCAGGGTCAGGTAATCCAGGCCGACATCGACCAGGAAGCCGAGGCGTTCGCCAATCTCCTTGACGATCTTCGCGGCGATCTCGCCACGCCAGCCCGGCAGGCTCAGTTCACTGAAGAACTTCAGTGCCTCGTCGATCGGCAGCACCACCAGCTCCGGCAGCGGGCGATCGGCCACGAACACGTTGCGTGCTGCCTTGTTCAGGCGCGCGCCATTGCATTCCGGGCACGGCTGTTCGCTGATGTACTTGGACAGCTCCTCGCGCACCGCAGGCGACTCGGTTTCCTTGTAGCGGCGTTCGAGGTTGGGAATGATGCCCTCGAAGCGGTGCTTGCGCTGGGTGCGGCCGCCAGCTTCGGTGAAGTAGGTGAAGGTGATCGTCTCGTCGCCGCTGCCGTACAGCACGGCCTGCTGCACCTTGGCCGACAGCGAATTCCACGCGGCATCCACGTCGAACTTGTAGTGCTTGGCCAGCGAAGCGATCAGCTGGAAATAGTAGGCGTTGCGGCGATCCCAGCCGCGCACCGCACCGGCGGCCAGCGACAGCTCCGGATGCACCACCACGCGCGAGGGGTCGAAGAACTCGGCGATGCCCAGGCCATCGCAGCCGGGGCAGGCGCCCATCGGTGCGTTGAACGAGAACAGGCGCGGTTCCAGCTCCGGCAGCGAGTAGTCGCATACCGGGCAGGAGTACTTGGAGGAGAACAGCGCCGGCGTGGCGTCGGCGGTGTCCAGGCTCTGCACCGAGGCCATGCCATCGCCCAGCTTCAGTGCGGTCTCGAAGCTCTCGGCCAGGCGCTGCTTGATGTCCTCGCGCGGGCGGAAGCGGTCGATCACCGCCTCGATGGTGTGCTTCTGGCGCAGCGCCAGCGGCGGCACCGCATCGATTTCATACAGCTCGCCGTCCACGCGCACACGCACGAAGCCCTGCGCACGCAGCTGGTCGAACACCTGTGCGTGTTCGCCCTTGCGGTCGCGGATGACCGGCGCCAGCAGCATGTAGCGCTGTTCCGGGTCCAGCGTCAGTACCTGGTCGACCATCTGGCTGACCGTCTGCGCTTCCAGCGGATAGCCGTGGTCCGGGCAGCGCGGGGTGCCGACGCGGGCGTACAGCAGGCGCAGGTAGTCGTAGATCTCGGTGATGGTGCCGACGGTCGAACGCGGGTTGTGCGAGGTCGACTTCTGCTCGATCGAGATGGCCGGGGACAGGCCTTCGATGTGGTCCAGGTCCGGCTTTTCCATCACGCTCAGGAACTGGCGCGCATAGGCCGACAGCGACTCGACGTAGCGGCGCTGGCCTTCTGCATAGATGGTGTCGAACGCCAGCGAGGACTTGCCCGAACCGGACAGGCCGGTGATCACGATCAGCTTGTCGCGGGGCAGGTCGAGGTCGAGGTTCTTCAGATTGTGCGTCCGCGCGCCGCGGATGCGGATGAAATCCATCGCCATGGGGGATCCGGTTGTGGGGGCGTTGGCTGGGTGCCGGGCCAGCAGGGAACGGCAATCGGTCAGCCTACCGAGGTGACCAGATGGGGGCAATGGGCGACAATGCCAGCCCGATGTCTCACCTGATGAGACAGGCCGACAGGCAGGGGTCAGATCCCTTTTCACGACCTGAAAAGGGATCTGACCCCGTTCCGGCCGGGCCCCCGGGCCGTTCAGGGGTTGACTTGACCCGCGCCCGCTGATCTGCGTACAATTCCGCTCCTGTCCGCCCTCGATGGCGGCAGCTCAGACCACAATAACTACAGAGGAAGGCTTGGTCATGTACGCAGTACTGGTCACCGGCGGTAAGCAATACCGCGTGGCGCAGGGCGAAAAGCTCCGCATTGAAAAGCTCGAAGTCGAAGTCGGCAGCGAGATCAAGTTTGACAACATCCTGATGCTGGGTGACAGCGACGGCGTGAAGCTGGGCGATGCGCTGAAGGGCGCTGCCGTCACCGCCAAGGTCCTGTCCCAGGGTCGTGCTGACAAGGTCCGGATCATCAAGTTCCGTCGCCGCAAGCACCACATGAAGCGTCAGGGTCACCGTCAGTACTACACCGAAATCGAGATCACCGGCATCGCCGGCTAAGCATCAGGAGAAGCAGTCATGGCACATAAAAAGGGCGTAGGCTCCTCGCGCAACGGTCGCGACTCCAACCCGAAGTACCTGGGCGTCAAGATCTTCGGCGGCCAGGCCATCGAAGCCGGCAACATCATCGTGCGTCAGCGCGGCACCCAGTTCCACCCGGGTTCGGGCGTTGGCCTGGGCCGTGACCACACCCTGTTCGCCCTCGTGGACGGCAAGGTGGAGTTCTCGGTCAAGGGCGCCAAGAAGCGTCGCACCGTCAGCATCGTCTCGGCCGACGCCTGATCCAGGCATCGCCGGCACCCGTGCCTCGGCATGGGGGTGCTGCATGAAGAGCCCCGCTTCGGCGGGGCTTTTCGTTAGAGTGAAAGCAAGACCGGCCAGGCCGGGGTGCCGGCCAGTGGCTGGCATAACATTCAAGGCGACGGCAGGCAGGCCGCGCCCATCGCAGGCATCGAAACAATGAAACTGGTAGACGAAGCAGAAATCGAAGTGTTCGCCGGCAACGGCGGCAACGGCTGCATTGGCTTCCGTCGCGAGAAGTTCATTCCGCTCGGCGGCCCGGACGGCGGCGACGGCGGTGCGGGCGGCAGCGTGTACATCCGCGCCGACGAAAACCTGAACACCCTGGTCGACTTCCGCCATGACCGCATCTTCAAGGCGCAGCGTGGCGAGAACGGCATGGGCCGCCAGGCCTATGGCAAGGGCGGCGAAGACCTGACCATCACCGTGCCGGTCGGCACCGTGGTGATCAACGTCGCCACCGATGAAATCATCGGCGACCTGACCCAGCATGGTGATCGCCTGCTGGTGGCGCAGGGCGGTCGTGGTGGCCTCGGCAACATGCACTTCAAGAGCTCGACCAACCGCTCGCCGCGCCAGGCGCTGCCGGGCGAGCCGGGCGAAGAGCGCACGCTGAAGCTGGAACTGAAGCTGCTGGCTGACGTCGGCCTGCTGGGCTTCCCCAATGCCGGCAAGAGCACCCTGATCCGTGCCGTTTCGGCGGCGACGCCGAAGGTGGCCGATTACCCGTTCACCACACTGTACCCGAACCTGGGTGTGGTGAAGGTGGAGAACTACCGCAGCTTCGTGATTGCCGACATTCCCGGCCTGATCGAAGGCGCTGCCGACGGTGCCGGCCTGGGTGCGCAGTTCCTGCGCCACCTGCAGCGCACCCGCCTGCTGCTGCACCTGGTGGACATCTCGCCGATGGAAGGCGGGGTGGAAGGCATTTCCCCGGTCGAGCAGGTGCGCGCGATCGAGCGCGAACTGGAAAAGCATGATCCGGAGCTGCTGCAGAAGCCGCGCTGGCTGGTGCTGAACAAGGCCGACCTGATGTTCGAAGACGAAGCGAAGGCTGCGGCCGATCAGATCGTTGCCGAGCTGGGCTGGAAGGAGCCGTGGTTCCTGGTCTCCGCGCTGGGCCGCGAAGGTACTTTCCCGATCATGAGCCGGATCATGGCCTTCTTCGATCGCCAGAAGGAAGACGAGCTGGAAGCCCGCAACGCGCAGTAATGCTGTTGTGGTTCCATGCGAAAAACCCGGCTTCGGCCGGGTTTTTCATTTTCCGTTAGTGCCGGCCGCTGGCCGGCATTCCTCGGGGTTGCCGGCCAGCGGCCGGCACTACCGGATCGCGTGGATCGCAGGCAACAAAAAACCCGGCCGGGGCCGGGTTCTTTTCTGCTGCCCGACCCCCGAAGGGGCAGGGCGGCAACGCCGGATCAGGCGGCCTTGAGGGCCTTGATGCGGTCGTTCAGGCGGCTCTTGTGGCGAGCAGCCTTGTTCTTGTGGATCAGGCCACGCGCGCTGAAGCGATCCAGGATCGGCTGGGCAACGGCGAAGGCGGCTTCGGCGCCGGCGGCATCGTTGGCGTCCAGCGCCTTGATCACTTTCTTGACAGCGGTGCGCAGCATCGAGCGCTGAGCCACGTTGCGCGCGTTGCGCACGACGGTCTGCTTGGCGCGCTTCTTGGCGGACTTGATATTGGCCACGGTGGTGGTTTCCTGAAAAAATCGGTGTTATGGGAACAGCAAGCTAGCTAGTATGATGGCCCGAGAAATGCACGTCAAGTCGATTGTCAAGAGGGACGCTGAGTGAGTTCACCGAAGATGTTGCGAGGCCTGCTGTCGTTCAGCAGCATGACCATGGTCTCGCGGGTACTCGGACTTGTCCGTGACCAGGTGATCACCACCACGTTCGGCACCAATGCGGTTACCGATGCGTTCTGGGTTGCCTTCAGGGTACCCAATTTCCTGCGCCGGTTGTTCGCCGAAGGCTCTTTCGCCACCGCTTTCGTGCCGGTGTTCACGGAAGTGAAGGAAACCCGCAGCCATGCCGAGCTGCGTGAACTGATGGCCCGCACCGCCGGCACCCTGGGCGGCGTGCTGATGCTGGTCACCGCGCTGGCGCTGATCTTCGCGCCGCAGCTGGCGGTCGCATTCTCGAGTGGTGCTGATACCGACCCGGTCAAGCAGACCCTGCTGGTCGACCTGTTCCGCCTGACCTTCCCGTTCCTGTTGTTCGTCTCGTTGACCGCGCTGGCCGGTGGCGCGCTGAACAGCTTCCAGCGTTTCGCGATGCCGGCGCTGACCCCGGTCATCCTCAACCTGTGCATGATCGCCGGTGCGCTATGGCTGGCGCCGCGGCTGGGCGGCACCCCGGAAAAACAGATCCTGGCGCTGGGCTGGGCGGTACTCGCCGCCGGCATCCTGCAGCTGCTGTTCCAGCTGCCCTCGCTGAAGGGCATCAACCTGCTGACCCTGCCGCGCTGGGGCTGGCGCCATCCGGGCGTGCGCAAGGTGCTGACGCTGATGGTGCCGACCCTGTTCGGTTCGTCGGTGGCGCAGATCAACCTGTTGCTGGATACCCTCATCGCGGCCAAGCTGACCGACGGCTCGCAGTCGTGGCTGTCGCTGGCCGATCGCTTCCTGGAGCTGCCGCTGGGTGTGTTCGGCGTGGCGCTGGGCACGGTGATCCTGCCGGCGCTGGCCCGCCATCACGTCAGCACCGACCGCGAGGGTTTCTCGCGCTCGCTGGACTGGGGCCTGCGGATGACCCTGCTGATCTCGGTGCCGGCCATGCTGGGCCTGCTGCTGCTGGCCGAGCCGCTGATCGCCACTCTGTTCCAGTACCGCCAGTTCACCGCCTTCGATACCCGCATGACCGCGCTGTCGGTGTACGGCCTGAGTTTCGGCCTGCCGGCGTTCGCCCTGCTGAAGGTGGTGCTGCCGGCGTTCTATGCCCGCCAGGACACCAAGACCCCGGTCCGTGCCGGTGTGGCCGCGCTGGTGGCCAACATGGTGTTCAACTTCGCCCTGCTGGCCGTGCTCTACCAGGTCATGGTGCCGGACGAGCTGAAGGCGCAGGGCGTGATGGCGGCCATCGGCAAGCAGCCGGGCCTGCACCTGGCGCTGGGCATCGCCAGCGCACTGTCCAGTTACCTGAACCTGGGCCTGCTCTGGTACTGGCTGGGCAAGACCGATGTCTACCAGCGCCGGCCGGGCTGGGGCGGCTACCTGGTGCGGCTGCTGCTGGCCTGTGCGGCCATGGTCGGCGTGCTGTTGGCCCTGCTGCACTGGGTTCCCGACTTCACCGTCATGGACAAATGGCACCGTATCGGTGCCCTGGCGCTGCTGGTCGGCGGCGGCGGCGCGACCTACGCGGTGGCCATGCTGGCGATGGGCTTCCGCCCACGCGACCTGCGCGGGCATTGATCGCGGCCCGTGGCGGCTATACTTCAGGGTTACACCATTGAAGCAGCGGCCCCGGTCGGGCCGGAACGAGAGTTGATGAGCAGGCTGTTCAGAAGCGTCGAGGGCGGGGAGCTGTTCCCCAACGGAAGCGTGGTCTGTATCGGTGCATTCGACGGCCTCCACCTGGGCCATCGTGCGCTGGTCCGCCACGCGGTTGCCCGCGCGCGCGCCTTGGGCGTGGCCGCGGTGGCCGTGGCGTTCGAGCCGCTGCCGCGTGAATTCTTCGCCCAGGGCACGCCGCCGCCGCGGCTGACCCTGGCGCGCAGCAAGGTCGAGATCCTGCGCGAGCTCGGCGTCGATGCGATCGGCCTGTTGCGTTTCGACGCGGCGATGGCGGCGATGCCGGCCGAGACCTTCGTGCGCCAGTTGCTGGTCAATCGCCTGAGTGCGCGTGAGGTCTGGATCGGGCCGGAGTTCTGCTTCGGCAACCGCCGCCGCGGCGACCTGGCCCTGCTGCAGCAGCTCGGCGCCGAGCTCGGCTTCAGCGCCGGCGAGATCGAAGCGGTGGATCTGCACGGCGAGCGCATCTCCAGCACCCGCATCCGCCAGCTGCTGCAGGACGGCGATTTCGCCCGTGCCGGCGATCTGCTCGGCCGTCCCTACGCGATCAGCGGGCGGGTGGTGCGTGGGCGCCAGCTCGGCCGCACGCTGGGCTTCCCCACCGCCAACCTGCGTTTCCCGAAGACCCCGGCGCTGTCGGGCATCTACGCGACCTGGGTGCACGGCGTGTTCGACCAGCCGTGGCCGTCGGTGTCCAGCTTCGGCACGCGGCCGACGGTGGACGGCGTGGAGCCGCTGCTGGAAGCGCACCTGTTTGATTTCCAGGGCGACCTGTACGGGCGCCACATCGACGTGGAGTTCGTCGCCAAGCTGCGCGACGAAGAGAAATTCAATGATCTGGCGGCACTGACCGACCAGATGCACCGCGACGCCGAACAGGCGCGCGCCATCCTTTCCGAACATAGATTGCGAGCCACTGCGTGAGCCAGGACTACAAGACCACCCTGAACCTGCCAGCCACCGAATTCCCGATGCGCGGCGACCTGCCCAAGCGCGAGCCGGGCATTCTGGCGCGGTGGGAAGAGCAGGGGCTCTACCAGCAGCTGCGCGACAACGCCGCCGGCCGCCCGCTGTTCGTGCTGCATGACGGCCCGCCGTACGCCAACGGCCGCATCCACCTGGGCCACGCGGTCAACAAGATCCTGAAGGACATCATCGTCAAGTCGCGCTACCTGGCCGGCTTCGATGCGCCCTACGTGCCGGGCTGGGACTGCCACGGCCTGCCGATCGAGATCGCGGTCGAGAAGAAGTGGGGCAAGGTCGGCACCAAGCTCGACGCGGTTGAATTCCGGCAGAAGTGCCGCGAGTTCGCCGAAGAGCAGATCAACATCCAGCGCGTGGACTTCAAGCGCCTGGGCGTCACCGGCGACTGGGACAACCCGTACAAGACCTTGAGCTTCGACTTCGAAGCCAACGAGATCCGTGCGCTGGCCAAGGTCGTGGCCAATGGCCACCTGGTGCGTGGCGCCAAGCCGGTGTACTGGTGCTTCGACTGTGGCTCGGCGCTGGCCGAGGCCGAGATCGAGTACCAGGAAAAGGAATCGCCGGCGATCGACGTGGCCTACGCCGCGCGCGATGCGCAGGCCATCGGCCAGGCGTTCGGCGTGAGCGTGCCGGCTGACGTGGAAGTGGCCGTGCCGATCTGGACCACCACCCCGTGGACGCTGCCGGCTTCGCTGGCGGTGTCGCTGGGCGCGGAGATCAACTACGTGCTGGCCGAAGGCCCGGCGCACAACGGCAAGCGCCGTTGGCTGGTGCTGGCCGCGGCCCTGGCCGAGCGCGCGCTGCAGCGCTATGGCGTCGAAAACGTGGTGCTGCACGGTGAAACCACCGGTGCCGCGCTGGAGAACCAGCTGCTGGCGCACCCGTTCTACCCGGAGCGCGAGATCCTGGTGCTCAACGGCGAGCACGTCTCCGACGAGGACGGTACCGGTGCGGTGCACACCGCCCCCGGCCACGGCCAGGAAGACTTCGTGGTCAGCCAGAAGTACGGCCTGCTGGACAAGTACAACGCCGGCCAGGTGACCCCGATCGACGGCCGTGGCGTGTACCTGGAATCGACCCCGCCGGCCGGTGACGTGGTGCTGGCCGGCCAGCACCTGTGGAAGGCGCAGGAGGCCATCGTCAGCGTGCTGCGCGACAACGGTTCGCTGCTGGCCTTCCACCCGATCCGCCACAGCTACCCGCACTGCTGGCGCCACAAGACGCCGGTGGTGTTCCGCGCCACCCCGCAGTGGTTCATCTCGATGGACAAGGCCAACCTGCGCAACGATGCGCTGGCCGCCATCGATACCGTCGGCTGGTTCCCGACCTGGGGCAAGGCGCGCATCCAGAGCATGGTCGACGGTCGTCCGGACTGGACCATCTCGCGCCAGCGCACCTGGGGCGTGCCGATCGCACTGTTCACCCATCGCCAGACCGGCGAGATCCACCCGCGTTCGGTGGAGCTGATGCAGCAGGTCGCCGACCGCGTCGAAGCCGAGGGCATCGACGTGTGGTATTCGCTGGATGCTGCTGAACTGCTGGGCGCCGAAGCGGCCGACTACGAGAAGGTCACCGACATCCTCGACGTCTGGTTCGACTCGGGCGTGACCCATGAAGGCGTGCTTGCGGCGCGTGGCTTCGGCAAGCCGGCCGACCTGTACCTGGAAGGTTCCGACCAGCACCGCGGCTGGTTCCAGTCCTCGCTGCTGACCGGCGTGGCGATCGACAAGCGCGCGCCGTACAAGCAGTGCCTGACCCACGGCTTCACCGTGGACGAGCACGGCCGCAAGATGTCCAAGTCGCTGGGCAACGGCATCGAGCCGCAGGACATCATGAACAAGCTGGGCGCGGACATCCTGCGCCTGTGGATCGCCTCGGCCGACTACAGCAACGAGATGTCGCTGTCGCAGGAGATCCTCAAGCGCAACGCCGACGCCTACCGTCGCCTGCGCAACACCGCACGCTTCCTGTTCGGCAACCTGGACGGTTTCGATCCGGCCCAGCACCTGCAGCCGCTCGACCAGATGGTCGCGCTGGACCGCTGGATCGTGCATCGCGCGTGGGAGCTGCAGGAGAAGATCAAGGCGGCCTACGACGGCTACAACATGGCCGAGATCGTGCAGCTGCTGCTGAACTTCTGCAGCGTGGACCTGGGCTCGCTGTACCTGGACGTGACCAAGGACCGCCTGTACACGATGCCGACCGATTCGCACGGTCGCCGTTCGGCACAGAGCGCGATGTACCACATCGCCGAAGCGTTCACCCGCTGGGTGGCGCCGATCCTGACCTTCACCGCCGACGAGCTGTGGGGCTATCTGCCGGGCGAGCATGCCGGCCATGTGCTGTTCACCACCTGGTACGACGGCTTGGCGCCGCTGCCGGCCGATGCCCAGCTCAACGCCGCCGACTTCGACCAGCTGCTGGCCGTGCGCGAGCAGGTGGCCAAGGTGCTCGAGCCGATGCGTGCCAACGGCGCGATCGGTGCCGCGCTGGAAGCGGAAATCACCATCGCCGCCAGCGAAGAGCAGGCCGCGAAGTGGCAGCCGCTGGCCGATGAACTGCGTTTCCTGTTCATCAGTGGCGACGTGCAGGTGCGCCCGGCGACCACCGACGAGGTGTTCGTCAGCGCCCAGCCGACCACCAAGGCCAAGTGCGTGCGCTGCTGGCACCACCGCGCCGACGTCGGCAGCAACGCCGACCACCCGGAACTGTGCGGCCGCTGCGTGAGCAACATCACCGGCGCCGGTGAAGTGCGGAGCTGGTTCTGATGGCCGCGCCCCGTCCGCATCCGAACGCCCTGGTCTGGCTGCTGCTGTCGGTGGCCATCATCGGCCTGGACCAGTGGTCCAAGGCCTGGGTGTTGTCGAGCCTGCCGGAGTTCCAGCCGGTGGTGGTCATCGACGGCTTCTGGAACTGGTACCGCACCTACAACACCGGTGCCGCGTTCAGTTTCCTGAGCGACGCCGGTGGCTGGCAGAAGTACTTCTTCACGGCCCTCGCGATCGCCATCAGCGGCCTGATGGCCTGGTGGCTGCGTAGCACTGCGCGCGGCAACTGGAAGGCGGCGGTGCCGTACGCGCTGATCATCGGCGGCGCCATCGGCAACGTGATCGACCGCCAGGTGCATGGCCATGTGGTCGATTTCATCCAGTGGTACGTGGGCAGCTACACCTGGCCCTCGTTCAACATCGCCGATTCGGCCATCGTGGTGGGTGCCATCGGCATCGCCCTGTTTGGCCTGTTCGACGGCAAGTCCGCCAAAAAGGCGGATAATGCCAATCCGAAACCGTAAGCCGGCCGCTGCCGGGAGATTGAACTGATGGATGTGCTGCTCGCCAACCCGCGTGGTTTCTGTGCCGGTGTCGATCGTGCGATCGAGATCGTCAAGCGCGCGATCGAAACGCTGGGCGCGCCCATCTACGTCCGCCATGAAGTGGTGCACAACCGCTTCGTGGTCGACGACCTGAAGCAGCGCGGTGCGATCTTCGTCGAGGAACTCGATGAAGTGCCGGACAACAACACGGTCATTTTCAGCGCGCATGGCGTGTCCCAGGCCGTGCGCCAGGAGGCCGAGCGTCGTGGCCTGAAGGTGTTCGACGCCACCTGTCCGCTGGTGACCAAGGTCCACTTCGAAGTCGCCCGCCACTGCCGTGCCGGCCGTGACGTGGTGCTGATCGGCCACGCCGGTCACCCGGAAGTGGAGGGCACCATGGGCCAGTGGAACCGCGAAGCCGGCACCGGCCAGATCTATCTGGTCGAGGATGTCGAGCAGGTTGCCACGCTGCACATCAACCAGCCGGAAAACTTCGCCTATACCACCCAGACCACGCTGTCGGTGGACGATACGCGCGGCATCATCGATGCATTGCGCGAGCGTTTCCCGGCAATGCAGGGCCCGAAGAACGACGACATCTGCTACGCCACGCAGAACCGCCAGGACGCCGTGCGCGATCTGGCCAAGCGCTGCGACCTGGTGCTGGTGGTCGGCTCGCCGAACAGTTCCAACTCCAACCGCTTGAGCGAGCTGGCCCGTCGTGAGGGCGTGGAGTCGTACCTGATCGACGGCGCGCACGAGATCGACCCGCAGTGGGTGGTTGGCAAGCAGCACATCGGTGTGACCGCAGGTGCCTCGGCGCCGCAGGTGCTGGTTGATGGCGTGCTGGCGCGTCTGGCCGAGCTGGGCGCCAGCGGCGTGGGCGAGCTGGACGGCGAACCGGAATCGATGGTGTTCGCGCTGCCGAAGGAACTGCGCCTGCGCCTGGTTGACTGACCGGGAAGCGCCTCATCCACGCATGGCGTGGATCTACTGAAACTGCTCTGGTGGGTGCGAACCAGCACAAGGTGGGTGCGAACCTTGGTTCGCACGCTTCTGTACATGCACGAATGGGCGCTCGCCCATGACCTTTGGCCATGGGGCAGGGCACTTTACGGGCCTAGCATCGGAAGATTCTCCGTTGTTGGAAGTTGCCCGATGAAGACCCGAGCCTTGGCGATGTCGTTGCTGTTCGCGCTGGCGGCCACGCCTGCACTTGCGCAGACCTCGCCACCGGCGAACGCGGCGGCTCCCGGCCTGCTGCGCATCGATGTCGACGCGCGTGATCTGGCCCGTCGCATCTTCAAGGTGACCGCCACCGTGCCGGTCAAGCCCGGCCCGGTCACCCTGCTGTACCCGCAGTGGATTCCCGGCAACCATTCGCCCACCGGTCCGATCGACAAGCTGGCCGGCCTGCGCGTGACCGCCAACGGCAAGCCGCTGGCCTGGCAGCGCGACCAGTTCAACGTCTATGCGTTCAAGGTGAACGTGCCCGAGGGCGTGAGCGAGATCGTCGCCCACTTCGATTTCCTGTCCTCGCAGGGCGGCAGCCAGGGCCGGGTGGTGATGACCCCGGAAATGCTCAACCTGCAGTGGAACGCCAATTCGCTGTATCCGGCCGGCGTCGATGCGCGCAACCTGCAGGCGCAGGCCAGCGTGACCCTGCCCAAGGGCTGGTCGTTCGCCACTGCCCTGGAAACCGCGCGACGCGACGGTGACACCGTGGTGTTCAAGCCGATCTCGTATGACCATCTGGTCGATTCGCCGTTGTTCGCCGGCGAGCACTACCAGCGTATCGATCTCGACCCGGGTGCGAAGGTGCCGGTGCACCTCAATGTGTTCGCCGACGAGGCCAAGTCGTTGAAACCGAGTGAGGCACAGATCACGATGCACCGCGCGCTGGTGCAGCAGGCCGACAAGCTCTACGGTGCGCGCCACTACAACCGCTATGAATTCCTGCTGGCGTTGACCGACCGCCTCGGCGGCATTGGTCTGGAGCACCACCGCTCCAGCGAGAACAGTGCCGATCCAGGCTACTTCACAGAGTGGGACAGCAACGCGTGGATGCGCGACCTGCTGCCGCATGAGTACACCCATTCGTGGAACGGGAAGTACCGTCGCGGCGCCGATCTGGCCACCGCCAATTTCAACGTGCCGATGGGCGACAGCCTGCTGTGGGTGTACGAGGGCCAGACCCAGTTCTGGGGCCAGGTGCTGGCGGCGCGTTCGGGCCTGTGGTCGACCACACAGGCGCGCGACATGCTGGCCAACGTGGCCGCGACTTATGACCGTGGTCGCCCGGGCCTGGCCTGGCGGCCGCTGCAGGACACCACCAACGACCCGACCATCGCCCAGCGCCGCACGTTGCCCTACCGCAACTACCAGATGAGCGAGGACTACTACTCCGGCGGCCAGATGCTGTGGCTGGAAGTGGAGGGCAAGCTGCGCGAACTGAGCGGCAATCGCCGCAGCCTGGACGACTTCGCACGTGCGTTCTTCGGCGTCGGCAATGGCAATTGGGACGTCAATCCGTACACCTTCGATGATGTGGTCGCGACCTTGAACGGTATCGCGCCGTACGACTGGGCGACGTTCCTGCGCGGGCGCCTGGATGGCCATGGTTCGTTGACCGGTGGCCTGGAACTGGCGGGCTGGAAGCTGGTTTACCGCGATACCCCGAACGACGCCTACAAGGCGCAGGAAAAGCGCGCCAAGGCAGCGTTGCTGGCGTACTCACTGGGTGCGACCGTGCTCGACAACGGCACGGTCGGTGACGTGATCTGGGACAGTCCGGCGTTCAACGCCGGTCTTGCACCGGGCATGAAGGTGATCGCGGTTGGCGGCCGTGAATACAGCAGCCAGCGCTTGAAGGATGCAGTCGCCGCCGCAGCAAAGGACAAGGCGCCGATCGTGTTGCTGGTGAAGCAGTTCGATCGCATCGAAACGATGAGCATCGCCTACCACGGTGGCCTGCAGTACCCGGTGCTGGAGCGCATCGCCGGCAAGCCTGACCGCCTGGCGGATCTGTGGAAGGCACGATGAAGCCGCGCGCCCGCGATGGCGTGATCCTGTTGATGGCGATCCTCGCCATCATCGGCGCGTTCCTGCATGGCGATGGGCGCTGGCTGCATTGGCTGGCCAAGCCGGCCACCACGCTGCTGATCGCTGCCATCGTCTGGGGCGTGCATGATCCGGTGCAGCCGTTCTATCGGCGTGCGGTGCTGGCCGGCATGCTGCTCTCGTGCGTGGGCGATATCGCATTGATGCTGCCGATGGATGCGTTCGTACCAGGGCTGGTCGCATTCCTGCTGGCGCATGTCTGCTACATCATCGCCTTCCGCGGAGGCCTGCGTGCCGGGCGTGGGCTGGTCGGCGCCAGCGTCCTGCTCGGTGCGTTTGCCGTGCTCAACGTGCTGGGCCTGTGGCCACACCTGCCCGCACCGATGCGTATTCCGGTGCTGGCGTACGTGGTGGTGCTGGCATCGATGGCGGTGCTGGCCCTGGCACGGCAGTGGCGCCGCCCGCAGCCTGACGCCATGGAGGCCGCCAGTGCCCGTTGGGCCGCTGCCGGTGCCGTGCTGTTCGTCGCCAGCGATTCCCTGTTGGCCTGGGACCGCTTCGCCGGTGGCCTGCCGCTGGCCAGCCTGCTGGTGCTGTCCACGTACTACGCCGCGCAGTACGCCATCGCGCGCTCGGTGAAATAGAAAAAGGGGACGGAGGGGATTAAGTCGCAAACCGCACCAAGGCACATGCGACTTAATCCCCTCCGTCCCCTTTTTTGTGTGGCCTACCGGCGGCTCACGCCGCGCAGGGCGCCCTGCGCATCGAACTGCAGGCGCACGGATTCGCGGTCACCGGCGACTTCGTCCGGCAGCCATACCAGCTTGCCGGCTTTGCGCACGATCACGTAAACGTGGCCGACTTCAGATGCGGGGTTCTGCAGCGCATCGCGCTGTTCCTGAAGCGCCTGCGCCACGCGCGGCACAGCCTCGAAATCGATGCTGGCCAGGGATGTGCTGCTGCGCTGCAGGCTGATGGTCGGCGCAAACTGCTGCGGGTTCACCGGATTGCCCTTGCGCCATTGGCCACGTTCAAAGTGATAGCTGTCGACGTGGCCCGGCTGTTGCGGATCGACCAGATCGAGGTTGATGCGGCCATCGTCGTAGAAGTGGATGCTGTGGAAGACCGTCAGCCTCTGGCCGGCCAGCGCTGGCATCTGCTCCAGTGCCTGACGGGCAGCCAGCAGGTAGTCCGCATCGAACAGGCGGTTGTTGCGCTCGGGCGCTCCAGCGGTGCTCGCGGCGGGGAAGGGCGCCGGGGACGGCACAAGCGATGCGGATTGTTCGCGCGGCGACTGGGACGAGACGGACGCGGGCAACCGGTCCGGCTGTACCGAATGCCCCAGCGTTTCGCTGATGGTCTGCAGGGCGCCTCCGGCAACGGCCACGCCCGCCAGAACCAGCAGCAGTACCAGGAACACTGTGCGGGTTGAGGGCGGCTGTTTCATACTCCCTCCAGGCGCACGTTGCTGCGGTCATCCGGGTCGTACAGCAGCGTCACATGCTCGCGCGGGATGTTGGCCAGTTCAATCAGCGGGATGAAGCGGCGCACGCGAGCCTGCTGCACGTTGCCTTCGCGGTCGATGTATTCCAGCTGGAACTCCACCTGCGGCTGTTCGTTGAGGTAGGTGCCGGTCTGACGCACCTTCAACACCCTGGCCTCCACGCCGATGCCGCGATACTTCAGCGCATCGCCGCGGGCATCGGCGTGCAGCAGGCGGCCGAGCAGGCGCAGGCCCAGCGCATAGCCACACAGCACCAGCGGGCACACCAGCAGCGGGTGACCGAACGACAGGAAGGTCCAGCCCAGCCCCTCGCTCTGCAGCTGGTAGGCCCACACATAGGCAGCGGCAACGACGGCGATGCCGAGTGCTGCACCGATGCCGCGCCGCCACAGGCTGGCGACATTCAGTTCGGGCTGGGCACCGTCCAGCACGATGTTGGGGAATGCTCCGGGTGTCCGGCCCAGGCGCGCATCGATGTGCCTGCCCACCTCGAAGCGATGCAGCTGGGGTTTGCTGTCGACCACCAGCATCTGTTCGCGGACCGGCGTACCGGACAGGTTCTTGAAGGACAACTGCAGTTTCCATTGCGCGAACCCACGTACCTGCACGCCGGTCTGTTCGGCCTGCTCGATCAGCGCACTGCGCGGTTCACCGTCGGCCAGGATCGACTGCACCCGGTGCAGTGCGCGTGGCGGCCCCAGCAACAGGTAGTGCAGGAAGGCGAACAGCAGCATCAGCCACAGCACCATCGACAGTGCGAGCAGCAACAGTGCCAGCCACGGTGCGCTGCGGTCGACCAGCGCTACCGGCCACGAAGTGCCGAAATAGAGAATGCAGGGAAAAGGCAACGCGAAGAACAGCAGGAACGCGCCCCAGAACCAGAGATAGGCTTTCATGGGGGAAGGGGACCGCGGTGGAACAGGGCGCGTAGATTACTACGCTTCAGCGGAACTGCAGGGTAAGCAGGTAGTAGCGGCCGAGCGGATCGTCCAGCCCGGGCATCTGCCCGCCATTGCCGACCAGATAGTTCACCGGTTGCGTGTCCAGCACGTTGTGCACGTCCAGCGCTGCAACGATGCGCGGCCCCAGCCGGCGTGCGAGGTGCAGGTTCCAGCGCAGCTGCCGTGGGTTCATGCAGTGGTTCCGGTCGACCTGCTTCTGCGGGCACTCCGCCCCCGGCAGCCAGGCACGCGTGCGCCCGATCTGGTTGCCGCGCAGCGCGATGTCCCAGTTGCTGTTCTGCCATTGCACGTTCAACACCGCAGCCAGCTCGGGTGTCACATGACCACGCAGGTCCACGGCGGCCTCATGGTCACGGCGGCGAAGCAGTTCCTGCTGCTTCAGCGCATCGAGCGAAAACAACCATTGGCCGTTGCTGCCGCTGTCGATGCGGTACTCGCCACGCAGCACCCAGTTGCGGGAGGTGGTGCGGCCGATGTTGTCGAACGACAGGCGCAGGCTGCCCAGGTGGCCGTCTTCATCCAGTTCCCACGTGCTGCGGTTCCACACCGCATCGCTCGGCTGCAGGGCGAGGATCTCGTTGCGCAGTTCCACGATGTTGTGGGTCAGCGACAGCGAGAATGTGTCGTTGGGCGTCCACGTGGCTGCCAGCGAATGGCTGCGTGATCGCTCGGCCTTCAGTGCATCGTTCTCAACCACGTTGGCCGTGACGCTGCAGCCGCCACCACGCGTGGCGATCGCACATTCCGGAAGGGCACTGGACACCGGAAGCGTGATCGAGCCGAAGTAGCCGGGAGGCCGCCGTTGCTCGAACAGGCTCGGTGCACGATAGCCGCGCCCGCTGGCCAGCAGGAACGACCAGTGCGGCGTCGGGCTCCAGCGCAGCCCGGCACGAGGCGAGAACGCCATGAAGCCGCCGTCGCGGTCCCAGCGTGCAGCCAGGTCCGCGCGCAACGTGGGGGCCAGCGGCAGGCCCAGCTCGGCGTAGACGCCACTGCTTTGTCGCGACAGGCGGCGTCGCTGCTGTGGCAGGCCCAGCGCAAGGTCGCCCTGACTCAGCAGTGCGTCCGGGCGCGAGGTCCAGCGTTCATGGCGCAGGTCGATGCCGGTGGCCAGCTGCGCATTGCCGCCGGGCATTGCCATCAGCTCACGCTGCACGCCCCACCAGCCCTGCCATTGTGCGGTGCTGCCGCGGTTGCGGATGGACGGAAACAGCGTGTCCGCCTCGGCCGCCGGCGGCGCGTCGAAACCGGGAGTGAACCTGCGCGCCTGCGTTGCTTCAAGCAGGCGTGTCGTGCGCACGGTGCCTGCAGTGGACAAGGTCACGTCGCTGCGCTGCGCGCTGATGCCCGCCTCCCAGCTGCGCCGGCCCTGGTCGCGGCCGATGCCGAAGGTAAGGTCGGCATCGGTGGCGCGGACGCTGGGGCGCACGTTGCCGGCCTCACGCAGCACACTGTTGAAGGTGATTCCGCGCGAGACCACCGCAACGGCGGTCGGGCCCAGATCGAAGCGCTGGCGGTTGTGACTGGCCCGCGCCTCGACATAGGCATAGCGTCCCTCACCACGTTCATGCCGGTAGTGCAGGAAGGCCGACGCGGTATCCGAGGCGGGCTGCAGCGACCGCGGCCGCGCGCTGTCAAACCAGCAGCCATCCTCGCGCCGCTTCAGGGGCGGCTCGCAGCGCCGGGCGGGCACGTACCAGTTGCCGAAGATCGCGCCGATCGGATACAGCGAGGTTTCCGCGTGCCAGTCACGCTGGTCACCGGCGACATGTTCGACACGGTGCAGATCGAGTCCGGCAAACCAGCGGTCCCCGTTGCCACGCGCGCCGCCCGTGGCGGCCTGCAGGCGGTACTGGCCCGCATCGCCGCGGCTGCTGAGCCCGGTCTGCAGCATGGCTTCGGGCCCATCGGCCTGGTCGCGCAGGATGATGTTGACCACGCCGGACATGGCGTCGGCCCCATAGATGGCCGAGGCACCACCGCGTACCAGTTCGATGCGGTCGACGAAGCTCAGCGGAATGCCGCCGAGGTCGGTGAGCCCACCCTGTTCCAGCGACACCATCGGATAGCGCGGCAGGCGCCGGCCGTTGACCAGGAACAGCGTCGCCCGCGGGCCCATGCCGTCGAGACTGGTGGTGGCCGCTGCGCCCACCGGCAGGTACTGCGAATCGCCGCCGCGCGAGGTGCTCATGGCCGGATGGCCGTTCATGCCGGGCAGGTGCCGCAGCAGGTCGAACAGATTGCCGTAGCCGCTGCGCAGGATATCGTCGCGATCGATGGTGGTGACCGGCAGTGTGGTCTGCACCGAAGAGCGCGGCAGCCGGCTGCCGGTGACATGGATGGGCGCCAGTTCCACCTGGTGTGGCGTGTCGGCGGACTTGGGAGCCGGGCGCGGCAGGCGCGGGGCTGCGACCGCTTTCGGCGGCGTGGCAGGGGGCTCGGGATGGACGCGCCGCACGACAAAGGCACCGGATGAAGTGCGCAGGATGTTGACCGGCAGGCCGGCGACCAGCTGCTTCAGGGAGGCCCCGGTATCGCGTTGGTCACGGCTGCCGCCGGTGCGCAGATCATCCAGTTCACGTGCGTCGAACAGCAGGGCGGTGCCACTCTGCCGGGCCCATTGCTGCAGTGCCGGCACCAGTGGGCCGGCGCCCACGTCGATCTCCAGCGTGCCGGCGGGCTCGCCGGCATCGGCCATCGGTAGTGCGGCAACACCCAGTGCAAGGCATAGCAGGGCGCGGAGCAGCCCCCACTGCAGCGCACCCGGACCTGCCTTCACTGCCGGTCTCCTCAGTAGGTGCGGCGCAGTTCCAGCGCGCCATCCGGACGCGTCTGGCCAGCCACGGACCAACCCAGTTCCAGCGCCGACAGCAGCTCCTGTGCATCACCGGCGCGGAAGGTGCCGCTTACCGCCAGGTCGGTGATCTCCGGATCGACGATCACCAGTGGCGTGCGGCCATAACGGTTCATGCGCTCGACCACGATCGACAGTGGCGTGGCATCGAACACCAGTTGCCCACGCAGCCAGCCTTCAGCGGCTGCGTTGGACGAGAGGGCAGGGCCCGGCTGGATACGGCCGGAGGGCAATACCTGCAGCTGTTGGCCGGGTGCCAGCGTGTGCTGCGCTGCGCCGTTGCTGACTTCCACGGCACCTTCCAGCAGCGCGACCTCGACCAGACCATCGCGCAGGCGTTCCACCTGGAAGGTCGTGCCGATGTCGCGGATCGTACTGCCGCCGGCGTGCAGCTGCAGCGCCTTGTTCGACGGAGCGACCTGCAGTTGCAGCCGACCCCGCTCCAGCACCAGATCACGATGACGCCAGCCGAAGCGGGCGCGGAGGGTGGTGCCGGCATCCAGCATGGCGACGCTGCCATCGGCCAGCGTCTGCTGCTGTGCCTGGTGCGAATCATTGGCGTAGACCTGTGGCGTCGGGTTGCCGTCGACGGCAACCATCCAGCCGATGCCGATCGCCATGCAGACACCGGCGGCAGCGGCCACGCCCGGCAACCAGCGCCGGCGCGGCGGACGCGCCGCCCGTGCCGCGGCGGTGCGCAGCCAGGGGTCAGCCGCAAGCTCCGCACCCTGCTGGAACAGGGTTTCGGCCTGCACCCAGGCTTTGACGTGGGCCGGATCTTCGGCCAGCCAGTCCTCGAACGTTTCGCGTTCGGCCGATGTGCAGTCCGGGGCTTCCAGGCGGGCTACCCAGGCGCTGGCGCGTTCAAACAGCTGTGCATCATTCCTGTGCGGGGTGCCACTCATTGGCCGTCCCTGTCGTTGTGCAGCGGATCCGATCCCAACTCCTGACGCAGGCCCTGCAGGGCCCGGGCGATATGTTTTTCCACGGTCTTGGCAGTAATTCCACAATGCCGCGCGATCTGCGTGTAGCTCATGCCGGTGATGCGGTTGAGCAGATAGACCTCGCGTGCGCGTTCGGGCAGCTTGAACAGGGCCTGCCGCAGCAGGGACAGCATCTGCCCTGACTCGGCCTGGCGCAATGGATCGGGCGAGGAACTGGGCGGTTCGTCGCTGCCATCGTGTTCGGCCAGCGGCAGATGCGGCCGCGACTGCGGCGAGCGTCCGCGGTCTGCCAGGCGGTTGCGGGCGATACGATACAGCAGCAGGCGCAGTTCGTCCGGGCCCTGTGCGCGATAGCGGATCAGCCGCTCCATGCAGTCCTGCGCGATATCCTCCGCATCCTCAGGCCCGACCCCCCGCGTGCGCAGGAACGCGCACAGCGGTGCGCGCTCTTCGCGTACGAACGCGATGAAGGCATCCGCAGGTGCGGGCGGCTCCGGCGCGCGATGGATCAGGGGAGACGGGGTGGACAGGGCTGGCCTCGACTGTCGGTGGCGAATGCGTCATCGAGTTTTACGCGACGATGACCGGATGGGGAAGAGTGTGCATCGATCGGATTCTTATTGTGAATGTATTCATTTTTCAGGATCCGTTCCACTGGGGGAGATCGCCCCGCTGCGGCGTTGATCGTTCTACCCGCGTGTTGCGGGTGGAGAGAGAGAACGCATGAAGTATTCGAAGTTGAGCCTGGCCCTGGCCGGGCTGATGGGCGTTGGCGCCATCGCGGCAGCTGATGACGTCATGGCAATGAGTTATCACGTGCAGGACGATCGCGTCTTCCTCAGCGGCGGCGTCACCGTCGCCGATGTGGTGGCGCTGCCCGCACTGCTGGCCAAGGCGCAGGCTGAAGGCCGTCCGATCCGCGAAGTCGTGCTGCGAACGTCCAACGGTGGCGCGCTGATTGCCGGCGAGTGGCTGCAGGCGGTGATCCGTACCCAGGGCCTGGACACCATCGTGTCCGGCCATTGCATTTCGTCCTGCTCGATCATGCAGTCCGGTGGCGTCAACCGTTACCTCGGCGGCGATCTGCCGCTGGTCGACTCGGTGCAGATCCATGCCGCCAGCAGTGGTGGCAGGATCACCTATGCGCCGTCGGCGCGAATGACCCAGATCTACACAGGCAACTACGGCGGCGGCATGGATGCGGGCCTGTTGCACAAGGCCATGTATGAAGTGGTGCAGCCCAATGGCCTGCTGGTATTCCGCGACCCGGCGCGTACCACGGGTACGTCGGTTACCTTCGATCCGGATGGCAGTGGGAGCAAGCTGGAGTCATTCCCGGGCCAGGACATCCGCAGCAACAGCATCATCAACACGGCGGGCTATCGCGATCCGGGCGACACCCTTCGTGTCACCAGCAACGTCAGCGGCGACATCAACCCGGGCTACCTTCGTACCGCGCGCCAGCTGCAGGCCTTTGTCGACGACGATTTCGCGCGCTGGAACACCGACTGGGCCAGCACCTACATCAACTATGCGGTGAGCCTGTACAACTTCTCCACGCGGGGGGCGAACGGTATCGGCGCGCAGTCGTTGCAGCAGCTGCTCGCCGACCCCGACCTCCAGGATGAACTGCGCGGCCAGCTGCGGCTGGCCGATCTGGATGCCTCGACCCTGGCCAACTCCGCCGGCGTGATCCGTGTCAGCAATGGCGCCACCTGGCGCACCGCTGAAACCACCGGCGCCGATTTCATTCTGGTGGACAACGGCACCATCGCACTGGAGGGTGGTGCGCTGCGCACCCCCGAGCTGCGGGTGATGCCGGGCAGCATCGTGGTCGGCCACGGTGATATCGCATCGGTCGGCACCGACAGCGATGCGCTGCTGGATGGCACCGGCCCGTCCTACCGCGAAGATGGCTTCAACCGCCTGCGCGTGTTCGGCACGCTGATGCCGCGCGGTGGGGACCTGGTGACCCACGGCTACGTCAACATCATGCCCGGCGGCCAGGTGTTGTTCGATGTTACCGAAACCGGTGGTACCGGCAATGGCCGCCTGCGCGTCGGCAGCTTCTACGATGGCGGCACCGAGGAGGGCGCGCTGGTGATCGCGCAGGGCGCACACCTTGCGTTGAATGTGGCCCAGGGCTTCTATGCCAGTGCCTACCGCCGCGATCTGGTGGAAGGGCCGATCTACCAGGGGGGCTTCCAGGATGTCGTGCGGCTGGGGGACGCCGGGTACAGTGCCAGCATCACTGCCGGTGAAGTGTTCCGCCCGCGCCACAATTCACTGCTCAGCTTCAACGTGAAGCAGACGGCCGATGGCCTGTGGCTGACCGCCAACCCGGGCTTTGACCAGCTGGGCCTGTTTGCCAATGGCACGTCCGGCGACGGCCTGGGCCGCGCGCTGGCGACCGCCTCCGATCGCCAGGACAAGGGACTGAGATCGCTGCTGGGCGCACTGCAGTTCGCCGACCGCGATGTGATCGCACAACAGGCCGGTGCCCTGCGCGGTGATGCGCACGCCAGCCTGCGACTGGCCGACACCGCGCTGGTGGGCAGCATCGGCAACGTCGTGCAGCAGCACCAGTCGGCCATGCGCAGCGGCGGTGATGCCGATGGCCTGGCCTCGCAGGTGGCGCAGTCGGTCTCCTCCCAGCCGGGCATGCGCCATGGCAGCCTGTTCAACCAGCTGGCGATGCACCTGGTCGAGCCCGCGTCGGGCAGCGCCGCGGCCAGCGGTGATGCTGGACGCAGCCATGGCATCTGGGCGCGTGGTTTCGCCAGCCATGGCCGCCTCGATGCTGACGGTGGCGTGGCCGGCCTGAGCCACACCATCGGTGGCATCGTGGTCGGTGCGGATACCCGTGTGGCCGATGACCGCGTGACCCTGGGCGTCAGCGTGGCCGCGGCGGACATGTCGACCAAGGCCAGCGATGGCTCTGGTTTCACTGGTGACGTGCGTGCGCTGGACGTGGGCGGCTACCTCGATGCGACGTACGCGCGCGGCTATCTGTCGGCGGCCGTGCGCTACACCGATCTGCGCCACGATACCCGTCGCAGCATCAACGGCATCGATGGCCTGCAGCAGCCACTGCGCGCCAAGTACAGCAACGATGCGATCTCCGCACGGGTGGAACATGCGTTCTCCTTCACCACCGCCAAGGGCCTGGTGATCCAGCCGTTGCTGCCGGTGGTGGACTACGCGCGCACCTCGGCCACCCGCTTCAACGAAGGGCAGGGCGCCGGTGCGCTGGTTGGCCGCAGCGGCAGCCTGGAGAGCATCCGCATGGGTGCGGGCCTGCAGCTGTTCAAGACCTTCGAAGGCAACAACGGCGAGCGCATCACCCCGCGCGCCCGGGTGGTCTGGCAGAAGGAACTGGGCGATTCGCAGGCCCGCTACAGCACCGGCTTCGCCGCGGCACCGGATCTGGTGTTCGGCGCCAGCAGCCAGGCGGTGGGCGAGCAGGTGCTGGCCTGGAACCTGGGTGTGACCAGCCGTGCCAGCGAGCGGCTGTCCATCATGGCCGATTACGTGGGTGAGCGCCGCGACGGGCAGATCCAGAACGGCGTGATGCTGGGCCTGGGCTACAAGTTCTAAGTGGCACCCGGCACCGGCGATGACGGCATCGCCGGTGCCATCCCAACGCGGGTGCTGCTGCGGTATGGTCGGTCTGCCATTCCACCCAGGCCCGTCCATGCAGATCGCCGTCTTCAGTGCCCGTCCCTACGACCGTCGTTTCCTTGATGAGGCGAACCAGCGCGATGCGGCTGGGGACGGCTTTGCGTTCGTGTACTTCGATGTGGCGCTGGACGTGCACACGGCCGCGCTGGCGCAGGATTGCGCAGCCGTATGCGTGTTCGTCAACGACCGCCTGGATGCGCCGGTGCTGCACGCCCTGCATGCGATGGGCGTGCGGGCCGTACTGCTGCGCTGTGCCGGCTTCAACAATGTGGACCTGGCAGCCGCGAAAGCGCTGGATCTGTTCGTCGCACGCGTACCGGCCTATTCCCCGGAGGCGGTGGCCGAGCATGCGTTGGCGCTGGTGATGACCCTCAACCGGCAGACCCATCGCGCCTACAACCGCGTGCGCGAGGGCAACTTCATGCTGGATGGCCTGCTCGGACGCACCTTGCATGGCCGCACGGTTGGCATTGTGGGTACCGGCAAGATCGGGGTGGCCACCGCGCGCATCTTCAACGGCATGGGCTGCACCGTGCTGGGGCACGATCCTTATCCGTCACCCGCGTTCGGCGGTATCGGCGAAATGGTCGGGCTGGATGAACTGCTGGCGCGTGCCGACATCGTGTCGCTGCATTGCCCGCTGACGCCTGAGACCCATCACCTGATCAATGATGCATCACTGGCGCGGATGAAGCCGGGCGCGATGCTGGTCAATACGTCGCGCGGCGCACTGGTCGATACCCATGCGGTGATCCGCGCGCTGAAGTCGCGCCGGCTGGGTCATCTGGCCATCGACGTGTACGAGCAGGAAAGCGCGCTGTTCTTCCAGGACCTGTCTGGCGAGATCATCGATGACGAGGCCTTCCAGCGCCTGATGACCTTCCCGAATGTGCTGGTGACCGGCCACCAGGGCTTCTTCACCGTGGAGGCGCTGCAGGAGATCTCGGCGATCACGCTGGGGAATCTGCAGGATTTCGCGGCCGGGCGGGTGTGTGCCAACCGGGTGGAGGTGGGCTGAGCCGGATGGATTGACCGCCGGGGCGCCCAGCCCGTAAAATCGCGGGCTCCGCCGGAATAGCTCAGTTGGTAGAGCGGCGCATTCGTAATGCGTAGGTCGCAGGTTCGACTCCTGTTTCCGGCACCAGTTGTAATGAAAAGCCCCGGCCTTGGTTGGGGCTTTTTGTTTTGGCATTTGAAGCAATCACTGGCCTTGTGTCATGAGCGCGAACCCTTATCAGGCTCAAGCGCGCGCACCGGCTGCCGCAGCACGGTCTTCAACCGCGCCGCGTCGGTCTTGCGCGGATCGCTCAGGTAGATCTCGTGATGGGGGCCGGCGAAGGCGTAGCCCAGCGAAGGCATCAGTTCGTTGTGCAGATGGGCGAGGGCCGGACCCTCGTCATCGTAGGCGCCTACATGCAGGGTCTGCAGGCAGAGGCCTTCTTCAAGAATTTCATGGCGAAGGCTGGCCGGGACCTCGCCCAGTTTCTTCGCCGACTTGGCGATGGCAGCCTCCAACTGCGCTGGACTGATCCCGTCCGGCGTCCGGATCATCACTGTCCAGGCCCACTCACTCTTGCGGCGTGCCACAAAGCTCGACGGATCCTCGGCAGTCCAAAGCGCTTCCAGCGGTGGCACCACGTAGTCCTGGCCCCCGGCCTTCAGCGCGAACTTCAGTGCATAGCTCACCGAGTACAGCCACTGCACCGCCTGCACATACGCGGGGGCGGTATTCGGATCACCGTGGCCGTCGACCATCAGGTAGGGCAGGGGCGGTACGTCTACCGTCACGAACCGGCCCGCCGGGGGCAGGTACAACGCGCGATCGCGCTTCTTGAAGTCGATTTTGTCCACGGGCCTTCCTCCTGCGCCGAGCATCCCACGCCGGGCACCCGCCAGCACACCTGAACAGGTTCAGATGACTTTGCCGAACACGGACGGAGCCCCCGCCATCGCCCGATGCCAGGATGCAGCGCCCGGGCGTTCTGCCCGCCATGCCGCGCAGTGCGACAACGTGTCGCAGTCAGAATCAGGCCTTTCCTGCGCTCGATCATTGTCAATGCCTTTCTTAAATGGTGCGTGACGGCCTAAAATTGAAAGGCTGACTCGACCCCACCTCCCTGCCTGTCTTCCGGACCGGTGGGACCGGCTTTGGCCGGAACAGGCAGGACGGGGAACGGCATTCCCTCGCAATTGGATCGACCGATGATTCCGTTGAAAACCCTTGGGCGCTGGTTGCGCCCGGGCCTGCTGCTGTCGTTGCTGGTGATGCTCACCGGCTGCGATGCGGTGGCCATCCTCAGTCCGAAGGGCCAGATCGGCCAGGATGAGAAGACCCTGCTGATCACGGCTACCGTGCTCATGCTGCTGGTCGTCATCCCGGTCATCATCATGACCCTGACCTTCGCGTGGAAGTATCGCGCCTCCAACACCAAGGCCCGCTACGAGCCAAAGTGGTCCCACTCGACGGCGATCGAGGTGGTGGTGTGGTCCATTCCCTGCATGATCGTGCTGGTGCTGGCGGTCCTGACCTGGCGTTCGTCGCACGCGCTGGACCCGTACAAGCCGTTGGAATCGGACGTCAAGCCGGTCACCATCGAGGCGATCTCGCTGGACTGGAAGTGGCTGTTCATCTATCCGGAAGAGAAGGTGGCGGTCGTCAACGAAATCAAGTTCCCGGTCAACACGCCGCTGAACTTCAAGATCACGTCCGATTCGGTGATGAATGCGTTCTTCATCCCGCACCTGGGCAGCATGATCTACTCGATGGCTGCGATGGAGACCAAGCTCCATCTGATCGCCAACGAGACCGGTGAATTCCCGGGCATGTCCTCGCACTACAGCGGCGCGGGCTTCGCCAAGATGCACTTCACCGCCTACTCGGTCACCGATGCCGAATACCACCAGTGGCTGGACCAGGTCCGCGCCGGCGAGCAGACCCTGGACAAGGCCTCGTTCAAGGCGCTGGGTGAAGCACGCAACGCCGAGTGGTATCCGGTCACCTACTTCGGCAAGACCGAAGAAGGCCTGTTCGACTGGGTCATCGCCAAGCACATGGGCGACAACAAGCATTACGGCATGAAGCACGAACACGCCGGTGCCGCCGCTGCCGATGCCGCCAGCCATGAAGCGCACGAGGGCCATGCCCCCAGTGACGCGCATGATTCCAAGGAATCGGGTGAAAGCCTGGATGCCAACGAACACGAACACGCAGGCCACGCCGGCCATGCGGGCTCGGGAGAATGAACATGTTGGGTAAACTCTCAATTGAGTCGATCCCCCACGATCCGATCGTGCTGACCACCCTGGTCGGCGCGGTGCTGGGTGGCCTGGGCGTCATGGCCCTGATCACCAAGTTCAAGCTGTGGGGCTATCTGTGGAAGGAGTGGTTCACTTCGGTGGATCACAAGAAGATCGGCGTGATGTACCTCATCGTCGCCTTCGTCATGCTGCTGCGCGGTTTCTCCGACGCCATCATGATGCGTACCCAGCAGGCGCTCGCCGTCGGCGGGTCCGAGGGTTACCTGCCGCCGCACCACTACGACCAGATCTTCACCGCCCACGGCGTGATCATGATCTTCTTCGTGGCGATGCCGCTGATCACCGGCCTGATGAACCTGGCCGTGCCGCTGCAGATCGGTGCGCGCGACGTCGCGTTCCCGTTCGTCAACTCGCTCAGCTTCTGGCTGTTCGTGTCCGGCGCGGTGCTGATCATGCTGTCGCTGTGGATCGGTGAGTTCGCTGCCACCGGCTGGCTGGCGTTCCCGCCGTTGTCGGGCATCGAATACAGTCCAAGCGTAGGCATGGACTACTACATCTGGGGTCTACAGGTCGCAGGCCTGGGTACCACGCTGAGCGGTATCAACTTCTTCATCACCATCCTGAAGATGCGTACCCCCAGCATGAAGCTGATGCAGATGCCGGTGTTCACCTGGACCGCCCTGGTGACCAACGTGCTGATCGTCGCTGCCTTCCCGGTGCTGACCATCACCCTGGTGCTGCTGACCCTGGACCGTTACCTGGGTACGCACTTCTTCACCAATGACGGTGGCGGCAACGCCATGTTGTACATCAACCTGATCTGGATCTGGGGTCACCCGGAGGTGTACATCCTGGTCCTGCCGGCGTTCGGTGTGTTCTCCGAAGTCATCGCGACCTTCTCGCGCAAGGCGCTGTTCGGCTACAAGGGCATGGTCTACGCCACCGCCTGCATCGGCGTGCTGTCGTTCATCGTGTGGCTGCACCACTTCTTCACCATGGGCTCGGGTGCCAACGTCAATGCCTTCTTCGGCATCACGACGATGATCATTTCGATCCCGACCGGCGTGAAGATCTTCAACTGGCTGTTCACCATGTTCCGCGGCCGCGTGCACTTCACCACCCCGGTGCTGTGGACCATCGGCTTCATGGTCACCTTCGTCATCGGCGGCATGACCGGCGTGATGCTGGCGATCCCGGCCATCGACTTCGTGCTGCACAACAGCCTGTTCCTGATCGCCCACTTCCACAACGTCATCATTGGCGGCGTGGTGTTCGGCATGTTCGCCGGCATCACCTACTGGTGGCCGAAGATGTTCGGCTTCCGCCTCAACGAGTTCTGGGGCAAGTGCGCGTTCTGGTGCTGGTTCATCGGCTTCTACGTGACCTTCATGCCGATGTACGTGCTGGGCTTCATGGGCATGACCCGTCGCCTGCAGAGCACGGTCAACCCGGCCTATGAGCCGCTGCTGCTGATCGCAGCTGCAGGTGCCTTCATCGTCGGCGCCGGCATCCTGTGCCAGATCATCCAGGTGGCCGTGTCGATCCGTGACCGCAAGAAGACCGTCGACCTGACCGGCGACCCGTGGGATGCGCGTACGCTGGAGTGGGAAACCTCTTCGCCGCCGGCCTTCTACAACTTCGGCACCCTGCCGGAAGTCACCGAACTGGACGATTTCTGGGAGCGCAAGCAGCGTGGTGAAGCCTGGCCGAAGCCGGCCAAGTACACCGACATCCACATGCCGCGCAACACCGGCACGGGCGTTGTCATCGGTGCCTTCAGCCTGGTGTTCGGCTTCGCGATGATCTGGCACATCTGGTGGCTGGCCATCGTCGGCTTCGTCGGCATGATCGCCACGTTCATCTACCGCACCTTCGACCAGGACGTGGACTACTGGGTCCCGGCCGCCGAGGTGGAACGCATCGAGAACGAACACCGCAAGCACCTGGAAGCCCAGGGCCTGGTGAAGTCGGAGCTGAAGGCATGAGCACCAATACCTCGACCCTGAGCCACGGGCACGCCGCGCACGCGGCGGCCCATGGCCATGACGACCACGAGCACCACGACACCGGCGGCAACACCGTCTTCGGTTTCTGGGTGTACCTGATGAGCGACTGCCTCATCTTCGCCTCGCTGTTCGCCACCTACGTGGTGCTGGCCGGCGGTACCGATGGTGGCCCGACCGCGAAGGACCTGTTCGAACTGCCGTTCGTGGCATGGGAAACCGCGCTGCTGCTGACCTCCTCGCTGACCTTCGGCCTGGGCATGATTGCCATGCACCGCAAGCAGATGGGCCAGATGTACCTGTGGCTGGGCATCACCTGGCTGCTGGGCTTCGGCTTCATGTGCATGGAAGTGTGGGAGTTCCAGCACCTGATCCATCAGGGCTACGGTCCGGACCGCAGTGCCTTCCTGTCGGCGTTCTTCGCCCTGGTCGGTACCCACGGCCTGCACGTCAGCGCCGGCCTGCTGTGGCTGCTGGTGATGTTCGTGCAGCTGAAGAAGTACGGCCTGACCCCGACCAACAAGACCCGCATGGCGTGCCTGAGCCTGTTCTGGCACTTCCTGGACCTGATCTGGATCGGCGTGTTCTCCGTCGTCTACCTCAATGGAGCGCTGTAATGGCACATGACAACCATGCACACGACCACGGCACCGGCGGCGAAAGCCATGGCACCGTGAAGTCGTACCTGATCGGCTTCGTGCTGGCGGTGGTGCTGACCGTCATCCCGTTCTGGATGGTGATGTCGGGCGACTTCTCGCGCACCGTCAACGGTGTGGTGATCGCGATCACCGCGGTGCTGCAGATGCTGGTCCACCTGGTGTTCTTCCTGCACCTGGACCGTTCTTCGGAAAGCCGCTGGAACGTCAACGCTGCGGCCTTCACCGTGGTGGTGATCGGCATCATCGTGGTCGGTACCCTGTGGGTCATGCACAACATGAACGTGCACATGATGCACTGACGTCCGCGCGACGTTGCCACGCAGAAAGGCCGCCCTCGGGCGGCCTTTTTGTTTGTCGCGCCCACCGGGAATGGCACGCGCGGTGGTAGTGCCGGCCGCTGGCCGGCAATTGCGGGAAGCCGGCCAGCGGCCGGCTCTACCAGGAGATCCATGCTGTACGGGGATGGGGTCAGAGCCCTTGCCTGCAGCAAGGGATCCGACCCCAAAGCCATCGGCCTCATCCCACCCGGCATGGCCGGCACAGCGTGGTAGTGCCGGCCGCTGGCCGGCAATTGCGGGAAGCCGGCCAGCGGCCGGCTCTACCAGGATTCACGCCATGCGTGGATGGGGTCAGAGTCCTTGCCTGCAGCAAGGGATCCGACCCCAAAGCCATCGGCCTCATCCCACCTGGCATGGCCGGCACAAAGGGGGGTAGTGCCGGCCGCTGGCCGGCAGTTGCGGGAAGCCGGCCAGCGGCCGGCGCTACCAGGAGATCCACGCCATGCGTGGATGGGGTCTCACCCCACCCGGCGCAGGAATTCCTCGGCGTCCATCGGTCGGCCCAGGTGGTAACCCTGCAATTGATCACACCCCAGCTCGCTCAGGTGCTCGCGCTGCGCCTGGGTCTCCACGCCCTCGGCCACCACCTGCAGCTGCAGGGTGCGGCCCAGCGCGATGATCGACGAGACGATGGCGGCATCCTCGTCGTTGCGTTCCAGGTCATGCACGAACGCACGGTCGATCTTCAGTTCGGTGGCCGGCATCCGCTTCAGGTACAGCAGGCTGGAGTAGCCGGTGCCGAAATCGTCGATGGCGATATGCACGCCCATCGCGGTCAGATCGTTGAGAATCGCCAGGCTGGCGTCGACATCCTTCATCGCCGTGGTCTCGGTGATCTCCAGGGTCAACCGCGCCGGCTCGATCCGGTGCCGCTGCAGCACCTCGCGCACGCTGTCCAGCAGGGCCGGCGAGGAGAACTGCAGCGGCGACAGGTTCACCGCCATCGACCATCCGGTATGCCCGGCCTCGTGCCATGCACGCAGCTGTGCACAGGCACGGTCCAGTACCCAGTCGCCGATCGGCAGGATCAAGCCACTGCGCTCGGCGATGGGAATGAACACATCCGGCGCCAGCAGGCCCAGTTCCGGGTGCTGCCAGCGCAGCAGGGCCTCGGCGCCGGTAGCTGGTGCGCCAGCGGCCGGGAACTTCGGCTGGTAGTGCAGCAGCAGCTCGTCACGCGCGATCGCCTTGCGCAGATCCTGCAGCAGGCGCAGCTGGCGGTTGGCGCTGAGCTGCATCGACGGGGTGAAGAAGGTATAGCCGTTCCGGCCGGTTTCCTTGGTGTGGTACATCGCCGCATCGGCGTGTGCCATCAGCTCGCGCTCGTTGCCGGCATCAGCCGGATACAGGGCGATGCCCAGGCTGGCGCTGACCTGCAGCTCGGCTGAATCCAGCAGGAACGGTTCGCCCGCCGCCGCGATGATCCGCTCGGCGACCACCACTGCATCGTCGGGAACATCGATGGCCAGCACGATCACGAACTCGTCGCCGCCGAGGCGGGCGAAGGTGTCCTGTGGCCGCAGCAGGCCGCCGATACGCTGCGCCACCGCCACCAGCAGGCGATCTCCCAGCTGGTGTCCGTACGCATCATTGATCGCCTTGAAGCCATCCAGGTCGCAGAACATCACCGCCACCGCCTGGTTGCGCCGCCGCGCCTTCTCGATGGCCTGCTCGATGCGGTCCTGCAGCAGCATGCGGTTGGGCAGCTGGGTCAGCGGGTCGTGCAGGGCGGCCTGGATCAGCCTGTCGTTGGCGTGCGCCAGTGAATCGGCCAGCAGCCCGGTGCGCACGCGCATCTGCCGGTCGAACAGCGAGGCCACCAGGGCGATGCCCAGGGTCGCCACCGTGGTGACGATCACCAGCACCGCCAGCCAACGCGTGTCGATGCCGCCGCTGCCGACCGCGCCGCAGATGCTGCCCTCCGGGAAGCGCGCCGCGGCCATGCCGGTGTAGTGCATGCCGACGATGGCCAGGCCCATCACCAGTGAGGCGAGCAGGCGCAGGCGCGTGGTGTTGCGCTGCTCGGCACGCAGGCGGAAGGCAATCCACAGCGCCGCACCGGCGGCGCCGATGGCAACCGCGATGGAGGCAGCGAACCAGCCCGGGTGATAGTCGATGCCCGGCTGCATGCGCATCGCGGCCATGCCCAGGTAGTGCATGGTGGCAATGCCCAGGCCCATCAGCACGGCGCCGGCCAGCAGACGTCGCCAGGGCAGGCTGGACCGCGACACCAGCCACAGCGCATAGGCCGAGGCGCCGATCGACACGGCCAGCGAGTACAGGGTGATGCCGAGATCGTAGCCGACCGGAATCGGCAGGTCGAAGGCCAGCATGCCGATGAAATGCATCGACCAGATACCCAGGCCCATCGCCGCCGCGCCGCCGGCCAGCCACCAGCGGGCCACGCGGCCCTCGGCCGTGGCCAGGCGGCCGGCCATGTCCAGCGCCGTGTACGAAGCAAGAATGGCCACCAGCAGGGAGATGGCGACCAGGCTCTGACTGTAACTGCCAGTCATGTTGAATCCAGAGGGGGAGGGAGGGGCCCGCAAGGCGCACGCCCGCGACAGCTATCGGCGCGGGAGGGCGGGACTTGAGCGGTCGCAGCACCTGCGACCCGGCTCGGCTATCCTGCCACGCCTGTTCCCGTTGCTGGAAATCATCCGATGGCAAAAGCCCGCACCGCCTACGTCTGCAATGAATGCGGCGCCGAATTCAGCAAGTGGCAGGGCCAGTGCACCGAGTGCAACGCCTGGAACTCGCTGTCGGAAATCGTGCTGGAGAGCGCGGCGGCGGCCAAGGCGCCCGCGTCGCGCCGGGCCGGCTGGGCCGGCAAGATCGACCCGCCGAAGATCACCGCCCTGAAGGACGTAGAGCAGACCGAGCATCGCCGTGTCTCGACCGGCATCGGCGAGTTCGATCGCGTGCTGGGCGGTGGCCTGGTCGAGGGCGCGGTGGTACTGGTTGGTGGCGACCCGGGCATCGGCAAGTCGACCCTGCTGCTGCAGGCGGTGGCGAAGATGGCGGCCGAGCTGCCGGTGCTGTACGTCACGGGCGAGGAGTCGCTGGCCCAGGTGGCCGGCCGCGCACACCGGCTGGAATTGCCGCTGGATGGTGTCAACGCGCTGGCCGAGACCGGCGTCGAGTCGATCCTGCAGCATGCGTCCAAGGCCGGCCCACGGCTGATCGTGGCCGACTCCGTGCAGACTCTGTGGACCGAGAGCCTGACCGCCGCGCCCGGCTCGGTCAGCCAGGTGCGCGAGAGCGCGGCGCGGCTGGTGCGTTTCGCCAAGGAGACCGGCACCGCCGTGTTCCTGGTCGGCCACGTGACCAAGGAGGGCGGTATCGCCGGCCCGCGCGTGCTCGAACACATGGTCGATGCGGTGCTGTACTTCGAAGGCGAGAGTGGCAGCCGCTTCCGCCTGCTGCGCGCGTTCAAGAACCGCTTCGGTGCGGTCAACGAGCTGGGCGTGTTCGCGATGGGCGACAAGGGCCTGAAGGAAGTCTCCAATCCGTCGGCGATCTTCCTGTCCGGTGGCAGCACCCATCAGCCGGGCAGCTGCGTGATGGTCACGCGCGAGGGTACCCGGCCGCTGCTGGTGGAAGTGCAGGCACTGGTCGATGCGTCGCCGCTGTCGAACCCGCGTCGTGTCGCGGTCGGCCTGGAGCAGAACCGGCTGGCCATGCTGCTGGCGGTGCTGCATCGCCACGGCGGCGTGCTGGTCGGCGACCAGGACGTGTTCGTCAACGTGGTCGGTGGCATCCGCGTGCAGGAGACCGCTGCCGACCTGCCGGTGCTGCTGGCGGTGCTGTCCTCGCTGCAGGACCGGCCGCTGGCGGAAAAGACGATTGCGTTTGGCGAGGTTGGCCTGTCCGGCGAGATCCGACCGGTACCCAATGGCGAAGACCGCCTGCGCGAGGCCGCCACCCATGGTTTCAAGCGCGCCATCGTGCCCAAGGCCAATGCGCCCAAGGGCGGCTCGGTGAAGGGTATGGAAGTGATCGCGGTGGAGCGCCTGTCCGAGGCTATCGACGCGGCGTGATCGCGTCGGGCATGGCCCGGCGTCACCACAGCGCACGTGGAATACGGCGGCCGACACGGTAACGGTCAGCCTCCCTGTGCTAGTTTTTCCCGCTCGACGAAGACGCCCTCTGGCGTCTTTCCGTGCCCAGGAGTAAACGATTACATGCAGGACACCGCGCTCACCGCCCCCAACGCCGAAATCCGTCGTGCCGGGGTCGATCTCAATGGACTGATGACGGTGCTGGGCAAGCACCTGTATTCCACCCCGGTGGTGGCGCTGCGTGAGCTGGTGCAGAACGCGCACGACTCGATCATCCGCCACCGCATCGAACAGCCCGGCATCGAGGTACCTTCGCGCATTTCGGTGCAGGTCGATGCCGCTGCCGGCGTGCTGCGCATCATCGATACCGGTGCCGGCCTGACCCGCCAGGAGATCCATGACTACCTGGCGACCGTCGGCGTCGGCTACACCCGCGGCCTGCGCCAGGGCGGCGAGGACGATGAGGGCCTGATCGGCATGTTCGGCCTCGGCTTCCTGTCGGCCTTCGTGCTGGCGCGCCGGGTCAGCGTGCGCACCACCTCGTACCAGACGCCGGAACTGGGCCATCTGTACGTGTCCAGCAACGCCGAGCAGTACACCGTCAGCGAAGTGCCGGCACGCGCGGTCGGCACCGAGGTGGAACTGGAGCTGCATCCGGACTTCCTGCCGCTGGCCAACGAGGCGCGCCTGCACGAAGTGCTGGGTCGCTACTGCGCGCTGCTGTCCGAGCCGATCTTCATCGGTGCTGCAGGCGAGGCGCTCAACCCCGAGCCGCCGCCGTGGCGCGGCCAGGGCGATGTGGCCCTGCATCCGGTGCAGGCGCGTCGCCAGGCGCTGCAGTTCGCGGCGCGTTTCGAACATGATTTCGAGCCGATCGTCACCGTGCCGCTGCGTGCCGATGGCAATAGCGATGCCACCGGCCTGCTGTGGGTGCAGGACGGTGCCACCTACGGCACCAGCGATAACCGCAACCTGTCGGTGTTCGTGCGCGGCATGCTGCTGGACGACGATGCGCGTGACCTGCTGCCGCCGTGGGCGGGCTTCATCGGCGGGGTGATCGAATCCTCGCGGCTCACGCCTACCGCCAGCCGCGAAGACCTGCAGCGCGACGACCAGTACCGCGCCGTGCAGCATGCGTTGCTGGAGGCGCTGATTGATGGCCTGGCCGACGTCGCGCGGCAGCAGCCGGAAGCGTGGCGACGTGTATTGAGCCGCCACAACGAGGCGCTGCTGGGCGCGGCGCTGTGCGATGACCGCCTGTTCGACCTGTTGCTGGAGCACGTGCGCGTGCCGACCTCGCAGGGCGATCTGCCTGCCAGTGCGCTGCCCGCACGCGGTGCCGTGCATGTGATCCTCGACAACGGTGGCGGCTTCGAGGAAATGCTGTTCCGTGCGATGGGCGTGCCGGTCGCGCATGGTCATCGCTATGCAGTAGTGCCGTTCCTGCGGCGCTGGGCCCAGGCCAAGGGCCTGCGCCTGGTTGAACTGGGCACCGAACAGGGCAACCGTGCGCTGTTCCGCAGCGATGACAGCCTCGATGAGGCGCAGCTGGCATGGCTGCGCGAGCAGCTGGGTGACGGAGAACAATTGCTGCCGGCACGCTTCAGTCCCGAGTCGCTGCCGGTGGTGGTGGTGCCCGATCGCGAAGCCGAACTGAAGCAGCGCCTGGAAGACGATGAGAACGACAAGCGCGTTTCAATGGCGGCGCTGCGGCTGGCGCGTCAGTTCACCGCGCGCATCGAATCGCGTGCGCCATCGCGGTTGTACCTCAACCTCGACAACCCCGCGGTGCAGGCGCTGCTGCGTGCCCAGCGCGACGGCCACCCGCAGGCCGAAGCCGCAGCGCGCCTGCTGCGCTCACTGAAGATCATCGTCGCCGCGCAGGGCCGTCCGCTGGCCCGCGCGACCGCCACGCCCGGCCCGGATCTCAACGGCGCCTTCACCGATATCGCCGGTGCCCTGCAGCAGATGCTGCGCTGAGCACCGCATCCTCTCATCCAGCCTTCGCTAGACAGGAGTACTTACCCCATGGACATCTGGAACTGGGTCGAAAAACTGCAGGGTGACCTGCGCCAGGCCGGCCAGGCGCAGAATGCGCACCTGCTGAACCGCCTCGCCGACGAGGTGAGTGAACTGCGTGTCGACCGCGTCGACGCGCTGCTGCCCGAAGCGCGTGCGCTGGGCAAGGCGCTGGACAACCCGTGGGTCGACGTCTACGTCGGCCACTGGGCGCTGCGCAACCGCGTCGGCAACCGCGTCGAAGGCGAGAGCGCGCTGGGCGAAGCCGTGGCGCTGTTCGAGCGTGCGCATCGCGAGGACACCCTGGAATGCCCGCAGTCGATCTGCGTGACCCAGGATCTTGCCGCCTGCTACGGCAACATCGATGGCCCCGGCTGGGTGCCCGAGCGCATCGAGGTGTGCGATGAAACACTGGGCCGCATCGACCCGAGCTGGGCCTGCTTCCAGTGCCTGAGCTGCGAGAAGGCCGATGCACTGCTTGATGATGGCCGTGGCCAGGATGCACTGGATTACCTGCAGGTGCAGTCCGACGCGATCGAGGCCTGCGGCAAGGAAGTGTTCGACAGCTTCCCGGAGATGCAGATCAAGATCCTGCTGGGCATGGGCCGCGCCGAAGAAGCGCTGCTGCTGATCGAGAAGCGCGAGGCCGAAGTGGCCGCGTCCGGCGAGTACGAGCCGGCCAACTGCACGGTGCCGCGCCGCCTGTCCAAGGCGTGGGCGCTGGCCCAGCTGGACCGCGACGAAGAGGCCTTGCAGCAGCTAGTGCCGTGGAGCGAGCTGACGCCTACCTACTGGCGGCTGTGGGCGAACACCGCCGCAGCGCTGTGCCGGCGTGATCCCGCACGCAATACCTGGGACCTGGGTACGCGCTTCAACACCATCATCGAACACTTTGCCGAGGTTGGCGCGCACCGCCTGCTGATCGAAGTCGCTGCGCTGAGCCTGGAGCTGGCCCTGCAGCGTGGCGCACGCTGGGTGGCGCTGCGCCAGCTGGAACTGGCGCGTATCCATCTGGCAAAGCTGCGCCAGGACCGGGGTGCGGCTGCGCTGGTGGCCGGCCTGGCGGCACGCATCGATGCATTGCCGGATGTGGCGCCGCTACCGGTGCCAGCCGCTGAACTACTGGTTTGGCTGAACGAGCAGGGAGAGCAGAATCAGTCGCGCGATCCCGAACGTGAGGCGCAGTGGCTGCTGCAGGCACAGGCGCAGCTGCCAGATGACGAGGCGCTGGCCGAGATGGCTGCCTCCGCGCTGAGCGCCTGTGGGGCGCAGACGGAAGCGCGCGCATTGCTGTGGCGCTTCGTGCGCGCACACACGCAGGATGATGGCCCGGCCGCCTACACGCTGATGCGCTGGCTGACCGAGCAGGGCGACGACGAAGGCCTGCGCCAGCTGGCTGATGCCTATCGCGGCAGCGTGCCGGTGTTCGCGCACTGGTGCGAGGTGCAGCGTGCCCGTCGCGTGTCCGACTGGCCGGCACTGGAGCAGGCCGCGCAGGCGCTGCTGGCGGCCTCGCCGGGCTCGCATGGCGCACGCGGTACGCTGGCGCGGATGTACATGGAAACCGGTCGCTTCAGCGAGGCGCAGGCCTGCTATGCGCAGCTGGTGGAGCTGCTGGAAGAACCCAACGCCGCGCATTGGGACCACATGAGCGCGGCCAGTGCGGCGCGCGACTGGGACGCAGTGCGCCGCTCGGCGGCAGCGATCGGCATGGAGCTGTCCAGCCAGGACGGCGTGGTCGAGGAGCCGTGGGGCTGGGTGATCATCCGCAGCGAAGAGCATGGCGAGCCGATGGAGTATTACGCGCGCCGCAGCGGCCCGGTCACCGCGCGCATCGTCGAGAACGCACCGGCCAACCGCGCCCAGCAGGTCGGCGACTGGGTGGTGTTCGATGCTGCGCTGGTGCACCCGGCGCCGGAGGAGGAGGAAGCGCGCGAGCATTTCATCCCGACCTATGCGCAGGTGCATGTGCTGGAGCGCGGCGGCTTTGCCCGCAGCTGGCTGATCGACGGCGCGCACCCGGGCGAAGACGCGTGGAATGCCTTTGTCGCAGCGGCCGAGGCGCAGGGCTGGCAGGTGTGGTCGCACAGCCGCCCGGACTACACCGTGACCGATCCGGACGAGGAGGAGGGCACGCTGCCGGGCCTGCTGTTCACCGTCGCCCAGCCGCAGGACCATGCGCCGCTGGCGCTGCACCGCTTCCTGCAGCAGGAAACCGCGAAGTGGCCGCATCCGCATTGCTGGCTGCGGCTGGCCGAAGCCTGCGACCAGGATCGCCAGCCGCACCTGGACGTGATCGAGCGTTACGGCTTGTAAGCCGGGTATCGGGTAGTGCCGGCCGCTGGCCGGCAGCGCCGGGATATCCTGTGTTGCCGGCCAGCGGCCGGCACTACCTCAAGGAGAAATACATGCGAAAGACAGGGATGTTCATGATCGCCGGGCTGCTGCTGGCCCCCACCGTGCAGGCCGCACCGGCCTGCCAGGAACCAGTGGCTGTCGCCCGTGCCTTCTACGAGGCAACCACCGGCAATGGCGATCTGCTGGAACCGCCGCCGGCGCTGGTCAGCCCGGCCTTCGGCAAGGCCCTGCGTGGCGAGCGCGCCTGCCAGGTGCGTGAGGAAGGCATCTGCACCATCGATTCGGACCCGTGGCTGGATGCGCAGGATGGCGACATCGAGAGTCCGGTGCGCTACATCTGGAAAGAGGTCTCGGCGACGTCCGGCCAGGTCGAGATGCGCTATTCGGTATGGAAGAAGGCCTACGTGACCCGTCTGCCGATGATGCGCCAGGGCCAAGGCTGCTGGCAGGTGGATGACATCATCACCAACAGCGGTCGCTCGGTACGGAAGATCCTGGCCCAGCCGTTGCCTTGACCGTCTGCGGCATACACGCAGGGTGCGGTCCTGTTGCCGGCCAGCGGCCGGCACTACCGGGGTGGGTGCCGACCGTTGGCCGGCACACCGCTATCGCGAATGCCCGAACACCAGTTCGATCGCGAACTGGCTGCCGAAGAAGGCCAGCAGCAGCAACAGCATTGCCGCCAGCGTCCAGTGCACCGCCTTCATGCCGCGCCAGCCGTAGCGGCGACGGCCGATCAGCAGCACGCCGAACACGATCCACGACAGCACGCTCAGCACGGTCTTGTGCACCAGCTTCTGCGCCAGCAGGTCGTCGACGAACAGCACGCCGGTGACCAGGGTCAGGGTCAGCAGCGCGAAGCCGACGGTGATCACCCGGAACAGCAGCGATTCCAGATCCGCCAGCGGCGGCAGGGCGCGCAGCCACGGCCGGAACTCGCGGCGGCGCAGGGCGCGTTCCTGGAGCCACAGCATGATCGCCAGCAGCGCGGCGATGCTCAACGTCGCGTAGGCCAGCAGCGCCAGCCAGGCGTGGCTGGCCAGGCGCCAGCCCAGCACCTTGCTCGGTTCATGGCCGTAGCCGTGGTAGGCCAGCAGCAGTACCGCGGCCAACGGGAACACCACCACGCCCAGTGCCGACATCCGCCCGCGCGCGCCGACCAGCGAGGTCAGCCAGGCCATGCCCAGGCCGACCAGCGACAGCGCGGCGAAGAAGTGCATGTCCGGCCCGCCGTTGGTGCGCATCGCCACCATCACGTGGTAGCCGCCGTGCAGCAGCATCGCCGGCAGGGCGGGCCACAGCCAGGCGGGGGAGCCGGTGCTTCCATCGCGGCCAAGCGCACGCACCAGCAGGGCGCTGGCGGCCAGGTAGAGCAGGGCGGCGATGAGAACGATTAACATCGTTGCAGTTTCGCATACCCCTGCGGTGGTGGCGACGGCCCTGTGGTCGCAGTCCGGGGAGGGGAGCGGACCCGTTATACTGTCTGCCTTATTGTCCCCCGCTTTCAGACAGGTTGCGCCGCATGTTCGAGTCACTGACCCAGCGCCTTTCCGGCACCATCGAGCGCCTGCGTGGCCGCGGCCGCCTGACCGAGGAGAACATCCGCGAGGCCACCCGTGAGGTCCGCATCGCGCTGCTCGAAGCCGACGTTGCGCTGCCGGTGGTGCAGGCCCTGATCGAGCGCATCAAGGTGCGCGCGGTCGGCCAGGAAGTGCTGAAGTCGCTGACCCCGGGCCAGGCGCTGATCAAGGTTGTTCGCGACGAGCTGACCGCGGTGATGGGCGCCGAAGCCAGCGACCTGAACCTCAATGTGCCCGCTCCGGCCATCATCCTGATGGCGGGCCTGCAGGGCGCCGGCAAGACCACCACGGTGGGCAAGCTGGCCAAGCACCTGAAGGAAAAGCGCAAGAAGAAGGTGATGGTGGTCTCGGCCGACGTCTACCGTCCGGCCGCGATCGAGCAGCTGAAGACCCTGGCCGAGCAGGTCGGCGTGCTGTTCTTCCCGTCCAGCGCCGACCAGAAGCCGGAAGCCATCGTCCGCGCCGCCATCGACGATGCGCGCAAGTCGTTCGTCGACGTGCTGCTGGTCGATACCGCCGGCCGCCTGGCCATCGACGAAGCAATGATGGCCGAGATCAAGGCCCTGCATGCGGCGGTGAATCCGGCCGAAACCCTGTTCGTGGTCGACGCCATGACCGGCCAGGACGCGGCCAACACCGCCAAGGCCTTCGGCGACGCCCTGCCGCTGACCGGCGTGGTGCTGACCAAGACCGACGGTGACGCCCGTGGCGGTGCCGCGCTGAGCGTGCGCTACATCACCGGCAAGCCGATCAAGTTCGTCGGTGTCAGCGAGAAGCCGGAAGGCCTGGACGTATTCCACCCGGACCGTATCGCCAGCCGCATCCTCGACATGGGCGACGTGCTGTCGCTGGTCGAGCAGGTCGAGCAGCAGGTCGACAAGGACAAGGCCGCCAAGCTGGCCGAGAAGGTCGCCAAGGGCAAGAAGTTCGACCTGAACGACATGCGTGACCAGCTGGAGCAGATGCAGAACATGGGCGGCATCGGCGGCCTGATGGACAAGCTGCCGGGCCTGGGCAACATCCCCGACCATCTGAAGCAGCAGGTCAGCCAGGGCAAGGAAGTGCCGCGCATGATCGCCATCATCAGCTCGATGACCAAGAAGGAACGGCGCAACCCGAACCTGCTCAACGGCTCGCGCCGCGCGCGCATCGCCAAGGGCTCGGGCGTGACCCCCGCTGACGTCAACAAGCTGATGAAGCAGTACATGCAGATGGAAAAGATGATGAGCAAGATGGCCGGCGGCGGCATGAAGGGCATGTTGCGCAGCATGAAGGGCATGATGGGCGCCATGGGCGGCCGCGGCATGCCGTTCCGTTGATGCAGCGACGGGGCCGGCGCGCATTGCGACGCGGCCCCGGTCACAACGACTGGCGTATGCTGGATGGCGACTTCTCCAACAGGTATGTCGCGTGAATGCATCGCCGATTCTTGAACGCGCCGACACCTTCTGTCGGCGTTTTTCATTGCAGCTTCCGATCCTGCTGGCCCCGATGGCCGGCGCCTGCCCGGTGCCGTTGTCGGCTGCGCTGGCCAATGCCGGCAGCATGGGGGCGATGGGCGCGGTGCTGTCGTCATCGGCCGATATCGGCCACTGGATGGATGACTTCCGCGCTGCCTCGACGGGCCCCGCACAGGTGAACCTATGGGTGCCGGACCCGGCACCGACCCGTGATGTCGCCGCTGAAGCCGCCAGCCGCGCCTTCCTCGCGCAGTGGGGTCCGGACGTGCCGGCCAGCGCCGCCGATGCCACGCCCGCCGACTTCGAAGAACAGTTCGCCGCACTGCTGGCGGCGCGCCCGGCGGTGGCCTCGACCATCATGGGCGTGCTGCTGCCGCGCCACGTACAGCAGTTGAAGGATGCCGGCATTGCCTGGATCGCCTGTGCGACCACCTTGTCCGAAGCGCGTGCGGCACAGGACGCCGGTGCCGACGCGGTGGTCGCACAGGGCGTGGAGGCCGGTGGCCATCGCGGTGCGTTCGATCCGGCGATGGCCGAGCGCCAGCTGGTTGGCCTGTTTGCGTTGTTGCCACGCCTGGCCGATCACCTGCAGATTCCGGTGATCGCCGCCGGCGGTATCGCCGACGGCCGTGGCATTGCTGCCGCACTCACCCTGGGGGCCAGTGCCGTGCAGATCGGCACTGCCTTCCTGCGCACGCCCGAAGCGGCGATTGCTTCGGCGTGGGCCGATGGATTGGCGGCCAGCGAACCGGAAGATACCTGGCCGACCCGCGCCTTCAGCGGCCGCCTGGGGCGTGGCCTGGCGACACCCTATGTGCGCGCCGCCGCTGCGGAAGGCGCACCGGCGCCACGCCCGTACCCGGTGCAGCGCGGCCTGACCGCGCCGATGCGCAGGCAGGCCGTACAGGAAAATCGTTTGGCGGCGATGCAGGCCTGGGCCGGGCAGTCGGCGTGGATGGCCCCGGCACAGCCGGCCGCCGACGTATTGCGCGGCATGTGGGAACAGGCGCAGGCGCTGCTGCGATGACCGTGACCTGCAACGGCGAACCGGTGCAGGTGGAGGATCTGCTGCCTGCGCTGGTCAACTATGGCCACTTCACCTCGCTGCAGGTGCGCGGTCACGCCGTGCAGGGACTGGACCTGCATCTGGCGCGGCTGTCGCAGGCCACGCGCGAACTGTTCGGCAGCGAACTGGACGCGGCGCAGGTGCGGGGCTGGATGGCGCAGGCGCTGCAGCAGGCCGGCCTGGCCGATGCCTCGCTGCGGGTGACGGTGTACTCGCGCCGCTTCGATTTCCGCAATCCGCTGGCGGCCGTACCGGTGGACGTGCTGGTGGCGGTGTCCGCGCCGGTGGCGCTGACCGCACCGAAGCGGGTGCGCAGCGTGATGTGGCAGCGCGAGCTGCCGCAGATCAAGCACGTCGGCACCTTCGGCCTGTTTGCCGAGCGCCGTGCGGCGATGGCGGAAGGGTTCGACGATGTGCTGTTCGTGACCGCTGATGGCGTGATGAGTGAAGGCAGCACCTGGAACCTGGCCGTGCACGATGGTGAGCGCCTGCTCTGGCCACAGGCGCCGGCCCTGCGCGGTACTGCCGAGACGTTGTTGAAGCAGCATTGGCCGGGGGCACAGCTGACGCGGCCGTTGGCACTGGCTGAACTGGATAGCGTGAAGGCCGCTTTTGCCTGCAACGCCAGCGGCCTATGGGCGCTGGACGCCATCGACGGGCATGTCCTGCCGGGTTCGCAGGCACTGGCTGAACAGGGCAGGGCAGTGCTGGCGGCGGTGGCTTGGGACAGATTGGGGTGAAAACCCCCGCCGGGCATGGCCCGGCGCTGCCGTGAAGGCGGATTCACCCCGGGGTTGGCTCGGCCGGGCTCTGCCGCTATAATCGCCCGCTTACCTCGCCATCCTGGCGACTGGGCAATAGGAAAAACACCATGGTCAAGATTCGACTGACCCGCGGCGGCGCCAAGAAGCGTCCGTTCTACCACATCATCGTCACCGACGTGCGCAGCGCGCGCGACGGCCGCAACATCGAGCGCGTTGGCTTCTACAACCCGGTCGCCCAGGGCGCCGAGAAGCGCATCGAGCTGGACCTGGCCCGCGTTGACCATTGGGTCAAGAACGGCGCCCAGCCGACCGACAAGGTCCGCAACCTGATCAAGGAAGCGACCAAGTCCCAGGCCGCTGCGGCCTGATCCTGACGGGCCACGCTTCGGCGTGGCCCTCTTGGTTGAAGCAGATGAAAGATATCGAGCGCCGCATCCTGCTGGGCAGGGTTGTCGGCGCTTTTGGTGTGCGCGGCGAGATCAAGCTCGAGTCCTGGACCGAGCCACGTTCCGCCATTTTCCGTTACCAGCCGTGGATCGTGCGCAGCCCGTCCGGCGTGGAAACCACGATTGAAGGTGTACGCGGCCGCGACAGCGGCAAGCACCTGGTCGCCCGTTTCCCCGGCGTCGAGGACCGCGATACCGTTGAAGCGATGCACGGCACCGAGATCTACGTGGCCCGCAGTGCGTTGCCGCCGCCGAAGCCCGACGAGTATTACTGGGTGGACCTGGAAGGCCTGGACGTGAAGACCACCGAGGGCGTTGCCCTGGGCCAGGTCTCGCACCTGTTCAGCACCGGCGCCAACGACGTGGTGGTGGTCCGTGGTGACCGCGAACGGATGATTCCGTTCGTGCAGCCGGACTTCGTCAAGTCGGTCGACTTCGAGGCCAACCTGGTCGTGGTCGACTGGGATCCCGAGTTCTGAGTGTGAGCATGCGTTTCGACGTCATCACCCTGTTCCCCGAGTTCCTCGCCCAGTCCGCTGGACTGGGCGTGGTCGGGCGCGCGCAGGAGAAGGGCCTGTTCAGCCTGCATGGCTGGAATCCCCGTGATTACGCCGAAGGCAACTACCGCCGGGTGGACGACCGTCCGTTCGGTGGTGGCCCGGGCATGGTGATGCTGATCGAGCCGCTGCAGGCCTGCCTGCAGGCGATCCGTGATGCTGATCCGACCCCGGCGCGGGTGATCCATCTCAGCCCGCAGGGGGCGCCGTTGACCCAGGCCAAGGTGCGGGAACTGGCGGCGCTGCCGCGCATGGTCCTGCTCTGTGGCCGCTACGAAGGCATCGACGAGCGTTTCCTGGAGGCCAATGTCGACGAGGAGATTTCCCTCGGCGACTACGTGCTGTCCGGTGGCGAGCTGGGCGCGGCGGTGATCATCGACGCCGTGGCCCGCCTGCAGGACGGTGCCCTGAACGACGCGGAATCGGCGGCGCAGGACAGCTTCGAGGGCGACCTCGGCCTGCTCGACTGCCCGCATTACAGCCAGCCGGCCCTGCACCCGCTGGGTGACGTGCCGGACGTGCTGCGTTCGGGCAACCACGCGGCCATCGCGGCCTGGCGCCGGCAGCAGTCGCTGGTCCGTACCGCCGAGCGGCGCCCGGACCTGCTGGATGAACAGGCGCTGGGCAAGGCCGACCGCAAGCTGCTGGAGCAGGCCCGTCAGGCCCAGAAACACAAGGCCAGCCCCTAGCGCAGGGCTGGCGTTATCGGCTATCATGGCCAATTCCCGTCGGCCCCGGCCGGCGCGCGCAGTACCCAAAACAAACGTGCAGCACAGTCCGGTGACTGCATGAGCCTACGTTGTCGATACGACACGCCCACCCGAACAAGAATCGGTGTAACCCATGAGCAAGCTGAACAAGTCCATCGTCGCGGAATTCGAATCCGCCCAGATCACCCGTGAACTGCCGAAGTTCAGCCAGGGCGACACCGTTGTCGTCAACGTGAAGGTGAAGGAAGGCAGCCGCGAGCGCGTGCAGGCCTACGAAGGCGTTGTCATCGCCACCAAGAACGCCGGCCTGAACTCCTCGTTCACCGTCCGCAAGATCTCGCACGGCTACGGCGTCGAGCGCGTTTTCCAGACCCACAGCGCCATCATCGACTCGGTCGAAGTGAAGCGTCGTGGTAAGGTCCGCGCCGGCAAGCTGTACTACCTGCGTGGCCTGGAAGGCAAGGCTGCCCGCATCAAGGAAGACCTGGCTGCCGCTGCTGCCGCCAAGGCTGCCCGTCTGGCCGAAAAGGCCTGATAAACAACTTCGGTTGTTGCCGCGACGGCCACCTTCGGGTGGCCGTTTGCGTTTCCGGCATCGCTTCGGCCACGATCAGGGGATGAACGACATCAACCCGCGCTATCCCGCCGTGATCCAGTCGGCGCTGCGCTTCCTCGACGGCAAGGGGCTGGCGCGCGTGCAGTCGGCACCGCTGCTGCATCGCCTTCTGTGGCGCATGGGCATCGCACTGCCACCGCCGATCCTGGCCGGCTTCGGCACCAATGCGCTGGTGCAGGGCCTGCTGTTCGGGCTGTTCTGGACCGCGCTGATGTGGCTGATGCTGTGGCAGGGCAGTGAGCGCCCGCTGGCCCTGCTGCTGGCGGCCGGACTGTTGGCCGGTGCGCTGTTCGGCGTGGTGATGGCGGCCTTGATGCGCTCGCTGCGCCGCCACCGCAAGCTGCCGGACTGGCAGCAGTTCCGGGCGCGGCAAGCGGACTGAGCCGATGGCGCACTGCGCCGTGACCGGCAGGTGCGAGCCGCGCTAGGCTGCGGTTTCATCCTGATGGACGTGCCGTGCGATGCCTGCCAAGCGAACCGCACCTTCCACCGCGCCCGCGCTGTTGTCAGGCGGCAACCCGCAGATCGCCAAGGGCGAAGGCGATGCGCCGGTGCAGGCCTATATCGCGGCGATGCCGGACTGGAAGCGGCCGATCGGAGCACAGCTGGACGCGCTGATCGAACAGGCTGTACCCGGTGTGCACAAGGCAGTGAAGTGGAATTCGCCGATGTATGCGGTTGCGCCGGGCGAAGGCTGGTTTCTCAGCTTCCACTGCTTCACCCGCTACATCAAGGTGGCGTTCTTCCGCGGCGCTGCGCTGAAGCCGGTGCCGCCGGAGCCGTCGAAGAGTGCTGATACGCGCTACCTGCACATCCAGCAGGAGGGTGCGTTGGATGAGGCGCAGTTCCTCGATTGGGTGCGCCAGGCCGCGGCATTGCCCGGCGAGCGCATGTAAGTGCATCGTTCCGATCTCCCTGCCGACGAGAACCGCTGATGGCCACGCATGCACCGAACCCTGCCGATGCCGGAACCCCGGCCGCTGAACTGATCGATGCACGCATCGCCGAGCTGGGCGACTGGCGTGGCGAGGCGCTGGCACGCGTGCGTGCCTTGATCCATGAGGCGCTGCCGGACGTGCAGGAAACCTGGAAGTGGCGCGGCACGCCGGTGTGGGAGCGCGACGGCATCCTGTGCACCGGCGAGACCTACAAGCAGGCGGTAAAGCTGACCTTTGCCAACGGTGCGGCGTTGGCCGATCCGAAGGGCCTGTTCAACGCCAGCCTGGACGGCAACACGCGACGTGCGATCGACATCCATGAAGGCGCGATGCCGGATGCCGCGGCGTTGAAGGCACTGCTGCGCGCGGCGGCCACGTTCAACGCTGCCAAAAAGAAGAAGCGGTAGAGCCGGCCGCTGGCCGGCTGTTGCACGATGCTTCCGGAGGGGCTTGAGGTTGCCGGCCAGCGGCCGGCACTACCGCAGTGGCGCGGCATCCGGGTCGGCCACCGGCGACGGCGGGCAGGCCGGAATCTCCGACGGCGTGGCCAGTTCTTCGGCGTGCGAGGGCTTGCCCATCATCTTCGCCTTGCGCCAGCCGCCCCAGCGGTAATAGGCCAGCGACAGCAGCATCGACACCAGCGAGCTGACCGGGAAGCTCCACCAGATCGCATCGGCGCCCCAGTACGGCTGCAGCAGTTCGGCGAACGGCACGCGTACGCCCCACAGCGAACCGGCCAGGATCAGCAGCGGCGGAATCACTGCGCCGGTGGAGCGAACCACGCCGGAGATCACGAAGCTGACGCCGAAGAACAGGAACGAGCCGATCACCACGTGGTTGAGGTGGCGGGCGATGTCCAGCGCCTGGCTGGCCGGCGGCAGGAACAGTGCCAGCAGCTGGCGATCGAACACCACCAGCGGCAGGATCAGCGCGCCGGTCAACAGGAAGTTGAACAGCACGCCCTGGCGCGCGGTGCCGCGCACGCGATCCCAGCGCTGCGCACCGACGTTCTGTGCCGCCATCGAAGAACACGCCGCGCCGATCGCCATCGCCGGCATCTGCAGGTAGTTCCACAGCTGCAGGGAAGCGCCGTAACCGGCGCCGGTGTCGGTGCCGTACTGGTTGACCATGGTCATCAGCAGGATCACCGACAGCGAGATCAGCACCATCTGCAGGCCCATCGGCACGCCCTTGATGACCAGCGCCTTGAGGATGGTCAGGTCGAGCTTGAACAGGCGCATGTCGGCGCGGCCCAGCCACAGGGTGTGGCGCTTGTGCCGCATGTACAGCAGCAGGCCGGCCAGCGACAGCGTCTGCGCGACCAGCGTGGCCCAGGCCGAACCGGCAATGCCCAGCGCCGGGAACGGCCCCATGCCGAAGATCAGCACCGGGTTCAGCACGATGTCCAGCGCCACCGACACCATCAGGAAACGGAACGGCGTGCGTGAATCACCGGCACCGCGCAGCGCGGCGGTGAGGAAGGCGAACGCGTACAGCGTCGGCATCGCCAGGAAGATGATCTGCAGGTAGGCCTCGGCCAGCGGCAGCGAGGCGGCCGGCGTGCCCATCGCCGCCAGCAGCGGATGGGCCATGAACCAGCCGGCGATGGCGATGATCACCGACAGGCCGATGAAGAAGGTGGCGCTGGTACCGACCACGCGCCGTGCCTGCGCGATGTCGCGCGCACCGATTGCCTGGCCGATCAGGATGGTCGAGGCCATGCCGAAGCCGAACACCGAGCCGATCAGGAAGAACATGATGTTGTTGGCGTTCGCGGTGGCGGTCAATGCCGCCTCGCCGAGGAAGCGCCCCACCCAGACCGCATTCACCGAACCGTTCAGCGACTGCGCGATGTTGCCCGCCAGGATCGGCAGGGAGAACAGCAGAAGGTTGCGGCCGATCGGGCCGGAGGTCAGGTCAAGCGGCGCTTTGGCCATGGAGTGGTGATCGATTCCCGGGAGGCGCACACTAGCACCAAGCCGGTTTGCAGGATGTGGCAATGCATCAACGACTGCAGGTGAAATGGAGCCTGGCGATGGCCTTGATCGGCACCGCACTGGCCGCATGTTCGACAGGTGACCGGCTGGGCGATACCCAGGTGCGGCCGACCGACCGTCCCGAGTGCCTGGTCGGCAGCCAGCGCCAGGACCTGTCCGCTGGTGTACCCACGTTGATTGGGGGCAGCGGCTGCCGCACCGACCCCGACCATCCGCGTCCCCTGAACAAGCCACCGGAGTAGTCCGCACCGATGCCTGAGCTTTCCCCGTTGTCGCCCAGTGTCCGCCTGGACATCTGGTTGTGGGCGGCCCGTTTCTTCAAGACCCGCAGCCTGGCCAAGCAGGCCATCGAGACCGGCAAGGTCAGCGTGGCCGGGCAGCGCCCGAAGTCCTCGCGCGCGGTGCGCGTGGGTGAGCAGCTGCAGGTCGACCGCGGCGAGGAGCATTTCGAGATCCAGGTGCTGGGCCTGAGCGACCAGCGCGGGCCGGCGCCAACGGCACAGCAGCTGTACGCCGAGAGCGAGGCTTCGAAGGCGCGCCGTGCCGAACAGCGTGCACTGCGCATTGCCGCACGCGATGGTTTCCAGCCGCCGGAACACAAGCCGGACAAGCGCGCGCGGCGTTTGATCCGGGCCTTGGGTGACATCGACGCGCTCTAGCGAAATCCTGATTCCAACGGATTGTTCCTATCGCGGTGCGAAACAAAGCGCCAGTCACGGTGCGTTCGGATTGCGCTGGGCAGGCTGGTTTTTCACCTATCGAAGGCCTGCCCATGCGTCGTCTGCTGTTATGCCTGTCCCTGCTTGCTGCTGCGCCACTGCACGCTGCCGACATCACCTTCTGGGACGTTCCGCAACGCGGTGGCAACAGCATGAACATGTCGCCTCCGGACCGGAAATACTTCGAGGCGCTGCGTGCGACCGGTGCGACCTGGGTGCGGCTGGTGCCGGACAAGTGGAAGGGGCAGGGCGGTCGTGACTTCCTGATCGGCAACGCCGATGACTATCGCGGACTGGTTCCGGCCGACCTGGCCACGCTGCGGCGGGTGCTGGATGACGCCGATGCGGCCGGGCTGAAAGTGGTGCTGACGCCGCTGTCGCTGCCGTTGCTGCGCTGGAAGCAGCACAACGGCGATGTGGTCGACCAGCGCCTGTGGCAGTCCTTCGACAACCATGTGCCGGCCCGTCGCTTCTGGCATGACCTGGCCACGGCGCTGAAGGGTCATCCTGCCTTGGCCGCCTACAACCTCATCAATGAGCCGGTGCCCGAGTACGGTGCAGGCCTGGCCGAGCATGCGTCCACCGAGGCGATGCAGCGGTGGTATGCCGGTGTGCAGGACGGCCCACGCGATCTGCGCCGCTTCTACTCGGAGCTGATCGCCAGCATCCGCGAGGTCGACACCGCGATGCCGCTGATGCTGGATGCGGGCTGGTATGCCGCCGCCGACGGTTTCAACTACTGGCCGGCACCGCTGGCGGATTCGAAGCTGCTGTACAGCGTGCACATGTACGAGCCGTACGCGGCAACCAGTGCACCGAACCAGACGCGTGCCAAACCCTGGCGCTATCCGGCGCAGGTGCCGTTCGGTGCAGGCAGCGAGCATTGGGATGCGGCGCGTGTACGCCGTTACCTGCAGCAGCCGATGACGTGGGCCGCCTCGCATGGCGTCGGTGCCAACCGCATGGTGGTGGCCGAATTCGGCTGCATGCGGCGGTGGCCGGACTGCAGCCGCTACCTGCAGGATGTGCTGCAGGTGCTGGAGCAGGACAAGGTGCACTGGGCCTTCTACGCCTTCCGCGAGGATGGCTGGGACGGCATGGACTACGAACTGGGCGACAAGCCGCTGCCGTGGTCGTACTGGCAGGCGCAGGAAAAGGGCGGCCATGTCGAGCCGCCGCGCTCGATGCAGGCGCCCTTGTTCGCACCGATCCTGCAGCGTTTGAAGGCGGGCAACCGGTAAGCCGCCGGGCCTGGCCCGGCGCTACCCATGGCGATGCCGGTAGCGCCGGCCCATGTCCGGCCAGGCTTTCCCTCAGCGCTTGCCGCCGAGCAGATTGCCGCCCAGCTTGAGCAGATCGCCCACGCCCAGCTGACCATCACCATCCTGGTCCAGTAGGCTGCCGAGCAGGCCACCGGCAAGACCGCCCTGCTGCTGCACCTGCTGCTTTTCCTGGCCGAGGGCCTGGCTGAGCGAGCTGGCATCGGCCTGGCCGCCACCCAGGCGCTGGGCGAGGAAGGCCATGACGATTGGTGCAAGGATCTGCAGCAGTTGGCTGGTACGGCCGCTGTCGAGCTGGGTGGCCTGGGCCAGGCCGGTTTCCACCTTCTGCTGGTTGCCGCCGAAGATGTGGCCGAGGATGCCGGCGCCGTCGCTGGCGGCACCACCGCCACCGCCGCCCAGCACCGAGCCGAGCACGCTGCCCAGGTCCAGGCCGCTGTGGTTGTTCTGCAAGGCGCCGAGCAGCGCCTGCGCGCCCTGCGGCTGCGAGGCGTTGTTGCCCAGCGCGCCCATCAGCACCGGCAGCGCGGCACTGATCGCGCCGGACGCCTGGGTATCGCTGATGCCGAGCTGCTGCGATACCTGCTGCAGCGGGGCGCCCTGCAATTTGGCGAGAAGTTCGTCGGTCAGGCTCATCTGCGGAATCCTTGATTGGGGTTGGGCGTGCAGAAGGTACGACGCGGACCGTTAAAACGGCGACGCCGCCTCACGGGGAGGCGGCGTGTCGTACACGGGGCAGGGCGATCAGAGCTCGATGTCTTCGGCGCCCGGGGTGGCGGTGGGGAAGTCCGCTTCCGGCTGCGCCGGCTTGAACGGATCCGACGGCTGGCTGGCCAGCGCCTTCAGCGCCGCGGCAACTCCGGCACCGTAGGCCGGGTCGGCCTTGCTGCAGTTGTCGATGTGGCGTTGCTTGATGAAGTCCGGCGCATCGCCCAGGGCGCGGGCGGTGTTGGCGAACAGGCGGTCCTTCTGTGCCTGGTTATAGCTGCGGAACAGCGCACCGGGCTGGCTGAAATAGTCGGCGTCGTCCTCGCGGAAATTCCAGAAGTCGGCGTCGCCGCGGATCTTCATCGGCGGCTCGCGGTACTGCGGCTGCTCCTGCCACTGGCCGTAGCTGTTCGGCTCGTAGTGCGGCAGGCCGCCGTAGTTGCCGTCCACGCGCATCGCACCATCGCGGTGGTTGCTGTGCACCGGGCAGCGCGCTGCGTTCACCGGAATCTGGTGGTGGTTCACGCCCAGGCGGTAGCGCTGCGCATCGGAATAGGCGAACAGGCGTGCCTGCAGCATCTTGTCTGGCGACGGGCCGATGCCCGGCACCAGGTTGCTCGGTGCGAACGCCGACTGCTCCACGTCCTGGTACCAGTTGACCGGGTTGCGGTTCAGTTCGAACTGGCCCACTTCGATCAGCGGGTAGTCGCTCTTCGGCCACACCTTGGTCAGGTCGAACGGATGCACGCGGTAGGTTTCCGCGTCCAGCTCCGGCATGACCTGGATGAACAGCTTCCACTTCGGGAAGTCGCCCTTCTCGATCGCGGCGAACAGGTCGCGGCCGTGGCTTTCGCGGTCATGGCCGACCAGGATCTGCGCCTGCGCGTCGGTCAGCGATTCGATGCCCTGCTGGCTGACGAAGTGGAACTTCACCCAGAAGCGTTCGCTGTCGGCGTTGGTGAAGCTGTAGGTGTGCGAGCCGAAACCGTGCATGTGGCGGAAGCTGCGCGGAATGCCGCGGTCGCTCATCACCACGGTCACCTGCAGCAGGGCTTCGGGCAGCAGCGTCCAGAAGTCCCAGTTGTTGCGCGCGCTGCGCAGGTTGGTATGCGGGTCGCGCTTCACGGCCTTGTTGAGGTCGGCGAACTTGCGCGGGTCGCGCAGGAAGAACACCGGCGTGTTGTTGCCGACCAGGTCCCAGTTGCCTTCTTCGGTGTAGAACTTCAGCGCGAAGCCGCGGATGTCACGCTCGGCGTCGGCGGCGCCACGCTCGCCGGCCACCGTGGTGAAGCGGGCGAACATCTCGGTCTGCTTGCCGACCTTCTCGAACAGCTTGGCGCGGGTGTACTTGCTGATGTCGTGGGTGACGGTGAAGGTGCCGAACGCGCCCGAGCCCTTGGCATGCATGCGGCGCTCGGGAATGATCTCGCGGTTGAGGTTGGCCAGCTTTTCCAGCAGCCACACGTCTTCCATCAGCAGCGGGCCACGCGGGCCGGCGGTCTTGCTGTTCTGGTTGTCCACCACCGGTGCGCCGAAGGCCGTGGTCATCGGCGTGACCGGATCATCGCCGTGCTTCTGCTTGGGCGTGGTGCTCAGTTCACGCTGCTGCTGGGCGCCTTCCGCAGGCGACGGCGCGGTGTGATACGGGCACTTGGCGTTGTTGTTGTCGGACTGGCTCATCGGCTGGCTCCTGGTGGCGGTGAAGACGTGGGAGAAACATCTTCACTCGACTTTAGCTATGGCCAGATGAAATGAATAATCGAATGATCCGTTCAGATTGATAGGTTCTGTCAATTGAAACGAAGAATCGGATTTGCACAGTCTTTCAACAGGCCTCCCGCAAGGCGAGCGGGAGGCCATGGGAGTGCGCTGCGGCTACAGCAGTGCCTTCAACCGGTACAGGGCTTCCAGCGCCTGCTTCGGCGTCAGTTCGTCCGGGTCGATCGCGGCCAGCGCGTCCTGTGCCTTGCTCGACGGTGCTGCGAACAGGCCGAACTGCTGCGGCGCATCCAACGCCTGCGGCGCCAACTCGGCGGCATGGCTTTCACCGCCGCGCTGTTCCAACTCGGCCAGGCGACGCCGTGCCTGTGCCACGGTGGCGCGCGGCAGGCCGGCCAGTGCCGCCACCTGCAGGCCGAAGCTGCGGTTCGCCGGGCCATCCTTTACCGCGTGCATGAACACCAGCGCCTCTCCGTGCTCGACCGCGTCCAGGTGCACGTTGGCGATGCCGCTGCGGCCGCCCTCGTGCTGCTCGTCGGCCAGCGCGGTCAGCTCGAAGTAGTGGGTGGCGAACAGCGTGTAGCAGCGGTTCTGGTAGGCCAGGTGACGGGCCACCGCGTCGGCCAGTGCCAGGCCATCGTAGGTGGACGTGCCACGGCCGATCTCGTCCATCAGCACCAGCGAATGGGCGGTGGCGTGATGCAGGATGTAGCTGGTTTCGGCCATCTCGACCATGAAGGTCGACTGCCCGCGGGCAAGGTCGTCACCGGCGCCGATGCGGGTCAGGATGCGGTCGATCGGGCCGATCAGCGCACGGCTGGCCGGCACGAAGCTGCCGATGTGGGCCAGCAGTACGATCAGCGCGTTCTGCCGCATGTAGGTCGATTTACCGCCCATGTTCGGGCCGGTGATGACCAGCATGCGACGGTCCGGATGCAGATCCAGATCATTGGGTTCGAACGGCTGCTCGCGCACCGCCTCGACCACCGGGTGGCGGCCACGCTCGATCTTCAGGCACGGCTCGGCCTGCAGCTCCGGGCGCGCCCAGTCCAGCGCCTGCGCGCGTTCGGCGAAGGCCGCCAGTACGTCCAGTTCGCTCAGCGCGGCGGCGCATTGCTTCAGCGGTTCCAGTTGGCCGCCGAGGGTGTCCAGCAGCTGCTCGTACAGGTACTTCTCGCGCGACAGCGAGCGGTCACGCGCGGACAGCACCTTGTCTTCGAACGCCTTCAGTTCTTCGGTGATGTAGCGCTCGGCATTGGTCAGCGTCTGGCGGCGGGTGTAGTGCACCGGCGCGCGGTCGGACTGGCCCTTGCTGATCTCGATGTAGTAGCCGTGCACGCGGTTGTAGCCCACCTTCAGGGTGGGAATGCCGCTGCTTTCGCGCTCGCGCTGTTCCAGGTCGACCAGGAACTGGTCGGCGTGGGTGGACAGGCGGCGCAGCTCGTCCAGCTCTTCATCGAAGCCATCGGCCAGCACGCCGCCATCGCTCAGCTTCAGCGGCGGCATTTCGGCGATGGCGCTGGCCAGCAGCTGCGCGCACTCGTCGTGTTCGCCCAGCGCCGCATGCAGCGTCTGTAGGCGTGGTGAATCCAGCGGCGCCAGCACCTCGCGCACCGCAGGCAGCAGGCCCAGGCCGTCGCGCAGGGTGGAGAAATCGCGCGGCCGCGCCGAGCGCAGCGCGACGCGGGTGAGGATGCGTTCCAGGTCACCGAGGCGGCGGAACTGCTCGCGGATGTCAGCATCGCTGCCACGGTCGATCAGCGTCTCCACCGCATGGTGGCGCTGTACCAGTACCTCGCGCAGGCGCAGCGGGCGATGCAGCCAGCGCCGCAGCAGGCGGCCGCCCATCGGCGTCACCGTGCTGTCGAGCACGCCCAGCAGGGTGTTGCGGGTGTCGCCGTCGACGCGCGTATCCAGTTCCAGGTGGCGGCGGGTGGCGGCGTTCATCGCGATCGCCTCGCCAGCGGTTTCCATCGCGATCGAGGTCAGGTGCGGCAGGCGCTGCTTCTGGGTTTCCTCGACATAACCGAGCAGGGCGCCAGCGGCGGCGGTGGCGCGCGGCTTGTCATCGATGCCGAAGCCGCTCAGGTCATGCAGCTTGAAGAAGGCCAGCAGCTGGCGGCGGCCGCTGTCGGCATCGAACAGCCACGGCGCACGGCGACGCACGCCGGTGCGCTGGCGCAGGAACTCCGGCCAGTTCTCCTCGTCGGGCACCAGCAGCTCGGCCGGCTCCAGCCGCGCCAGTTCGGCTTCCAGCGCGTCGTCGGTTTCCACCTCGTTGACCAGGAAGCGGCCGCCGGCCAGGTCGGCCCAGGCCAGGCCGTAGCCCTGCTTGCTGCGCGACAGGGCCATCAGCAGGGTGTCGCGGCGTTCATCCAGCAGCGCCTCGTCGGTGACCGTGCCGGGGGTGACGATGCGCACCACCTTGCGCTCGACCAGGCCCTTGGCCAGCGCCGGGTCGCCGATCTGCTCGCAGATCGCCACCGACTCGCCCATCGCCACCAGCCGTGCCAGGTAGCCTTCATAGGCATGTACCGGCACGCCGGCCATCGGGATCGGTGCGCCGCCGGAGCTGCCGCGCTGGGTCAGGGTGATGTCGAGCAGGCGCGCCGCCTTGCGGGCGTCGTCATAGAACAGTTCGTAGAAGTCACCCATGCGGAAGAACAGCAGCAGGTCCGGGTAATCGGACTTGGCCGCGAAGAACTGCTTCATGGCGGGTGTATGACTTTTCAAGTCATTGTTTTGCATAAAAAAGATCGAAATTTCAAGCGGTTAAACGATGAGGACGTAGGACAGGTTGAGACACCACGGGACGACTTGGAACGGCTTGTGACAGCCAAAGTGTCCATCAGGTGTCCATGAACCTGTTCCCGTCCAAAAACGTGTGTCCACGAGGGTTCAGCATAGTAAGGTTGGCGTGTGCTGGGGAGCCGTGGACACACCCCACGATAGGGACAAGGGTGACAGAGATGAGCAAACAGCGATACAGACTCAACGACCGGCAATTGCGCGCGCTCAACATCAATCAGCGCCCAGCCATGGATCCGCAGGGCAAGACGGTCATTGAACAGAACCCGGATCCCAAGCCGTACCGCTTTATGGACGGAACACCGGGAGCTCCCACCGGCTTTGGTGTGTACGTAGGGAAGAGCGGCAATTCATTTGAAGTACGCAAGCGGGCGGGGGACCGTCTTGTGCGCGTGTCTCTTGGCTCTGTAGCCGACATGACGATCATCCAGGCGCACGAAAAGGCCCGTGCGCAATTGGCGTACATCGTTGAAACAGGAGGGGAGAGTCCCAAGCGTCGTGATGAGCTAGAACGCCGCGCCAATGACATCCGCAGCATTACAGTGCGAACGTGCATGGAGCGCTACATTGAAAAGATGCAGGCGCAAGTGGACGCAGGTAAGCGCAAAGCAATCAGCGCCAAAGCCGTTCAAAACAGTCTGGCCCGATTGGAGCGGCCCGAGGTGAATTTGGCGGATGTGCAGGTCCGTGATCTGACCATTGATCAAATCACCAACGGATGGAACGCATTGCGGACATCGGCCATGCTCAAATCCAATCGCATTCCCGAGCAGACAAAGGCGAACTTGGCAAAAAAGCCAAATGGTGGGCCTTGACGGCGGAGGAGTACGCGGAACTGGGTTTGAGTGGCAAGTACATTCAGCGCACAAAGTCGGCAGGAATTGAGGCCGTTGAACACACTTTTGCTGACTTGAATCGCTCAATTGAACTGGTGTTGCGTCAAGAGCGCTTGGACGCATTGCGCGAAAACCGCGCCCCCATCATGCAGCACAACCCCTTGCAAATGCTCTTTGAAATGGACCTGTGGCGTGGTGCCAAGGAGAAGCGGGAACACTACCGGAAAGCCCAGGTGCGCAACCCGTTGGCTAAAGACGATGGGTCGTTGCCGAACGTACTCAAGACCTTGGTGTTTCGGCGCAACTTGCAAAATAAGCACAACGCCGTGGCGGTCGATTATTTGCTTCTGACTTTGCTGTGGGGTGCTCGGCGAAATGAAGCGGCAAAGCTGCAGTGGTATGTCAAAGCAAGCAAGGAGGACATTGCCAACGAAAGTGTGTCGTGGGTGTGGCTGGCAAAAACACCCAGCGAAATCAATCTCACCACGAAGCGTCCAGGATCCCAAGTGTTCTTTCACGACACCAAGGGCGGCGAAGTTCGCTTTCTGCCGGTGGCGTACTTTGCTGGACGTGTTTTGATGCAGCGCTGGCAGGACGCAATGGACGTAGAAGCGCATCTTCCCATCGAAATGCAAAAAGCCACGCAAGCGCTATTGGAGACAAAAAAGAGTTCGGGGGACTTCATGGTGATTGCCAAGGCCCAGCGCGAAATCTACCGCGTTGAGCAGAAGGCCGAGCGATGCAAATGGGTATTTCCGGCCCGCTCCACGCGCTCAAAAGAAGGACACTACAGCGACAGTAAATCCATCATTAAAAACGTGCGTGTGGATGCAGGAATGTTGGATCTGCGCAAGGACATTGATGTCGGCCTGACTCCGCATGATTTGCGCCGCACTCTGGGTCGATTTGCCGAAGCGCTTTTGTCGGGACGTATTGTTTCCGATATGCTCAATCACAAAGTGTCCAATGGTTCGGCAAGTGTCACCGATCTTTACAACGAGCAGGAGTGGGGGAAATTGCGGGAGGCGTTTGCTAAGGTTGAGGAAGTCATGATTTCGACCAGTCCCCGCGAGTGGAACGTGCTAAAAGGAACGGACAAGCCATTTTGGGATGAGTCCAACGACGAAGCGCCGACCATTCATTCTGGTATGCGCGCGCGGAAGGGTACGGACGAGGATGAGTAATGAGCGATGGAATGCTATTCGTTGACGCGCGAACCGAAGCGCGGCATGTTCGGGAACACACGGTTGAAGAGCTTCGGGATCTGTACAGGGAGGTGCGGGGTTTCATGCGCTTGGTTGAAATTGCCAAGCGTATGGATCAGCGGACGGCCGATACGACGTACACTCAGTACGGGCACTCTCGATTTCAAGAACTCAGTCGCATGTTTCGTCCAATCAATCGGAAATTGAAATACATTGATAGCGAAGCCATGCGCCGCTCGCGAAATTGGATATTGGAGAGTTTCAGCAACGCTCTGACCGTCAAGCGCAAGGCGAGCCTCGTGGCTAAGATGAGCATTGTTGTATCCAATCTGCACGCCATCATGGAAGACATCCAGGGCATTGGCGTAGATATTCAGATCAAGGAGATATGAGGTGACTGTCGTCACTCTTCAACGCGGTGCGGATGAATACGGCCAATTGCGCGACTCCGAGTTGCAAAATGAAATTGAACGCGCGCGCGCGGGCGTTATTCAAGCGGTAGGACGCGATGCGGCAGCGTACTACCTGGGATTTCACCCCCGAACCTTGTCGCGCTACAACGCCCAGTGGTGATCAAAGGCGGGCGCAGGCATGCGCCCTTTTTGATGTCCGGTGTTCGGACTGGTGGGAATGAGGGTTGTGCTGGGCTATCATGCGCTGAACAGGGGACATGGACGACGCGATGAAGATGACGCCGGAGCTCGCACAGGATTTTGTGCGGCTGCGACCAATGATGGACAAGGCCAATGAGCCTGGGGCGGATCAACAGACCGTAGCGGCTGCGTTTGCCGCAAGTCAGGTGGTTGTGCGAACGCACAACCAAGAGTTTGCCGAGTATTTTGCACGTCGTTTAAGCGGCGTGGCGCTTACATTCAATCGGGGCGAGTTCAACTATTCGTTCAATGACGCGGCAGACGCTGCCCAGGCGTTCACGATGTTGTCCATGCAGCAAGTCAATGATGTAAGGTCCAAGGCAATATCGGGGGCTGTGGTCAACTTGTTGCTCAAAGATATGCAGTACAAATCCAGCTTTGACAGCGACCAGTCGTACTTGACGGCGATCCTGATGATTGCGCATTCGATGTACGCATTTCGTAGGGCCACATTCAATCAGTTTGTCGTTAAGAGACGCAGTAGACAAAGCGCATCGTTTTGGCGCTACTTTTTGATCGGTGCGGTCGTTGTCGGTGTCGCCTATCTCATCTTGGGCTAAAAATGCGCATTAAAGATCGATACCGCAGATGGGTTTCAAGCAAACGAGATCATTTGTTGAGTTTCTTGGCTTTGCTGATTGTTGCTATTGGTTGCTTTGTCTACGACAAGGATCTTTATGATGGTCTGCCCAAGACACTGGGCTCAATAAGTATCTTCCTTACGATCTACGCCGTTATTATTGCTTTAATTGAGCTTGCGCGCACACGAAGTGCGGCAGAACTTGCCGAGCAGAAGGTTTCGGAAGTTGTTCGGGTGGTTGAAGACTTGATGACCGCGCGTGAGATTACAGAGTGCCAGATTGCTGTTGAGTCCGCCATCGAAGGAATTACTCGAAATGAGGATATTTCTGCACGATATGTTGTCAAGATCATTCGGTTGTACACCCAGGTATTCCCTGATGCAATGAATGACGATAAGTCCGAGCATCGTAAGAATCGTTCGATCTTGCAGTCATATCGTTTTGCCGATCATGTGCAGGAGAATGGGAGTGTCCCCGTAAAAACTCAAAGGGCCTTGATGTCGATATCAGGGCACCTGGGACAAGTACAGGGCTACACCAAACGCGGCAAGGAGAAAATCAAGTGATACCAAAAGTATTTCAGGGGTTCATGACGCAGCTGTTGCAGCAGACCGAAGATGGAACGTTGGTTTGGAGTGATGGTGAATATGACTCCTACGTTTGCGATCACAAGCAATATACCTTGATCATTCGTCGGCACTTCGATGAAGAGCGCGAGAGGGATTACGTTGTTTTTCGCTTTATTTCCAGCGGCAAGAACACGCCGTTCAGTGTCAGCGACAGTGATGAAGACTATCCCAAGATGCTGAGAATTTACGACGCGGTGATCGCCAATGCCAATACTGTGTCCGATGACTTGGAAAACTTCTTCGATTGATTTTAGTTGGAAGGGTGAGGTTTGCAAGGGTTGGTAATGGTCAAAGCCAGATGCATCAATTCAAGGTTGCGTTCAACATAGACGAGTCAGAGGGTGCCCAAGAGTTTCCTGAGTGCGCAACGTTCTGGCGCTATTTTGTCATTGGGACTGTCATTGTTGGAATTGCCTATCTAATCTTTGGTCTATTTTTTGCTTAAGCGCAGTCTCTTGTAAGGGCTGGGTATTGAGGAGTGATCAGTGTTCAAGCGTTTGCTGCTGTTGTGCGTCGGGATGGCTGTAATTCCCGCTGGTTTTGGTGCGGCCAAGTCAAAAGCCCAAGTCCCAGCCGGAGGCTACATGCCTTTGACGCAAGCGTGCGTGTTAGAGGAGGGGATGAGTCTCGGTCCCAACTTCAAGGGGCATTCGCTCATTGGGGTGGTAGCGGCGATAGGAAATATCCCGCCGAAAGATCAGTACGAAACCAACGATGAGTTCAAGACGCGCACTGAGAACGTGCTGTCTACTAAGCCATCTGCTTTGCGAGACGGTCTTCTATGTGTGATCAGTGCCGGTGCGCGTTTGACGGACGACTTCGACGCGGATGCACAAGTTCTGCGGGTACGCACTCTCGGCACGTACAGCAGTCGATGGTTTGATGGCGAGGAATTCCACGATACTGCCAAGGTCTACGGGGGTGAAAGAAACGTTCGCAGAAGCGTCTACGACGCAAGCAACGCCTATGGGGTGTCCGTGTCTGTCACAAAGACGAAGCGGGACGCCTATTACGTGGCCTTTGACAAGCAATCAGTGGTGGAGGCCGGGGAGCTTCCGGGGCTTTCGTACAAGGAGCTTTCACTGAGAGCTGATGTAGAAATGAGTGGTGCTGATGCGCGCGCTCAAAAGGATGATATTGACGTAGTGTACTTGTACGGTGTGGTTCACCCGTACGTAGGTGGCCACGCTGAGTATAAGTTTCCGAAAATTGATTGGCCCTTTGAGTCGGAAGAAAAACAGACGCTGATAACCGCATCCCTCAAGAAGTTGGCTGTCATCAACGTTCGCACTGGTCTAATTTTGAAAGTGTTCGATCTGACCGGGAAGCAACCTTCGGAACTCGCAAGTTCTAACATCAATAATGGCGATCTCAGGAGCCTGCGGCCGTCTACAATCAAGAAGCCCTATGTGGTCAAGTGAAGGATCGAGGGGCGACAGTGTTTTCATAAGCTAGCTTGGTTCCTCGGCCACATTGCTCAGACTGTGACAGTGGAAGGGATTATCTCGATGTCGGTGTGCAGCAGCTTGTGGACCAAGTGGATGTACTCACGTCCATAGCACGACCCCATGAATCCCGTATATCGAGCATCCGCGGGGACGTCTTCAAAAGTCACTGCATCCTCGCAGAGCTCAATGCCTTTTTCAAAACTATTCTGAACGGATCGGACCATCGTCGCAGGACGATATGTTGTGTCTTGAAACATGGCATCGAACACGGGCGTTAGAACTTGCAGTACGGTCAAGTTTCGCTCGGCTGCTTCGGCAGCGGCGTCGCTCATCGTGTCGGCGTTCAAGAAGCACACCAGAACGAAATACGTTGGGCTTGGTGTGTTCGCATCCTTGTACGTGATTGCGATGGTGTTGATCATCCGGTAATTCCGCAATTCGTACGGCTTTGTGCGCGCCTTGTTTTCAATGATCTTTGTGAAATGATGTGTCATGAATTCTACGTGCATGATTCCAATGGTGACAGTTCGATAAAATCTAACTTGATTGTGGCTTGTGCGTGGTTGATGCCTCAATGATCAAGTCCGTAAGGTTGATCACGCCTTGCTCATCAAAAATTGAGCGCCGAAAATACAATATGTGGCTGTTTGTATGGGCGCGGTATCACCCCAACTTATGATCCACATCCAGTGGGATCAGCGCAGCGCATTCAATGTGCTGACTGCTATTGAAGGCGACTGCGGCAAGTTGATCGAAGGGGTTTGACGCCAATTCCGCAGCGCGCTCAACTGCGTACTTCTATTGGCGGCGGTCAGTCGCCTGCCTTTGATATGAGGCCGCGTTCCGTCTGGACCGACAGCATCAAATCCTGCCTGGGAACCTGTCGCAAGCGTGGCATTGAACGCGCGCGCCACCAGCGTCTCTGTGTAGTCGGCCACAGGGTTGTTCGCTGAACGTATAACCCCGCGCTGCCGCCACGCGTCCATGACAGTGCAATGGAGATCGAGCAACTGCCGGTCCGTGAGGTCATCTGTGTTCATTGCACGATCCTTGTCCACTGCAACGCGTAGAATAGCCATCATATCTTGGGCTATAGTCTTCGCCCAACAAGCCGCTGGACTGGCATCTCTAGGGAGAGGCGCTATGGCTGGCTTTGTTGGGTTCTTGCTTCTTGTTCTTGTGCTGGTTGTCTTGTTCAAAGTCGAGGCGCCTAGGGGCCAGATGATCCGTCAGTTACGTGAGAAGTCCGCCCAGCAGGGCAGGATCTGTTCGCACCGGTGCGCAGCCCCAAACCCGAGGCGCTGATGAAGGCTTTGGACGCGGCCAGCCACAAGTTCGGGCGCGGCAGTCTGTCGTTTGCGTCGCCCAGTGCGAGCCCGAGCGGTGCCGCCAAACGGGCCATGCGGCAGGGGCATCTGTCGCTTTCCTTTATCACCCGCTGGGATGAGATACTTGTCGCCAAGTAGGGCTGCTACATGCGTGGCTTTGGATGGCCTGCTCACAGATGAAGTGGCGGGTTTCAACAAGGGGGTTGTAATGAAATGGACGTTCGGCATGAGATCAATTGGCTTATGTTCCGATACAATGAAACCGATTCTCGCGCTTGTCAGCATTTCAATTTTGGGAGCTTGCGATCAGTCGGCGCCACCTCCAGCGTCTCCCATCCCGCCGCCTGCCGTGACAGAATCTGCCCCTGTAGAAGTGGAGCCAGCGGAAAATCCTGCGCACGAGGCGGCAGCTTCTGTTGGCGTGTCCGACTTGTCCGAGGTGGTCCAGGATCTGTACCAGCAAATGAAAGACAAGAAGGCGCTGCAAGATAAGTTGTGGGCCGCCGCAGTCGCAATCAATGACTACAACCATGTAGGAACATACTACAACGAGTATCACATTCCCGAGCATTCATGTTACGTACTTGGGCGGCTGTTAAAGCAGGATAAATATATTTCTGGAACCGTGATGACGTACGATCCAGATTACGTCACCCCCACGACTGAGAACGCCCAAGACCTGCGCGTTATGGCTGTCTCGTTGAGCAACTTTAACAGTGTGGCGAACGGCATCATTGGGCAGGCTCACCATGAGCGCGTGATCGAATGGAATTTGGACTGTGTGGGTCGATTTGGCATCCCGACAGATGCGTCAATCGAGCAAGTAGGACAGTCGTCGTTCTACGTGATTAAAGCTGAGGGCCGAGTACTGCAAGTTTTAGGGGATATCGAAAAAGGCTTCGCACAAAAAGTAATTGATGCAATTGAAGCCAATCCAACGGTTGAGCAGGTTGCTTTGGGGAGCGGAGGTGGGTATGTGCTCGAAGCAATCGCGGCCGGTCGGTACATCCGCAGCAAGGGATTGGAGACATCGTTGTGGAACAACTGCTATTCCGCATGCCCATTGGTGTTTATGGGAGGCGTGGAGCGAGTCAACTGGTCTCCATACGGGGACCTGGGCTTTCACCAAGTCGCAGATGAAAACGGGACGGCTGTGCCGGTGGAACATCCCATATATCAGGCAATCTTCGACTACGCATCACAGATGGGCGTTGATTCAACATATGTTCTCAAGCGCATGTGGAGTTCGCCGCCGTCTGGTATGACGATGGTTGAAGGGCAGGAGGATGAACTGTGTGATGCACTGATTATCACCTGGGTCCAGCGGGGCTGTTCTAAGCCTAATTGATGGACAGCTAAAAGGAATTTTCCGTGAGCACATTTCAGCGCAATTTTATGGTTCTTGTCATTTTGATGTTCGCGCTCATGCAGACAGCCATGGCGTCCGACGTTCCACCCCAAGACTCTGAGAATTGGCCGGCGAATTCCGCGTGGGTAAAGGAGTTGCCTGCCCTTGATCAGAAAATCGTTTTGGTATCGCTGGGACTGGGCATGTCAGCCCATGTCGATACGAAGTTGATCCCCGCCGTCAAAAGCAAAAGCGACATGCAATGGGTATTGAAAGTTGCTGGCACGTCCAATGTCATGTTGGCGGGGCTGGCGACGCGCAGTGAGGAATTGCGTGCGATATTAGATGAGCGGTCCGAGGTCTATCTTGAAGTCATCAATGGACGGATGGGGGCGGATGAGTTTGAACGCAGAATGGCCCTGATCAATTTGAAAATCGAAAAGGCTACCGCCCACGTCACGCCACAGCAAATCGCCCAGGTCCGCAGCCAGTACCGCAGCAGATTGCACGATACTGAAACAGCTTTGATTGCATTTGCTAAACTGAGTGCAAAGTAATTATGCGGGCATAAAAAAGCCCGCTGTGCGCGGGCGTATGCTGTGGTTTATGGGTTGTTAGGAGTTGGTTTCATGCTCCTTACGCTTGGGCTTGGCCGGAAGTTCGGCATCCACTTCCGCAGCGATTTCGTCGGTAATGCGGCGGACCGTTCTTTGAGCCTTTTTCGTAAAGGCCGGTTTGGTCTTGCTCGCGGAGTGGAAGAGGCGCAAGTCGCGGAAGAAATCGCCGTCGAGTCGGCCCTTTCCGCAATTTGCAGCTATCAGTTCCCCACTGGAACCGTTCTCCATCTCTTCAACGATGCGCGCAATAGACAGTGCGGTCCTGCTATCAATATCGTGAACTTTCTTTGCCATCTTGTTCTCCTGCCCCGAGGGCGAGACAAGGTATAAGCGCGCCGCGCAGTGAAGACAAGCCGCGAAGCTGAACCGTCTGGGGGCGCGTGGAGTTCGCCCAGGAGCAAGGCCACCAGATATGCGTATGGGCCGTCGATCACAACCCTAGCGGCTGTGGTCGTGGGCTTGCTGAACCATGGTGCAGTTTTTGAGCATCGGAGTGCCGGAGACATGCCCATTGCCCAGGCAATCGAGCGTTACAGACTGCCCACTGCGCAAACCGGCCAGCTCGTCCTTGCGGGCCGGGTCCAACACGGCCACGGGCCGGTCGTGGATCCCTGTGCCCTCAAGAGCCAGGAGGGGGGAGCGCCGGTACAGGCGGGCTCCTCAGCGACCACCCCAGTGACCCTAAGCCTCACGCCCTTGTAGCGCTTGTCGGCAGCGTCGGCGTCGCGCTCGTACGCCGTCACCAGCGCCGAAGACTCCACAGCAAGCGGGACATCGGGATTTCCAGCTGCAGCCAAAATCAAAACGGTCGAAATTAGGCTCATGACGGTGTGTAATGGATGGCAAGACCCCATGCTACACGCTCGCGTTCGGAGAACGCATTGACCGCCATTATTATGACCCGTGAACAGATGTTCGCCCTAGCCGACCAAATATCGATTCGGGCAGCGGAAGGCCAAATCACATCCAGCCATGTGGAACAACTCGGTGCGCTCATTGATGCGGCCAATGACTCCAACGACCTTGAGTTGATGCAGAAATGCATTGAGGTGATTGGCAATTGCGGGGAATTGGCGGACAAGCGGCACGGGTGCGTGCTGCACTACTTTCACGCCAATGCCTTGGGCTGGCTGTACACGCACCGTCGTACCGATGAGAACGCGCTGTCGTGGATCCAGCCAGACAACACCGCACAGATTTATCAGTTGCGCTCAGCCATCGCGCATGAGGGGTTCGGGAAGCACCCTGATGAATTTCGCGCACAGATTCACTCCAACTTGGGCAACGCGTTCAATAAGACGGGCCGCGTACATGATGCGTTGGAGCACTGGCGCAAAGCGTTAGAACTCGATCCCATGCTTGCGATGGCGCAAGGCAATATGGCGGGTGCATTGTTCTTCTACGCGCGCAACCTGTATGACGTGGGGCACCGGGAATGGATCAACATCGAAGGCCGCGAGCAACTGCGTAAGGCGGTTGCCATCGGCGCTCACGGTGCGACGTTCGTTGAAGCCGCAGAGCGCTTTCGGCTCATGCTGGAAGCCGTAGAACTTGGTTTGGATCGGTACGGTGTTGAGAGCAACCCGGACCTTACCTGGATGGACACGTTCGCATTGGGCCGCAGCGCCCAGGAGAAGCGCTACCGCCGCTGGTGTTTGGACAACAGGCTCTTCCTCAGTCCCATGAACGATGCGTACACCCAACCGGTGGCCGCAACGGACTCGCTTTCTCTACCAACACACCGGGCCGACGGAGTAGGGATCTCGTACTTGGCCGCATTCAATCAACTCAAGCAGGAGTACATCTACGCGCGGTGGTGCATGTTTGTTGGTCTGGATGATCAGAAGATCAACATGGCCGACCGTGAGGTTCTTTTGTCGTCCAACGCCGATAGTGCGCGATACAGCATTGCCATTGAGCAGGTCAAAACAGCCTATCGCGCGGCGTATTCACTGCTGGATAAGGTCGCGAACTTTGTGTGCGACCGTTGGGACATCAATGCCAAACGCAAATCTGCGGATTTCGCACGACTGTGGCGGACTGAACCCAAGAAGGGCGTCGAGACAACCATTCGCCCAGAGTTTGAAGGCAGTGAGAACATCTGGTTGCATGCGTTGTACAGCTTGTCCGAAGACATCTTCAATGAGGACGTAAGGCAAAGCGCCTCACCAGACTCCCAGCAACTGCATCTTGTGCGTAATGCTTTGGAGCATCGATTTTTCAAGATCGTTTGGGCCCGCTCCGATTGCGACGAAACATCAATGCTCCACGACCGACTGTCGGAACAGATGACCTTAGACGACTTCCAGCGCAAAGCTCTGCGTGTGCTGCTCATGGCGCGATCCGCGATCATGTACCTTTGCCTTGCAATGCACCGCGCTGAGCAGCAACGTCATGAAAAAGAAGAAGGGCTGTCTGTGTCGTACGGGGTTGCGTTTATACCCGACAAACTGAAAGGGTAGGCGTCCCGAAGCTCTACGAAGAGGGAGAACACCATGGCGTTCAAATTGGTCGATGTGGAAGACCTCGTGGCGCATGCCAAGGCATCTGGTGTGAGCAAGATCAGCGTTGATGTCCCATTGCTCGCGTCATACAGCCAAGAGACATGCGTGTCGCATACCCAGTGGATGACGGGTCCGCATTTCAACAAGAACTATACGTGGTTGCACGTGGACGCAGATGGAGTGCCGTTCTACGCTGGGTACGGTCGAGGGGCGTTTGCTTGGCAGAAGAACGGAGGAATTGCCTGGGAATGGTTCGTCCGAGAACGATTGGGCGGCGAGTACCGCGTGGTTGTGCTGGCGGTCGGAATGTCCGATGCGCACGCCCAGAGCATCTTTGAACAGATGCTAGAGATGTACAACAAAAGGCTGCTCAATCAAACAAGCTTCCATCGTGGGATGGACTACGCCGCGCTTAAAGAAGAGAACGACAAGAAGACGGCTATTCGCCCGTACTACGTTGTGGTCCGCAGCAAAAAGCCAGCTGCAGTCATCTTTAAAGCCGCTTTGACGGCTCAAAAAATGCAATACGACCTCAACCCCTACCGCACGGAAACGGGCCGATTTGGTGAAGTGCTGCGGGACATGGACGCGTACCAGCCAATCAACACATCGTTCATTACGTACATTGTGGAGTGGTACATGGGGCAGGAAGACATTGAGGCGGCACGGGAGGCACTGGCCGAATTCAAGCGGCGTGCGCCCCGGCACAACAGCCACGAAAGAATTACGCGGTTGGATAAGCTTGTCGAACGCGGGCGCTTCTACCGGCGTCCAGGCTGGCTTGACCAGTAACGCTATGCATCATTCCATGGGCGGACGGCGCCGGCGAGTGGACTCAGGATGCAGCCAGCCACTTGCCACCTCATCCACAATTCGGTAAGCCTTCTTCTGGCGCTCTAGGTCGGAGTTGATTGCGTTCTTTTCATTTGCTCTGAACTGTTCAAAGTCGCGCTCAATATCTTGACTTTCACCAGTTCCGGTCCACTTCTGTCCCAACTGACGTGCAGCGGCGGTGCAGCACGAGCGGTCAACCAAGATGTCCGCCGCCAAGTCACGCATCACGTCATGACGAGCTTGCATTTGCACCAGCTGTGACCGAAGGTTGGCGATTTCGCGCTGGGCTTCTTGCAATCTCTGGATGTTGTCCAGGTCGTTTCGAGCCTTCAGCCTCTTGAGCTTTTCGTCCTGCTGATCGTTCTTGATCATCATCACAGCGGTTACGCCCGCGCTGCGTTGGACTTCATCTGCAAGCAGGTTTTGAGTGTCGGCGCCGCTTGAAACAATTACGTCGCCAGTTTGTTTGATATAGCTCATGATGCCCCCTTGGATGCGGATACGCTGATTCACTACATCAGTAATCATGATTTGGCAAGGGGGGGGTAAAAGAAAAGGCCGGTGCGTGCACCGGCCTTTTCTCATTTGTCGCGACCACCAAACTTTGAAAGTAATTTTAGAATAATTCTTAGTTTGGAGGTTGGGGTGTGGCTTAAAATTGCGATAATTACGATGGTAGTTATGTAGATATCCATTATGTTTCCTTATATTTGTATATGGCATATTCATCTCTGAAGTGTGCGGAGGGAATTCTACACGCCACGTTATAATTAACAATAGGTGACAGCCGCCGTCTGACTGGATCAGCGCTATCGCCTCCCATCGCTTCATCAAGAGCATCTTTGAAGTTACCCGGTAAGTGTCTTGTGCATTTATGGGGTAATTGTGAGGATTGTATATTCAACAAGTATTGCTTTGGCGTTGAGCGTTGTTTCAACAGTGCATTGTCAAGCTCGAGAACAAATTGACACTATCGAGTCGGTGCAAGACCAGGATCTGGCCGAATTTCTGACCGTGGTCGGGTCAAAGCTTCGCACGTACACGGACAGGACCGGTCATGAGGCCTGTGCGGCAATTGGCATCCGGGACAATGGTTCGTACAGTGTTCAAGTCTTCACCGACGGGGTAAGCATTGGTTGCACTATTGATACGGGCGAAATTCAGCCGGGAGCGCGATTTACGGGTGAAATCATTCATTCGCACCCCACCCCAAAAATTCTCTCAATTGGCGCTGCGGAACGGGCGTGGGCCGAACGCCACAAAGCCCCAATCGCTGGGGCAGCAACCGTGCGCAACGATGGTTCGTCTGGTTTTTCGCGCGTTGACCACAACTATTCGGGCGTAAGCTGGTTGGTTGCTGGTCGGACACTCCTAAGAAATGACGAGCGCGGGAAGACTCGGAAGGTTGGAGAAATCCCCCGATGATAAAGAGACACTCGCCGCCAAGTCAGTCGCATCTGTACTCGTAAAGCTCCAGTCGCGCTCCATCGCTATCCCAGCCCACTGAGGTGTATTCGTAAACGACTACGCTTGCGCGGTTCAATTTCTGGCACGAACATTGGCTCGGCCAGTTGATTTGAGTTGAACCAATGCTGCTGATTCTCATCCCGTAGTGCTGGGTTGTTAGGGTTGATAAACACGCATTTACTTCGGGCGTGATCGTTCCGGACCTTTGGAAGGAGAAGGGGCCGTTGTATTCGGGTGCCCAGGTCGCGTATCCAAAGTTCTCGCTGACGTTTGGATTTTTGATGCATTGCCCGGCGTTGTATTGGTGTGCTCCATACAGCGATGTCATTGTTGAGTTGTCGCAAGCAATTGCCCAACCAAAGCCACTCTCGCCTGCACGCGCCCACGCGCCCCGAATGGTCTGCACAGGGAGGCGGGTTGGAAATGTTTCTGAAATCGCGCAGGTGTTCACATGATTGCGTTGCGCGCCGGTGTCGTACCATCCACTCCAGCCACCAACATTTGGGGGTGATGGGGCGGTTTGGCCACTTGGGCAACTGAAACTGATTGTGCGTTGACGGTGCTGTTGCTTTTCAAAGCTGTTTTGCCCGGAAAAGCCGCTGGGGCACCCGTTGTCCACGCGAACCCACTGGCTCATCGGTTTCGTTGTACGCGCCAGGACAAGCTGCACAATTGGAGCTGTGATTGCGTGTGCCGCTTTCTACCCAATTGCTGTAGGTCTCACTGCGGCCCGGCGATGTCTGATTGTCTGATGCATTGCAGGCGTATGTGATCTGCACAGTTTTGGGTGAACAGCGCCTCCCATCTTTGTGTTCCGTACGTTCCAGTGGCGCAGGATCCGGAGCGTGGTTCGCTTCGATTCAACACTTCTACGGTATTTGCCGGACAAGCGTTGCAGCTTCCAGTGACGGATGAGCCTTTTACAGTCCATATGCCGCTCCAAACGGGAGTAGTGGTGGCCGAGGCACAACGGGAGAATTGTTCTTCAATTCCATTGCGCTGGCCGTATGTGTTGATTGGACACGCCACACTTGTTGCGCGTTGCATGCGTCCGGGTGTGCAGCAAGTGCCCGTCGTAACGCAGCTGGCGCTGCAAGTGTTGTTTAAGGTTTTCCAGTCGCTCCAACTTTCCGCGTTGCAACTGCGGTAACGTTCTTGGGTGATGGTCCCTCCTTGGCCCGCTTCACAGGAGGTTGTGCGTACTTCTTTGTCCGTCCTGGGGTCGTATGTGCAAGGAGTGGATGCGGGAGCAGGGGCGGCGCAGGATTGTGTTGCAGTGATCCAGGAACCCCACTGTTGGCTGGGGCATGTTTTTGTTCTGCTTTCAATCACAAATCCAATTTGACCACTGGGGCAGTTGGCGACTCGTTGTTCCGTTTCGGGGATGCATGCAGTTCCTGGGGCGATAACGGAAACCGGTGGTATCGGTTTCGCATTTGTGGAGCAGGTGTTGCTTGTCGTTACCCATGATGTCCATTGCCGGGTGGGGCAGGCTGATGTGGTGCAGGCGCCATTTCTGCGTTGTGTGATTGATCCGCTTTTGTTTTCGGGGCACGCCAGTGTTTGTGCTTGAATTGTTGGCGAGCATTCGCACGCGCTCAAGTCGTCAGCGGCGTACGACGTGTTCTTATTGGTGTAGCGGAAAAGGACTTCATTAGTTTGAGCGGGTGCCGCATTGGAGCGCAAGATTTGCCTCATGCAAAGCACTGTATGGCTTTTGTACCTGCACTCCATTGACTCGCACGAAGTCCGCCGATTTTGACAGCGCCGTTCCTAACTTGACGCATGAGCCGGTAGGGGCGGCCATACAAATCAGATCAATTGAGTCGTTGGTTCCAAAGGCCGTCCCCGGTTGCACAACAGCTTTTTGAGCTATGGAGGTGGGTGGCTTGTACGTCAATGCACCAAGGCCGACGAGCAATATCAGGCACAATGTCAGTTCAATTAAGCTAAATCCTTTGGCGTGCATTCGGCCCCCTGCAAAACAAACACATTGTTTTACAGTGCGAGGGAAATGGGATTTGGCAAGCTTACGAAAATTGTATTGTCAATATTGCAAATGGCAACGCGTGTTCCGCATGGTCGGGGCGTTCGTTGGTGTGTCCACGGGTCCGTGATGGAGGAGCAGGGCCGAGAGAGGCGGGGACACCTTGAGACAGGTTGGGACGGTGCGCGCCATTTGCTGTGTCCACAATGTGTCCATGCCGCATGTGTCCACGCTCAAACACAAAAAACCCTTGCATTGCAAGGGGTTCGTGGGTATAAATCGGCCCACGCTAATGGTGCTTCATCAGCGGGGTGTGTTCCTTGGACGCCTTGGCGTTGCTGGTGTTGTCTTTTGTATCAGTCACTTGGGGCGTTTCGCGTCTTGGCAGGGCGTCGGGGCGTGGCCACGCGCAGGCATGGCCGGAGAGGCCATTAGTGTAGCGACCTGGGGAGGTCGATGATCCGCGGCACCCGTGCTGGGCCCGGGGGCTGTCCGTGTGCCAACGCCTGCGCCCCTGCGCCGGCACTTTGGTTGATTTCCCCAGGGGCCCACGGTAGTGTCAGCCCCGGCGATTTCCGCCAAGCGGCCTCCATGGAAACCGGGGCGACTTATCCCCCGGGCGGGCGTTGATGGAAAGAACAAGCATGACTGCAGCCTGCATGGCCGCCGAACCTCGTTACACCTGGCGTACCGTCCTGCTGAGCATCCTGGTCGCCATCGTTCCGCTTGCCGGCTCCGCACCCTACACCTTGCTGAAGGCGGTGCTGCTGCTGGCCCTGCTGGTCACCGGCGTGGTTCTGATCCGCCGCCAGCCCGATGTCCGCCTGCGCTACCGCATCGCCCGGTTCATCGTGATCGTCTGCTTCCTGCGCCTGGCCTATGCCTTCTACAGCATCCTCTGGCACGGGCTGCGCTGGAACGAGCTGGATCTGCCGGCGCAGACACTGCTCTACCTGGGCACCGCTGCCGTGTTCGCCACTGCGCTGGACTGGCGCCTGATCTGGAAGATCTTCGCCGTGTCCACCCTGGTCTTCGGCGGGTCGTGCATCGTGCAGCACCACGTGATGGGCCTTGAACGCGCGCACGGTTTCAGTGGCGGCGAATGGACGGCGATCGAGTTCACCATGGTGACGCTGTGCATGGCGTTGTTCTCGGTCATCCGGTTGATCCAGCCCAATGTGCATCCGGCCGAACGCTGGCTGCACGGCGTGGCCATCGCGGTCGGCGTCTACGGTTCGATCCTGGCGCAGAGCCGCGGGCCGATCCTGGCGTTCATTCCCGCCATGCTGATGGTGATTGCGGTGCACGTCCGGCGCACCCGGCGCTGGCGGGGGGCACTGACCTTCGTCGGTGCCCTGGTCATTGGCGTGGTCGGTGCCACCTCGGTGCTGAACCATGAGGTGATCCAGCGCTTCGGTGAGGTCAGTGGCGAGATCTCCGGTTTCAACCAGGAAAACGAGGTCGGCTCGGTCCGTGAGCGCATCGCCATGTGGGGCGTGGCGGTCGACGCCTTCGCCGAGCATCCCGTGGCGGGGGTGGGCCTGAACCAGTTCGGTACCTATGCACGTGAGGGCATCGCCCGCGGCGAGGTGTCCGAGTCGATCTTCCGCTACAACCACCCGCACAACGAGTACCTGGAAGCGGCGGTGACCGGTGGCGTGCCGTTGCTGCTGATCATGCTGCTGGTCTTCATCCTGCCCGGCATTCATTTCGTGCGGCGTCTCGGCCACGCCGACGACATCACCGCGATGATCGCCACCGCCGGACTTGCCGTGGTCATCGTCTATGCGCTGTCGGCGTTCACGGACAACGTGTTCTACCGAGCGATGCCCCATTCGTTCTATTTCTACCTGGTGCTGGGCTTCATGCTGGCGACCGCCTTGCCTGCGCGCGACCTGCGCCGGCCAGGGAGTCCCTCCTGATGGCGCATATCCACCTGCTGGCCGCCGACAACCAGCGTGGCCTGTCCCATGACATCCAGGTGATCGAGCGCTCGTTGCAGCAGCTCGGGCACACGGTGACGGTCAGCCGTCTGGACGCGGTGCGCAATGGGGGGGCCTGGAAGCTCCGCGGGATGCGGCTGCGCAGGCTGCTGGCCTCGTGGCTGAGCCTGGGGCGCACGCCGGCCCGGTTCGACATCAACATCTCGCTGGAGCATGTCCGGCCGGCAAGCTTCGGACTGGCCGAGGTCAATCTGTTGATTCCGAATCCGGAATGGGTGTCCGCACGCAGCCTGCGGATCCTGCCGCGGTTCGATGCGTTGTTGACCAAGACCGAAGACGCTACGCGCATCTTCAACGCACTGGGCATGCGCGCGCTGGAAGTCGGTTTCTGCAGCCGTGACCGCTACGACCCGGCGGTGCCGCGCAGGCCGCGCAGCTTCCTGCATGCAGCTGGTACCAGTCGCATGAAGGGCACGGCAACGCTGGTCGAGGTCTGGAAGCGCCATCCGGAGTGGCCCTTGCTGACCATCCTGCGCGGCGGCCCTTCGGACGAAGATGAGGGCGGGGCCGCGAACCTGCGGATCGTCCGCGAGCGGCTGCCCGACCAGGAGGTGCAGCGCCTGCAGAACGAACATGCGTTCCACCTGTGCCTGTCGCAGACCGAAGGCTGGGGCCATTACCTGGTGGAAGCGATGAGCTGCGGGGCGGTGGTGATCACCTGCGATGGCGCGCCGATGAACCAGATGATCGACGACAGCCGCGGCATCCTGGTTGCCGCGCACGAGGGCGAGCCCTGCCATCTGTCCAGGACCTGGCATGTGGATGAGAAGGCGCTGGAACAGGCCGTCGAGCGTGCGCTGGCGATGGACGAGGCCGAGTGGACCCGGCTGGGCGCCAATGCACGCGCATGGCACCTGGCCAGCGAAGTGGCGTTCCCACGCCGTCTGGGCGAGGCCCTGGCCAAGCTTTGAGCTGATGGGGCTGGTTGCTGCAGAGTGCTCAGCCTGGCACCAGGGTGATCTGCGGATGGCTGCCGAAGATCTCCATGACGATCTCGAAGTAGGTCTGTCCCTGGCCAAGCGACAGTGCCGTCAACTGAGCGTGGATGGCCGGACCGTTGAACCTGCCGCCCTGATCGAGTTTCGACTGCAGCCAGGCGCGCGTGGTCTCGCGGCCCAGTGCCTCGCGGCTGTGGGCGATGTCGCGCCACACCACCGTGGCGGTGGCATGACCGGCGAGCGCGCCGTAGCCCCCGTGCAGCAGGTCATCAAGCGCGTCCAGGCTTGCGCCCAGCTGCCAGTCTTCGTCGGCCATGAATACACGATTGATTTCCACGTAGAGGCTGGCGATGTCGTTGATGGACGCGCCTTCGATGTGCAGGATCCGTGTCATCTGCAGACTGTAGCCCTCCGGGGCGACGGTTGTGTCCGGCGCAGATAATCCGGGCCGCCCTGGATGGGGTGGCGTTATTATGGTGTTAATCCTGCGTGATTTTCATCGGGCGCTGGCGTGTCAGCGCTATTCGATAAGGATATGGCGCCATTATCGGTTGCCGCATTTTCTGACTGCCTGCACAGTTCCATATATTTGGATCGGTCCATATATAAAGTCCCGTAAAGTTTCCCTCCGCTGCGCCGCCATCGAACGTACGGCCACGATCAAGGGAATTGAGATGCTTGCCTTACGTAATCTCCGTGTGGGATCCCGGCTTGGCGCCGGCTTCGGTCTGCTGCTGCTGTTCATCATGGCCATCGTCGGCCTGGTGCTGTATGGGAATCAGCTGAAATCCGCCCAGTTCGAGAAAGTGGTGGACGTCAACATGGTGAAGATGCGCCTGTTGAATGACATGCTTGATACCAACAACGCGGTGCTGATGCATCGTCGCCTGATGGTGATCAAGCGGGGTGACGAGTTCGACAAGGATTACCAGCGTGCCCAGGAGTTGTCGCGGACCTATGACGGTATCTGGGCCAAGTACATCAAGATTCCGCGTGACGCTACCGGCGATACCCTGGTCGCGCGCATCGAGGCGGCCCGCAAGGCCACCGATGCATCAACCCAGCAATTGCATGAGCGCATGAAGGCGGGGGATTTCGATGGTGCAGCGAAGGAGCTGCTGGCCGAGCACGGATTGGCAACGGCCTGGAATGAATCCATTTCGGCCCTGCTGCGCCACCAGGAAACACTGACCGAACGCAGCCGCGAAGAGTACCGCGCAACCGAATCGTGGACCGGCACGCTGTCGATCGCGTTCGGGGCACTGAGCCTGTTGCTGGGGACGTTGGCGGCCTGGGCGATCACCCGCAGCCTGACCCGCCCGCTGGAAGGAGCGGTGAAGCTGGCCGACGGCATCGCCAGTGGCCGCCTGGACAGCAGCATCGACGCCACCGGCAACGACGAGGTGACCCAGCTGCTGAAGTCGATGCAGCGCATGCAGGCACAGCTGCAGTCGGTGATGGCGGCACAGGGGGAGCTGGCCCGCCAGCACGATGCCGGCAGCCTCAGCTACCGCATGGACGAAAGCGCATTCCCCGGTGACTACGGGCGCATGGTGCATGAGACCAATGCGCTGGTTGGATCGCACGTGCAGGTACAGAACCGGCTGATCGAGGTGATGAAACACTACGCACGCGGCGATCTGTCGGTGGACATGGACCCGCTGCCCGGCGAGAAGGCGGCGATCACCCAGGCGATGGACGAAACCAAGTCCAGCCTGTCGGCGATCAACAGCGAGATCCGCCGGTTGGCGACAGCGGCCGCGGCAGGCGACTTCAGCCTGCGCGGCGACGAAGATCGCTTCGCCTATGATTTCCGCGACATGGTGGCCGGGCTCAACCGCCTGATGCAGACCACCGACGAGAACCTGGTGCAGGTGTCGACCCTGCTGCAGGCCATCTCGCGCGGCGACCTGACCGTGCGCATGCAGGGTGATTTCCATGGCGTGTTCGCGCGCATGCGTGATGACTGCAACGCCACCGTCGACCAGCTCAAGCAGATCGTCGGCCGCATCCAGTCCAGCGCCTCCAGCATCAATCTGGCCGCAGGTGAAATCGCTTCGGGCAACACCGACCTGTCGCGGCGTACCGAACAGCAGGCGGCGAACCTGGAAGAAACGGCAGCATCGATGGAGGAACTGACCTCCACCGTGAAGCAGAATGCCGAGCATGCACGGCAGGCCAACCAATTGGCCATCGGCGCGCATGGTGTTGCCTCCCAGGGCGGTGAAGTGGTGGGCCAGGTGGTCACCACGATGTCGGCCATCGAGGCATCGTCGAAGAAGATCGCCGAGATCATCAGCGTCATCGACGGCATCGCCTTCCAGACCAATATCCTCGCGCTGAACGCGGCGGTCGAAGCTGCGCGCGCCGGCGAGCAGGGCAGGGGCTTTGCGGTGGTGGCCAGCGAAGTGCGTACGCTGGCGCAGCGCTCGGCGGGTGCGGCCAAGGAGATCAAGGGGCTGATCGAGGATTCGGTCGGCAAGGTCGCCGACGGCTCGGCGCTGGTCCGCCAGGCGGGCACCACGATGGGCGAGATCGTGGCCTCGGTGCAGCGCGTGACCGACATCATGGCCGATATCTCTGCTGCCTCCCAGGAGCAGAGCTCGGGCATCGAACAGGTCAACCAGGCGGTGGTGCAGATGGATGAGACCACGCAGCAGAATGCGGCGCTGGTCGAAGAAGCCAGTGCTGCGGCGCGCTCGATGGAGGAGCAGGCCAACCTGCTGGCCGAGGCGGTTTCGGTGTTCCGCACGGGGGCTGTGACCGCCGCCGCCGCGGTGCGCCCGGCGCTGGCTGCCGTGGCGGCATCGGTTGCGCCGGTACGCCGGCCCGCGGTGCTGTCGCCGCGGATCGAGCCGACGCTGGCCGCCAATGCGGGTGGCTGGGAAGAGTTCTAGCAAGGCAGCACGCCGGCAGGGAGACGGCGCCCATCGCGACGGCTGGTCGCGATGGGCGCGGATTTTCTTCCTGAACGTGCGATGGCCGATGAAGTGGCGGACACGCGCATTTCACTTCCGGTTGCCAACTGCGGGAGGACACTGGCGCCATACCGGAACTCAGGAGATGGCCATGAAGACCTCGACCCGATTGCTTGTGCTGGGCACCCTGCTGGCGGCTTCGTCGGTGGCCGGCGCGCAGACCTATGGCCCGCGCGATGAGGGACGCAAGTTCAACGACGGCAGCCGCGTGGTCTGCAAGAACGTGGAAGTGCAGCGCAACTCGCGCGATCCGAACCGCATCACGGGTACCGCTACCGGCGCCGTGATCGGTGGCCTGCTCGGCAACCAGGTAGGTGGCGGCAACGGCAAGAAGCTGGCCACCGTGGCAGGCGCCGTCGCCGGTGGTGCAGCCGGTCGCCAGATCCAGGGCAACAGCCAGCAGAAGAACGGCGACCGCGTGGTGGAACGCCGCTGCGAACGCGTCTACCGCTGATCGATCGCAGCCAGACCCCGCTTCCCCTTCCACACCGCAGTACTCGAACGCCGGCCCAGCGCCGGCGTTCGTCGTTACGGAAAAAGGGGACGGAGGGGATTAAGTCGTAATCCCCCAATCTGCCGTTTACGACTTAATCCCCTCCGTCCCCTTTTTTGCGAGGAGGCGCCAGGCGGCGAGGGCACCGTAGAGCAGCAGCAGGGCGCTGAGGGTGATCAGTTCATGGCTGACTTCGGCCAGGCTGGCGTCCATCTGGTTCAGGCGCACCATCAGGTTGATGCCCGAGGTGGTCGGCAGAAGCTGCGCCAGCCAGACCAGCGGTTGTGGCGTCATCACCGCCGGCCACGACAGGTTGGCGAGGAAGAACAGCGGGATCGAGGTGGCGATGATGTACTGGAAGGCGCGTTCGCGGGTTCGGAAGAAGCTGCCGACGAACAGGCCGAAGGCCACGGTGGCGGCGATGAACAAGGTGCCGCCCAGTAGCTGGCCCAGCGGGTTGCCGCCGCGCGGATAGTCCTGCACCCAGGCGGTGAAGCCGGCGTAATAGAACAGGCCGAACAGGCCGATCAGGCCGAAGCCCAGTGCCATACCGGCCAGCGTCGGCAGGTCGAAGCGCAGGCGGCGGCCGAGCGCGAGACGACGGCCGCCGAGCAGGACGCCGATGCCCATCAGCAGGGTCTGGTGCACGATCAGCTCGGCCACGCCGGGCACGATGGCGCTGCCATAGCCTTCCTGGGTGTTGTACAGCGGGCGCTGCACCAGGGTCACCGGTGGTGCCTGCGGCGCGCCCATGAAGGCGGCCTGGCCGACCACGGCGTCACGACCGAAGGCACCCAGTGCATCGGCCACGCTGCCCAGCACCCAGCTGGCACGGCCCAGGTAGGCACCGTTGCCGAGCAGCACCAGCTTGGCCGGATGGCCGCGCAGGATGTCGCGCTCCAGGTTGGCCGGGATCAGCACGATGCCTTCGGCATGACCGGCTTCCAGCTGCTGGCGCGCGCTGTCGATGTCCGCCGGTTGCCCGACCACGCGTGCGACCCGCAACGCGTCGAGCTTTCGCAGCAGCTCGCGGCTGGTGGCACTGTGGTCTTCATCCACCACCAGTACCGGCAGGTTGCCGGCCACCTGGTGGCGATACGCGGCCGGGTAGAAGAACGAGTACAGGATTACCGCGCCGACCATCACTACGATCGCATAGCGGTCGCACAGTACCGCCATCAGGGTCTGCCGCAGGCTGCGCCACAGTGCGCTCATGCGTCGGCCCCCGCCGGTTGCGCGGCTTCGGGCGTACGCGCGAAGGCGATCAGGCGCAGCCCACCGATGCCGCCAGCCACCACTGACATCAGCAGCAACGTGGCCATCGGCCATACCGAAACCTGCAGCGGCGAACCGATGAACTGTTGCTGGGTCTGCAGCTTGATATAGGCGCTGAGCGGCAGCAGCTGATGCCAGACGCGGGTGAATAACGGCCCGTCCAGCACCGGGAAGGTGGCGCTGGAAAATGCCAGTGCAGTACCGATGCTGAGGCCGACCGCGGACAGCGCGGTACCCATGTCGCGGGTGACGCCGACGAAGAACAACGCGTAGGCGGCGGTGGCCAGATAGAACAGGGGTTGAGCGAGCAGCAGCAGGAGCACGCTGCCGGCCACACCGTCGCCGCGCAGCCAGGCCAGGTAACCGATGCCGAGCGCGCCATACAGCGAGAACAGCAGGATGTACGGCGCGACCTTGCCGGCAATCGCCAGCCACGGCGTGCGGCCCAGCCAGGCGGGCAGGGTGCCGTCGCGGATCTCGCGGCCGAGGCTGCCGGCCACCGCAAGTGCCAGCACCAGCGACAGCACTGCCGGGAAGATCAGCGGCAGCAGGAACAGCTCGTAGCTGCGCGCTGGGTTGTACAGGATGTCCGACTGCACCGCGATCGGTGCCGCACGCAGCTTGGCCGGGCCGACCTGCAGGCCGATGCGCTCGCGCAGCAGGCGCGCGTTCCAGGCCGAGACCGCGTCGCCGATATCGCGCGCCGCGGACTGGCCGGTGGTCATGTAGGTGGCGTTGTAATAGGCGAACACGGTGCCCTGGCGTCCACGCAATGCCTGCCGGGTGACATCGCGCGGCACCAGTACGATGGCGAACACATCCAGCCGACGCAGCTGCGAACGTGCGTCTTCCAGGTCCACCGGCTGGCTGGCGATGCGCACGCCGGGGCTGGCATCGAGCATGCGCAGCAGCAGGCGGCTGTCGCTGCTGTGGTCGAGGTCGACCACGGCGATCGGGATGTCGCGCATCACCGAGGGCGTGAACATCCACGCCATCACGGCCAGCATCAGCAGCGGCAGCAGGGTGACCAGCAGCAGGTCGGCGCGGTTGCCGCGCAGCGACCGCAGCTCGCGCCGCCAGCTGGCGGCGAAGCTGCTGCTGTCGGGGCTCAGTGCTGGGGCCATGCGAACAGCACGCTCATGCCGGGGCGGAAGCCCTCGATGCGGCGTACCGGGCGCACCCGCACCTCGAAGCTGCGGACGTCGTAGCCGGACGACTGGCGGGTGGTCCGCCAGGTCGCATAGTCACCGGCCGGATTGATGAAATAGACCTCGAACTCGCCGTCCTGGCCAAGCGCCGGCACGCTGCCCTGCAGCTTGCTGCCGACCTTCAGGCCCTGCATCTGCGATTCGCGCAGGTTCATCGCCACCCACATGCGGTCGATGTCGACCAGGGTGAACACCGGGTAGCCGGCCGGCACCAGTTCACCCGGGTCGGCCATGCGCTTGTTGATCTCGCCGGCCACCGGCGCGCGCCCTTCCACTTCGACACGCGCGGCGTTGACTTCGGCCACCGCGCCCTGTGCCTGTTGCACCTGGCCCTGCGCGGCACGCTTGTCCTGCTCGCGTGCGCCGGCCAAGGCCATGTCGTACTGCGCGCGGGCGGCACGCGCCAGTTCGCGCGAGCTGGTGGCCTGGGCATGCGCTTCATCGCGCTTCTGCCGGGTCATCACCCCTTCGTTGAACAGGTTCTGCACGCGCTGGTAGGTGGCTTCAGCCAGCGTCGCACCAGCTTCAGCCCGCTTCCAGTTGGCTTCGGCGGCGCGGATGTCCTCGCTGCGCGCACCTTCGTCGGCCTTGTCGGCCACCGCCTGTGCGGCGGCCAATGCGCCGTGCGCCTGCTGTTCCTTGGCGGCCACTTCGGGGCTGTCGAGCAGGAACAGCACCTGCCCGGGCTGCACGCGGTCGCCCTCGCGCACCTTCAGTTCGGCCACGCGCGCGGTGATCTTGGCGGCCACGTTGATGGTGTCGGCATCGGCCATGCCCTGGATCTGGTCGGCCGGGCTGCGCCAGGCCAGCCACAGGCCGAGCACCACCACGACCAGCAGCACCACTATCAGGATCGGGCCCAGGCGGCGCTTGGCCGGGGGCGTCGTTGCATCGTCGTGCAGCACATCACTCATGGTCGATCACCTCGTCCGCACGCCGCCGGAACTCTTCGAAACGGTCCATCTGTCCACTGACCTCCAGCAACTGTGCCAGCGCAATATCGTATTGGTAGGCGGCCTGTGCGCGCTCGACGCGGGCGCCGCCGAGGCCGAGCCGCGCGTCGATCACATCCAGCGAAGTCGCCTGGCCTTCGCGGAACGCCAGCTCCTGCAGGCGCAGGTTTTCCTGTGCCTGGGCGATGCTGCTGTCGAGCAGCACGTACTGCTGGCGCGCGGTTTCCAGCTCGTTCCAGGCCTTGCGCACGCCCAGTGCGACCTGGTTCTCGGCCTCGCGCAGGCCCGCTTCGGCCTGGTCCTGCTGTGCACGCGCGGCGCTGATCTGCGCCGGCCGCGAGTTCGGCGACAGGAAGGTGTACTTCAGGCCGATGCCGAACGCCCAGTCCGGATCGGTCAGCATCTCGTCGCGGCGGCGAAAGTCGTACTGGCCGAAGGCGAAGATCTGTGGCTTCAGCTTGGCCTGCTGCACGCGCACGCCCTGTTCGGCCTGTGCCACCATCGCCCGCAGGCGTGCGATCTGCGGCTGGCGTGCCTGCGCAGTACGCTCAAAGCTGGCCACCGGTTCCAGCGGCACGCGCTGCACGAACAACGGCGACACCGGCTGTACCTCGCCACCACTGCGCAACAGCGTGGCCAGCGCCGCCTTCAGCGTGGCCAGGTCGTTCACCGTTTTCTGGTATTCGCGCTCGGCCTTGTCGCGGGCCACGGTGGCCTGCAGGCGCTGGGCGCGGGTGGCGAAGCCCTCGCGTTCCAGCTTCTCTGCGTCGGACAGGTGGCGGTTGAGGCCATCGCGTACGTCGCGGCGCACATCCACTGCCTGCTCGGCCAGGCGTTGGCCGAAATAAGCCTGGGCCAGCTGTACGGTCAGCGATTGGCGCTGAGCCTCGCGCTCGGCACTGGCCTGTTCGTGGGCGGCGCTGGCCGCACGTTGCGCAGCCGGAATCACGCCGCCGGTGTACAGCGGCAGCACCGCGGTCACCACCGGGCGGGTACGCCAGTCGCGTTCGGTGAACGACAGGGGCGAGTCGATGCCAAAGGCCTCGGCCACCGGCGCCAGCGAGCCCAGTGGCAGGGTGAGGGTCTTCTGGAACTGCAGCCGGCGCACTTCGCCGGTGATCTCCGGCAGGCGCAGCAGGCGGGTGGCGTCCTGCAGGTCCTGCTTGTTGCGCACCGCTGCATCAGCGGCGGCCAGTGCATCGGAGACCTGCTCCAGGCGCTGCCGCGCCTGTTCCCAGTCCAATGCGGGTGCATCGGTGAGAGTCTGCGCCGCTGCAGCCAGTGGCAGGCAGGCTGCCAGCGCCAGCGCGGCCCTCGCGCCGTGCATCCTTGTACGTCGGCCGATCACGCCCATGCCGTCCCAGTGGTGAAGAAGTGCGCAAACGGTAGTGCGCGCGGCGTGAAGCCCGGGTCTGCGGTCATTGGATTGTCCTCATCGTAGGGTGCCGCTGGCCGCAGTGCGCAGCGCCTGGGTGATGTGCTGCAGCGTGCTTGAGCGTACGGCGGCATGCTGCCAGTACAGCGGCACATCGAGCCAGCGGCGGGGTTCCAGTACCACCACGCGGCCCGCGCGCAAGGCGGGCGCAACCAGGGTTTCCGGGGCCATGCCCCAGCCGAGTCCGCACGCAGCGGCTTCGACGAAACCGGTGGAGGAGGGCAGGTAGTGTAGCGGTGGCTGCAGGCGGGCGCGGGTCAGGCGCCGCACGAAGCGCCATTGCAGTTCATCCTTGCGGTTGAACACCAGCATCGGTGCACGCGCCAGTGCCGCAGCCTGCATGCCGTCGCGGAAGTACTGGCGGGCGAAGCCGGGCGAGGCGACAGCGTGGTAGCGCATCGCGCCGAGCGGGTGCACGTTGCAGCCTTTTACCGGCTGGCTTTCGGCGGTGACCGCGCCGAGCACGCTGCCATCGCGCAGCAGCTGCAGGGTGTGATCCTGGTCGTCCATGCGCAGGTCGAACAGGTAGCCATGGCGCTGGTGCAGTTCGGCGATGGCCGGCACGAACCAGGTATCAAGCGAGTCGTCGTTGACCGCCAGGGGGATCGGCGTGCGCGCAGCGTCGCTGCCACGCTCGGGCAGCAGCTCGGCCAATGCCTCGGCCTCCAGGGCCTGCATCGGCCGGACCCGGCGCAGCAGTGCTTCGCCCGCGGTGGTCGGCCGGCACGGTGCCTGGCGCACGACCAGGACCTGGCCGAGCCTGTCCTCCAGGGCCTTGATCCGCTGCGACAGGGCCGACGGGCTGATCGACAGGCGGCGTGCCGCGGCGTCGAAGCTGCCTTCTTCCAGCACCGCAGCAAACGCGGCCAGTTGCGGATGTACCAGATCCATCCCGGTGCCTCTTCAGTTTTCCTGCACAGGATAAAGAAAAATCAGATTGTCTAAACAGGGTCAGCGGCCGCACCCTGCGCGTCCCCTCGCTGCCTGGCCTGTCCTGATGTGGATCGCCGCTACCGCCGCCGGCCTGTTCGCAGGTGCCGGCCTGATCATCGCCATCGGTGCGCAGAACGCCTTCGTGCTGCGCCAGGGCCTGCAGCAGCGCCATGTGGGCAGGGTGGTGCTGGCCTGTGCCGGCGCGGACATCGTGCTGATCCTGGCCGGCGTCGGCGGCATGGGCGCGCTGGTGCTGCAGTGGCCGCTGCTGCTGCAGGTGCTGCGCTTCGGTGGTGCGGGCTTCCTGCTCTGGTATGGCCTGCAGGCGGGGCTCCGCGCATGGCGCGGTGGCAGTGCGCTGGCCGCCGCCGAGGCGCAGGGCGGCAGCGGACGGCAGGTACTGCTGACCTGCCTGGCCTTCACCCTGCTCAACCCGCACGTCTATCTGGATACCGTGGTGCTGCTGGGCAGTCTGTCCACGCGTTACCCGGGCGATCTGCGCTGGGCCTTCGCCGCCGGTGCCTGCATTGCCAGTGTGGTCTGGTTCTGCACGCTGGGCTATGGCGCGCGCCTGTTGCAGCCGGTGTTCCGCAGGCCGGGCGCCTGGCGTGTGCTGGATGCAGGCGTGGCGATCTTCATGTTCTGCCTGGCGACGTTGTTGCTGCTGCGTCCTTTATCGCCATGAGTGCGTGACGTACGCCGGTGTTGCGTATGTGTTCCACCGGTACGGTTCACGTGGCCGGATACAGCGCGGATAATGCGCGCCTGGTCGCGACCCCGCCGCGCATGCCGTCGTTCGGCAGCCCCCCGGTCGCCTGTGTTCTCGTTGTACGACCGCCACGGCGCGGCATCGGTGTTGCATGAAAGACAATCTACAGCTGCTCCTGTCCCACTTGGGGCGCACCTTCCTGTTCGGCCTGATGATGGCGCTTCCGCCTGCGTTGGCCTGGCTCGACATCCATTGGCTGGGCAATGCAGTCGGCGAGTGGTCGCTGGTCGAACTGACCCAGGAAGGCTTCCTGGTCGCCAGCGTGGCTGCCTTCGTCCGGCTTGCATTGCGACGTGCCGATGATCGGGCCTTTGCCGTTCTGGCGGCCGCGCTGTTCGCCTGCATGCTCCTGCGTGAAATGGATGAGGCGCTGGACCTGATCGCACACGGCTTCTGGAAGTACCCGGTGGCCGTGCTGATCATCGGCTCACTGGCCTGGGCCAGCCGCGACTGGCGCCGGGCCATGCCGGCGCTGGTGCGTTTTCTCGTATCCCGGCCGGGTACCGTGATGACGATCGGCCTGGTTCTGCTGCTGTTCTATTCGCGTCTGATCGGCATGACGTCGTTGTGGACCGGACTGCTGGGTGACCAGTACATCCGCGTGTTCAAGAACACCATCGAGGAGACCACCGAACTCCTTGGTTACACCTTCATTCTCGCAGCCAGCGTCGGCTATGTGGCACAGCGGGTACGCGAACCGCTGACGGCACGGAAGCGCGCCGTGCACGAGGGTGCCGGGATGCAGCAACGGCCACTCTAGGCGGCATCCACCGCGCACAGCGGCGTCTCGCCGGGGCGCAGGGTCAGCACGCGCACGCCATTGCGAGTGACTGCCACCGTATGCTCGAACTGCGCCGACAGCTTGCCGTCGCGGGTGTACACCGGCCATTCGTCCGGCTGCTGGCGGATGGCCGGCTTGCCCTGGTTGAGCATCGGTTCGATGGTGAACACCATGCCTTCTTCCAGCACCATGCCGGTGTTGGGATGGCCGTAGTGCAGGATCTGCGGTTCCTCGTGCATCTCCTGGCCGATGCCGTGGCCGCAGTATTCCTTCACCACGCTGTAGCCGTGGCTGCGCGCGTGGCGGGCGATGGCGTGGCCGATGTCGCCCAGCCGCGCACCAGGACGCACGGCGGCAATGCCTTTCCACATCGCCTGGTAGGTGGTCTGCACCAGCCTGCGCGCGGCATAGTCGACCTCACCGACCAGATAGGTGGTGCTGGAGTCGGCGATGTAGCCGTTCTTCTCCAGGGTGATGTCGAGGTTGACGATCTGGCCGTTGCGCAGCACGTCGGTGGTGCTGGGTACGCCGTGGCAGACAACGTTGTCGATCGAGGTGTTGAGCACGTACGGGAAGCTGTACTGGCCCTTGCTGGCCGGCCTCGCCTGCAGCTCATCAACGATCATGCGTTCGACGAAATCGTTGATCTCCATCGTGCTGCGGCCCTGCAACGGCAGCTGGTCGAGCGCGGCGAACACCTGCGCCAGCAGGCGACCCGATTCGGCCATCAGCGCGATCTCGTCGGGGCGCTTGATGATGCCCATTGGCTCAGACCTGGCCCGGCGGCAGCAACGGGGGCTGCACGCCGGCCGCGCGCAGCTCGCTGGCGACGATGTCCTGGAAGCTCAGCGTGGGGTTCAGCTCGCACAGCATGCCGACCCGGATCCAGAAGTTGGCCTGGGCGTTGATCGAGCGGCTGGAGACGGTACAGGCACGGCGCAGCTGGTCGTGCAGGGTGTCATCGATGTTGACGATGCCCATGGGCGGTCCTGAAGGAGGGGGTATACGAAGCGTATATGTTTCGTATATCCGGCTCAAGGCCGCCCGGTTCAGCTCGCGTCGGTGGCGAAGCGCAGGCGGTTGCCGTCGGGGTCACGCAGCAGCATCTCGCGGCTGCCCCATTCGGTGTCATGCGGCGGCTGTTCGATGGGGACGCCTGCGGCGCTGAAGGCGCGGTGCAGGGCGTCGACGTCCTCGACGATGAAGTACACCGCGCCGCCGACCTCGCAGTCGCCGCTGTGTTCGGTGAGGAAGATCGTCTGGCCGTCGCGGGTGAGCTGGGCGAACAGCGGGAAGCCGGGTTCGAAGCGGTGTTCCCAGTCAACCACGAAGCCCAGTCCCTGCACGTAGAACGGCAGGGTGGTGTCGGCGTGGCGCATGCGCAGCTGGGGGATGACGGTCTGGGGCATGGCGAGGGCTCCTGGGGCAGGCGTCCAGTGTAGTGCCGGCCGCTGGCCGGCATCCCCGTGAGCCCGGGAACAATGAGGTTGCCGGCCAGCGGCCGGCACGACCGCCGCTGCCTGGGTCTGGTAGTTGCCAACCTTGGTTGGCATTGCCGGCCAGCGGCCGGCACTACCGACGAAGCCACGCTGGCCAGCAGCCGGCACTAACGGAAGCGGTCAGCAGGCCGTCGGCACTGCGGCCATCGCCGCCAGCAGCTCGCGGTTCACCTGCTGGTGCCGCGCCTGCCACACAGGTAGATCCTTGGCGCTGACGTCAGGCTGGCCATCCAGCGACGACAGCCAGCGCTTGAAGCGGCTCTGGTAGTTGGCCAGCGACACTTCGCCGGTGATGTCACTGCCGACCAGGCCGCCGGCGCGCAGCGCTTCGATCACCACCAGTGCGTGTTCCAGCTGGAAGCGACCCTGGTCCCAGTTGCTGCGGGCGACGTCCTCGGCGAACACATCCTTGTCGATCGACAGGTAGGTCGGTTGCGGCGACTTGGCCTGCTCGGCGGCGAACGCGGCGACCAGTGCCTCCGGGTGCTCGAACCGGCGGAAGGCGTGGCCCATGCCGAGACGATGCCCCCAGCCCACGTCCACGTCCATGCACCAGTACGTCAGCCGGCCGCTCATCAGCGGGCGCCAGTGGTTCTCCCAGGCATGGCCGAGGCCGATGTCGCTGGAGGTGATGCCGAGCACGTGGATGTGCGAGATCTGCGGCAGCTTGCTGGCGGCGTTCACCCACGACCCGCAGTGCATGCCGAACGGGAAGCGCATGTTGTCCGGATGGTTGTCCAGCACCACCAGCTGGAACGGCGCCTGCGTGCGCATGCGCTGCAGCAGCGGCAGGCTGAGGTGGTGGAAGTCGCCACTGCCGAGCATTACCGTGCCGAGCTGGGCCGGCAACGGTGCCAGCACTTCAGTGGCGAAACGGTTCAGGGTGGCATTGCGGCAGGCGAAGCGCAGTGGATCGTGCCATTGCGGCAGGGCCAGGGTCTGCGCCTCTGGCAGCGGCAGCACGCCACCGTCCAGGTCCAGGATCAGCGGGGAACGCAATGGCATCGCTCAGCCGCCTCCGTCCGGTTCGCCCTGCAGGTACGGGGCCAGCCTGCGCAGGGCTGCACGCAGCAGCGGGGAACGGGCGTGGATCGCATGCCGGGTGGAGGTGAAGCGGGCGCCCAGTTCGGCCTTGATCCGCGAATCGGTCCAGCCGGCCACGTAGTGGCTCAGGCCGTGCTGCAGCGCGTATTCGAGGTTGTGCATCCAGCTCACCGCGTACAGGTTGTGCTCGCGGGACTGCGGATAGGCCAGGCCGATGTACTTGTCCACCAGCTTGCCCGCATGCACGTAACACAGGTTCCAGCCGATCAGCTGGCCCTGGTGGCGGTACAGGAACATCCGTCCCTGGCCCTGGCTGTCGGCCAGAAGATGCTGGAAGTAGGGCACGTCGAGCTGGTCGAAATGCACCGCGCTCTGCGCGTACACGCCCAGGTACAAGGCATACAGTTCGGCCTGCAGCTGCGGGTCGGCCAGGGCCGGATCGCCGGTGGCGATGCAGTCGATCTGCAGGTCGTCGCGCGAGCGCAGCTTGCGCCGGATGTTCTTGCGGCGCGAAGACGACAGGCGGCCGAGATAGCCATCGATCGAATCGAAATCGATGGCCACCCAGGCCAGCGGCATGCCTTCCAGTTCGACGAAGCCGCGTGCCAGCAATGCCTGCAGGAAGGCACCGCTGTGTGCGTTGGCCGCGTCGTCCAGCAGCGGCGAATCGATCGCCAGGTCCTTGACCACCAGAAGGCGCGTATCGCCGATCGCGTGACGCGTCACGTCCTCGGCCAATGCCTCTGGAGCGACGTGCGCGGGCAGCGGGGTGTACTCGGTGCTGGTGGCACCGACGAAGCGGGTTTTCCAGGTGATCCAGGGCCGCCACAGGCGCGACAGCGGCAGGCCAAGCAGCTTGCCGCGCAGGTCGTCGTCCATGGTGGTGGTCAGATCCAGCGGCGCACGGAAGGTCGGCAGGCCGCTGGGAAGGCGGCCTGCCTCGAACCCGAGCGGCGGGTGGGCCAGGAAGCCCTCCAGCAGCGCGGCCGGTTCCAGCGCGGTGCTGGATGCGCGTGACGTCATTTCCATCGGCACGGGAACCGGCAGCGCATCGGACCTCAGCCCTTGGCCTTGGTCAGCGCCTGGTCAAGCAGGGTGATCGCCAGGTCGATCTCTTCGTAGCTGATGTCCAGCGACGGCGCGAAGGTGATCACGTTCTTGTACCAGCCACCCACGTCGAGCACGAGGCCCATGCGCTTGCCGTCGTGCAGCAGGTCACCGGCCAAGCCGATGTCGACCATGCGGTCCAGCAGTTCCTTGTTCGGCGTGTAGCCGTCGGTCTGGCAGATTTCCGCGCGCAGGGCCAGGCCCAGGCCGTCGACGTCGCCGATTTCCGGGTGGCGCTTCTGCAGGCCACGCAGGCCATCGAGGAAGTACGCGCCCTTTTCCGGCACGGTGCGCTCGTAATCCATTTCCTTGCCCAGCTTCAGCACTTCCAGGCCCAGGCGGGTGCCCAGCGGGTTGGAGTTGAAGGTGGAGTGGGTGGAGCCCGGCGGGAACACGGTCGGGTTGATCAGCTCTTCGCGCGCCCACAGGCCCGACAGCGGGTTCAGGCCGTTGGTCAGCGCCTTGCCGAACACCAGCACGTCCGGGGTCACGCCGAAGTGCTCGATGGCCCACAGCTTGCCGGTGCGCCAGAAGCCCATCTGGATTTCATCGACGACCATCAGGATGCCGTACTTGTCCAGCACGCGCTTGAGGCCGGTGAAGAAGTTGCGCGGCGGGATGACGTAGCCGCCGGTGCCCTGGATCGGCTCGACATAGAACGCGGCGTACTCCGCCTGGCCGACCTTGGGATCCCACACGCCGTTGTATTCGCTTTCGAACAGGCGCTCGAACTGCCACACGCAATGGTCGGAATACTCTTCCGGGGTCATGCCCTTCGGGCGACGGAAGGGGTATGGGAACGGAATGAACATCGCGCGCTCGCCGAAGTGGCCGTAGCGGCGGCGGTAGCGGTAGCTGGAGGTGATCGACGACGCACCCAGGGTACGGCCGTGGTAACCACCCTCGAAGGCGAACATCAGGCTCTTGCCGCCACGCGCGTTGCGCACGATCTTCAGTGAGTCTTCAATGGCCTGCGCGCCGCCGACGTTGAAATGCACGCGGCCGTCGAGGCCGAACTTCTCGTGCATGTCCACGGCAATGGTCCTGGCCAGCTGCACGCGGGTCGGGTGCAGGTACTGGCTGGCGACCTGCGGCAGGGTGTCGATCTGATCCTTCAGCGCATCGTTCAGACGCTTGTTGCTGTAGCCGAAGTTGCAGGCCGAGTACCACATCTGCAGGTCGAGGTAGGGCACGCCCGCACCGTCGAACATGTAGCTGCCTTCGCCGCGCTGGAAGATCTTCGGCGGGTCGACGTAGTGGACGGTATCGCCGAAGGAGCTGTAACGGGCTTCGTCGGCCAGCAGCTGCGCGTCGGAGGCAGCGGCGTCGGCGTTCTTGTCAAAAATGTTCATGCAGTTCGGTTCCGTGAAGGACGTTCGAAAGAGGTAGCGGGGGCGTGCTTGGAAGGGAGTGCTCAGGCGGTGGCCAGCAGCAGGGGCAGTACGGCGGGCTGCGGGCTGGCGTCGATACGACGTGGCTGCAGCAGGCTGCCATCGAGCAAGCGCGGCAGCAGTGCGATTGCATCGTGGAAGGTATCGATGGCGGCATGCTCGATGCCGGCATCGGTGCAATGGGTGATCAGGCGACGCTTGGCGAACACGAAGTCGGCATCTTCGGAGACGCAGAAATCCGAACTGCCATCGCCGATCATCAGCACACGCGGTGCTTCGTTGGCGCGCGCCTGCGCGGCGCAGGTGCACTTGCAGGTGCCGCTGCGGCAGCCTTCGGCCTGGTAGGGCGATTCCAGTTCCCAGTAGCCATCGCACCAGCGCAGGTGGTTGGCCACCACCGGCAGTCGCGACAGGCCGTGGTTGGCGAGGATGCGGTGGATCGCATGGTCCAGGCCGTCGCTGACGATGCGCAGCGGCACGCCCAGCTGTTCGGCACGGCTGACAAAGGCGGCAAAGCCCGGATCGATCTGCACCTGGTCCAGGTGGGCGTCGAGCGTGGCCGGGTCCAGCTTCAGCAGCCTGACCTGGCCCTGCATGCATTCGCGCGAGCCGATCTTTCCCGCTTTCCACTGGTCTTCCAGTTCCTGCCAGCCCGGCTGGCCGTATTTCTCCAGCAGCGAGTCGATGACATCTTCGAGGCTGATGGTGCCGTCGAAGTCACACAGGATGCTCCAGTGCATGGGCAGGTCCGTCGATGAAAGGAACGTCCGGCGCGATGCCGGGCCAGGCTCAATGTAGGCAGGCAGCCTTTCTCGTTCCTTTCCTGTTGAAAGCCTGCATTTCAGGGCGCGGAAAGCGTTCAGGAAGGTGCATGGATGAATGCGCGGGGCGCACTCCATCCGTGCGTCCTGGCGTCACGCGCGGGCCAGTGCCCGCAGTATTTCGGCGGTCTCTTCACGGGTCTGCCAGGCGCTGTTGCCGAGGGTCAGCATGCGTGCGGCGAAGTCGCGTGCGTTGGGCATGTCGTCCTGCGGCACGATGCCGCGCAGGTAGGCATAGCCGGGCAGGGCATGGATGAACATGCGGCTGGCGCCAAGCCCGCGTGGCCACAAGTCCTTCAGTACCGCATCGCGGGCGCGTTGGCTGGGCAGCAGCAGCATCAACAGTGGCCAGGTGCCACCGCTACCGGCCAGCCCATCGACCACCTCAACGGCAGGCAGCTGTGCCAGCTGCACCCGCAGCTGCAACGCACGCAGCCGACCGGCCTGAAGGAATGCCGGCAAGCGCCGCGCAGCATGCGCGCCGATGTTCTGCCGCCACTGGCTGACCCGGTGCTGCGGGATATCCAGCGGGAAAATGTCACCGACCGCATCTTCCAGATCGCCACGCTGAAGCGCATTGCGCAGTGGATTGCCATACACCAGTGACAGCAGCGAAGGGCGATAGCAGGCAGCAAGGCCCAGCAACTGCACGCTGCGCAGCAGCTCCCAGCGCAGGCTGGAGCGAACGTGCTGGTCGGCATGTTCGGCCAGCGCAGCACGCAGTTCGTCATCGCGGCTGACCAGCAGGCCGCCTTCATGCAGGCTCAGGCCCTTGCCGGCGGCCAGGCTGAAGAATCCGATATCGCCGCGCAGGCCGACACTGCTGTTGCCGACCCGTGCGCCGAGTGCCTGCGCGGCATCTTCGATCACCCAGGCGCCGGCGTTGCGGGCGACTTCGCAGGCCAGCTCGACATCGGCAATGCGCCCGCCCAGGTGGGTGGGCAGGATCGCCAGCGTGCGCGCATCGGCCAGCCGCTTGAGCTGGCCGGGGTCGAAGTCGAAATGACCGCGCCGGGTATCGCACAACTGCGCGCGCAGGCCCAGGCTGTGCACCGCGATCGGCACCAGCGGGCAGGTATAGGCCGGCATGATCACGGTGTCGCGCTTTGGCGCACGCTTGCGCAGCGTGCGCAGGGCGATCAGCAGCGCGTGCGTGCCGGAACAGGTCAGCTGCAGCGGCGGTGTGCCGAGCTGGCTGGCCAGGATGTCACGCAGGTCGCCGCCACCGGGAAGGAAATCGCTGGCCTGCATCGGCAGGCCGGCGGTTGGTGGCAGTTCGCGCGCGAACAGGCTCATCGCAGCGCGCTCACGGGGTGTTTTCGGCAGGGCTGTGCGGGTCGTCCGCCTCGGCGCGGCCGAGGCAGACGATGCCGGCCACGATCAGTACCGCACCGAGCAGATGGTGCAGGGTCAGCGGCTCGTTCAACAGCCACGCCGACAGCAGCAGCACGCTGATCACTTCCAGGTGCGAGGCAGCAAAGGCGGGACCGATCGGCGCATGGCGCAGCAGGCTCATCCAGGTGAAGAATGCACCCACGTAGCCGAGGATGGCGCCGTAAACCCACGGCTGCGACAGCACGCGCAGCAGCCAGGCGGTGTTGGCCTCGACCGGCAACGCGGCGTCACCGGCGTACTTGAAGCACAGCTGGGCCAGCGTGTCGAAAGCCATCAGCAGCGGGAAGCCGATCACATACAGGCGCCTCATGAGCCGGCCCCCACCACGGCTACGCCGGCGGTGACCAGCAGCATGCCGGTCACCCGCAGCGGCGTGAGTTTCTCGCGGAACAGGAAACGGCCGGCGATCATCAGCGCGACGATGTTGATCGAGCCCAGCAGCACGCCCTTGGACAGCGGCACCAGCGACAGGAACGCGATCCAGGCGACGAACTCAAGCACGTAGCAGGCGATGCCGATCCACAGCCAGGGACGGCTGAGCATGTGTTTCCAGCGCTGCAGTCCTTCGCCCTCCTGCGGGTCGCTGGCGGCGGCCTTGAACGCGAGCTGGCCACCGGTATCGAGCACGACATTGGCCAGCCACAGCAGCGTGGCAAGTGCCCCCATGTCAGGCCACCGCCTTGAGCACGCCAGTGCGTTCACCGATTTCGGTGAAGAAGCGCGCGCTGCGGCGGATCACATCGCGGCGTTCGCGGTCGATGGTGATCATGTGGTAACTGTCTTCCAGCACCACCAGTTCCTTCGGGCCGCTGACCCGCGACATCACCAGCTCGGCGTTGCCCATGCTGGCCACGTCGTCCTCGCGGGCGTGCATCACCAGGCACGGTGCGGTGACCTGATGCAGGTGGCGGCGGGTCCACTGGCTCAGCGCACGCATCTCGGCCAGCGCATGCCAGGGGTTGCCCGGCAGGCCGGCAGCCGCGCTGTCGCCGGACAGCATGGCGGCGCTGACCTGCGCGCGCAGGCGCTCGTCGCGCAGGCCGTACGGCGGTTCTTCCATGAACATGCGGTCGCGGCCGATGTTGAAGCGCTTGAACCACGGCAGGAGGAACGAGAAGCGGGCCACGGCGGGAATGTTCCAGCCGTCGTAACGGAAAGTGGCGCCGTACACGCCCACGCCGGACACCCACTCCGGGCGACGTGCCGCCAACGCCAGCGAAAGTACCGCGCCCATCGACAGTCCACCCACGAACAGCTGGTCGACCTTGCCGCGCAGGGCGGCCGCCGCATCTTCCACGCCCTGGTACCACTGTTCCCAGGTGGTCGCCAGCAGGTCATCCACGGTGCCGCAATGGCCGGGCAGCTGCACGCCGTGCACCGTGAAACCGGCGTTGTTCAGCCCTTTGCCCAGCATGCGCATTTCCGCCGGGGTGCCGGTCAGGCCATGGACCAGCAGCACGCCCTGTGGGCCACCGGGGAGGAAGAAGTCGTGCGATTCGGTCACCTGGCGGCTCCGGGACGGCAGTGGGGATGGCAGGATCGCAAGCGCGATTTTCGCCAGCCTTTCAGCGCCCCGGGCCGGGTCAGGGCGCCTTCAGCAGCGGCAGCGTGATGGCGACTTTCAGTCCGCCACCTGGGCGGTTCAGGAAGCTCAGGCGGCCACCGAAGTGCTCCACCGCCTCGTGCGCGATGGCCAGGCCGAGGCCGGTGCCGCTGGCAGCGGTGCCCGGCGCCCGGAAGAAGCGCTCGCCCAGCCGTGGCATCACGTCGTCGGGCACACCAGGGCCGTTGTCTTCCACATACAGTTCGACATCATTGTCGTCCAGCGCGTGCACGCCCACCGTGACGGTTGCATTGCGGCCGGCATAACGCAGGGCGTTGTCGATCAGGTTGTCCAGCGCTTCCTGCAGCATGGCGCCGTTGCCGAGTACACGCAGCGGATGGGGACTGCCGCGGTAGCCCAGATCGATGCCATCGCGGATCGCCTCCGGTACGCGCATGCCGACCCACTGCGGTACCAGCTCGCACAGGTCCAGTGCCTCCACGGTATCGGGCACGGTCTGCGCCCGGCTCAGTGCCAGCAGCTGGGTGCTGACCCGGGCGGTGCGCTGGTTGAGCCGGCGGATGTGCTGCAGCGCCTCGCGCACTGTATCGGGGTCGCCATGTGCCAGTGCCTGGTCCACATGCAGGGCCATGCCCGCCAGCGGCGAACGCAGCTGGTGCGCGGCATCGGCGATGAAACGGTTCTGCAGGGTGATCATTTCCGCCTGGCGGGCAAACAGATCATCGATGGTGCTGATCAGTGGCTGGATCTCCTCGGGCACGTCGGCATCGGAGATCGGTGCCAGTTCGCCGCGGCGCTGGGCCAGGCGGGTCCTCAGCGGGGTCAGGATACGCAGGCCATAGGTCACGCCGAACCAGACCAGCGCTGCGGTACCCAGCGCCAGCATGGTCATCAGCGGGATGATGATCATCAGGATCTCGCGCGCACGCTGCCGGCGGTCGGCCATGCTCTCGGCCACGGTCACCGCCAGCTGGTCCTGCGGATCGTTCATCGCCTGCGTGCAGACGGTGGCCATGCGCACCTGCTGGCCATTGAGGTTGCCGTCGTACAGCGCCGGATGCACGCCGGTGCAGTCCTGCGAAGGGGCGTACGGGCTGAAGTCTGCATTGCCGCTGAGCGTACCCATGCGGCTGCTGTCGACGTTGAAGTAGCGATGGCCGTCGGGGTCGTACTCGATCAGGAAGCGCGCCTGCGGAGACAGGTCGCTGGTCACCGGCATGGTGCTCAGCATCTGCGCGAACGAATGCGTGTCGTCGATCAGGTTGCGGTCGTGGATGCGGTTGGAATAGTCCAGCGCAACGTAGTAGGCCAGGATCGTGTTGAAGGTGAGCAGGCCCAGCATCGGCAACGCCAGGAAGGCGAGCAGGCGCCGGCGCAGGCTGGGTGGTCCACTGATCACGGGGCGCTGTCGTCCTGTGCGTCTTCCAGCATGTAGCCCAGCCCGCGCACGGTGCGGATGCCCATGCCGCCGGGCTGCAGCTTGCGGCGCAGGCGGTGCAGGGCGATGTCCAGGCCGTTGTCTGTGAGGTCCTGGCCCCAGTCGCACAGCGCTTCCACCAGTTGCGCGCGCGACACGATGCGCTCGGCGCGTACCGCCAGTGCCGACAGCAGGCCGAACTCGCGCGCGGTCAGTTCCAGCGACTGGTCGTCGATCCACACCCGGTGCCCGGCCAGATCGATACGCAGGCGGCCGATGCGCAGGTCCGGGTTGCCATTGCTGGTGACCCGCCGCAGCTGCGCACGCACGCGTGCTTCGAACTCGTCCAGCGCGAACGGCTTGACCAGGTAGTCATCGGCGCCCAGGTCGAGCACGCGCACGCGCTCGGCCAGGCCGTCGCGGGCGGTCACCACCAGTACCGCCAGGCCATCGCCGCGCTGGCGCAGGCGCTGCAGCACGTCGCGGCCATCCAGCTGAGGCAGGCCCAGGTCCAGCACCAGCAATGCGTACTGGGTCGAGCCCAGTGCCGCGTCGGCGTGCGCGCCGTTGTCGACGTGGTCAACCACGTGCCCCTGCCGGCGCAGCGAGGCGCACAGGCCGGAGGCGATATCCGGGTCGTCTTCAGCAATCAGAACGCGCATGCGCGGGGGCTCCTGTAACGGTCAGGCCCACCGGATGGACGGGGTGGGCCTCTCTCGGCTGCCGAGGGTAGCCGCAAACCGGGTGAAGGTGGAGCGCGCCGCCGCCGCCCGGTGCCGTCGCGCTGTCCCTTCATTCAGTCCTGCAGGCCCGGCTCACCCGGCGCCAACGGCACCCGCGAGCCATCCAGCAGGCCACGGCTGAGCCTGCCATCCTCGATGAACAGCAGTTCGCCGTTCTCGCCGTTCTTGATGCTGCTGTCGATGGCGATCACGCGGTCGCCATGGAAGCTGCTGACGTGTGGCATCGAGGTGTGGCCGACCACGATGCGTTTGAGCTGCAGGCGGTCGAGTACGGTCTGCACCCCCGCGGTGTCGAGGCGGCCATCGAAGTAGCCGCGGTACCAGATCGGGCTGGTCTTGCCGTCATACAGCGGTGCGGTGGCCGGGTCGGCCTTTACTTCGGCCTTTGGCAGGCCCAGTGACGCCTGGTAGGCCGCATTGGTGCGCGCCGGGTCCAGCGCCAGCTGCACTGCCTCGGGCGAAATGCCGCCGTGCAGGAACAGGGTGTCGCCGATCTTCAGCAGCACCGGGCGGGTGCGCAGCCACTGCCCGATCACCGAATCGGCACCGTACAGCTGCGGGTAGCTGCGGCCTAGCAGCTGCGCGCTGCGCAGGTACTTCGGGTTGACGTAGCGCAGGTCGTCGTACAGCACCATGGTTTCGTGGTTGCCGAGCACGAAGTGCACCGCGCCGCCGGCGGCGGCCGCCTGCTGCTGCAGGCCATACAGCAGCCAGAAGGCCTCGGTCACCTGCGGGCCGCGGTCGAACACATCGCCGGCGATGACCAGCGTGTCCTTGCCCAGCGCCCAGCGATCCTGGGCATCGATGACCTGGTGGGCGCGCAGCAGGCGCACCAGCAGCCCGTACTGGCCATGGATGTCGGACAGCGCAACGATGCGCGGCACGGCCGGCAGCACGGAAACCGAAGGCGCATTCGGGGCAGCCACGTGCACCGTGTGCTCGTAGCCGCAGCGCGGGGCGATGTCGGTACCTGCGGCCTGCGTGGCAAGCGTGTGCGACTCGACCTTGTCGTCGCATATCCATTTGGCCTGCAGCTGGTCGCCCTGGCGGAACACATAGGGGCCATCGGCCTGCACGTGGTCGGCGGGCGCGGCAACCTCGCGGGCCTGCGTGGTTGCTGTGGCGCAGGCCAGCAGCGGCAACAGCAGGGCGGTCAGCAGGGAAGGGCGATCGCGCGACATCGGCGGCATCCAGTGGCGGAAAGACCCGATGCTAACCGGCGCGGGTGTTCGTCGGTGTGCGCGAATGGGCGGATCAGGTGTCGCGCCCGCCGTCCCTGAACTTGCGCACGCGGGTGGCGGTGGGCTGAAGTGGCTGGCCGTCGCGCCCGCGCGGCTGCATGTAGGGCAGCGGCCGCCGCGTCGCCGATTCGATCAGCTGTGAATGGGCTTCACCGGCCTCGAAGCGATGGCGTTCACCCCATTGGCGCAGCGCGACCAGCAGCGGGAACAGTTCCTGGCCAGCGGCGGTGAGCACGTATTCCTGGTAGGCCGATCCATCGGAGGCCGGCTGCAGCTGCAGGACGCCGGCCTCTACCAGCCGGCGCAGGCGGTCGCTGAGGATGTTGCGGGCCGCGCCGAGGCTGCGCTGGAAATCACCGAAACGGGTGACGCCATCGAAGGCATCACGGATGACCAGCAGCGCCCAACGATCACCGAGCAGATCGGCGCTGCGGGCGACGGGGCAGGGGCTGTCGGCGTGCATGGTGGACCTCTCTGATGTGGTTGCAGTTTAAAACCAATGGCAGTAGCCTGCATCAAGTTTCAAATTGCAACCACGTCATGAGTGCCACATCGCTTCCCCGCCCACTGCTGGTCCTGCTTGCGGTTGCCGCCGGCGCCAGCGTCGCCAACGTCTACTACGCACAGCCGCTGCTGGATCAGCTTGCACGCGCCTTTGCGCTGGACCGGGCCGTGGCCGGCGCGGTGCTGGCTGCTACCCAGGCCGGTAGCGTGCTGGCGTTGCTTGGCCTGCTGCCGCTGGCGGACCGTGGTGACCGGCGACGCCTGCTGCGGCTGCAGTTGATCGCATTGGTGCTGGCGCTGCTGTGGCTGGCAGCGTCACGCACGGCGGGCTGGCTGTTGTCGGGCATGCTGCTGGCCGGCTTGCTGGGCACGGCGCTGACCCAGGGCCTGATCGCCTATACCGCCATGCTGGCACCGCCCGAGCAGCGCGGTCGCGTGGTCGGTGTGGTGCAGGGCGGCGTGTTCATCGGCCTGCTGCTGGCGCGCGTGGTGTCCGGTACGGTGGCGGCGGCCTTTGGCTGGCAGATGGTCTACCTGTTGTCAGCGATGGTGATGGCGGGGTTGGCGGCGCTGCTGTGGCGGCGCCTGCCCCCAGTACCGGTGCCGTCGGTTCCCCCACGCTGGCGCGAGCTGCTGGGCTCGATGCTGGGCATGCTGCGCCGCGATCGAACGTTGCGCGAGCGTGGGCCGCTGGCACTGCTGCTGTTTGCCGGCCTCAATGTGTTCTGGGCGGCGGCACCCTTGCCGCTCTCGGCGCCACCGCTGCATTGGTCGACCGCCGCCATCGGTGCACTGGGCCTGGCCGGGGTGATCGGTGCGCTGCTGGCGGCGCGGGTAGGGCACTGGATGGACAGTGGTTTCGCGCATCCTGTCAGCGTCGGTGCGCTGTTGTTGATGCTGGTTGCGTGGTGGCCCTTGCTGGGCCTGCCGCAGTCGCTGTCGTTGCTGCTGTTGGGCGTGATTGTGCTCGACCTGGGTGGGCAGGCACTGCACGTATCAAACCAGGCATTGCTGCTGCGCGCGCCGGCTGAACAGCATGGACGCCTGGTGGCTTTGTACATGCTGTTCTATGCGGTGGGCAGTGGTGCCGGTGCAGCGGCCGGGCCCTGGATGCAGGCGCGCCATGGCTGGCCGGCGGTATGCCTGTTGGGGGCGGGCATCGCGTTGCTGGCGCTGCTCTGGTGGGCAGCGTGGCGGGTGGTGGCGGTGAAAGCAGCGGCCGGCGGCCGTATCGGTAGTGCCGGCTGTCAGTAGAGTCGACTGTCAGTCGACTGCTCTTCGCCCTGCGTGCGAAAAACCCCGCGGTGCGCGCGATAGTCGACCCGCGGTCGACTCTACCTGTCCTGCCGTCATCGCTGCAGTGCGCGCCGTCCCGGCGCTTCCTGCAGGTCCGCACTGGCCACCACCACGCGGTTGCGGCCGCTGCGCTTGGCCTCGTACATTGCCGCGTCGGCACGGGCCATCAGCCGCTCGTAGTCCGGATGGCCGTCGTGGCCGGCCACGCCGATGCTGGCGGTCAGTGCCAGCACCTGGCCGTTGGCCAGTGCCACCGGCGACTGTGCGATCTGCCGCCGCAGGCTCTCGGCGATCACGGTCGCCTGCGATTCGCTGGCAGCCACCAGTACCACCACGAATTCTTCGCCGCCATAGCGGAACAGGTAGTCGCTGCCGCGCGTGAGCTGGCCGAGCAGGCCGGCGACGTGCTGCAACGCGCGGTCGCCGGCATCGTGGCCGTGGCCATCGTTGATCGCCTTGAAGTGATCCAGGTCGAGCAGCAGCAGCGAGAATGGTGTGCGGTTGCGTGTGGCCAGCTCGATTTCCCGGCGCAGCACGGTGGGCAGGAAGCGACGGTTGAGCAGGTTGGTCAGCGCGTCGCTGCCGGCATCCAGTTCGCCGATGCGCTCGAACAGCAGTGTCATCAGGGTGCGGATGGCGGCCAGGTCCTCGCGGATGGCCGGCAGCACCGCCAGCCGCTGCGCCGGAGCATCGCCGCTCGCGCGCTGCAGGTGGCCATCAATGCGGGCCATCAACTGGCCCACCTGCTGCGTTTCGCTGCTTTCGCCGAAGCTGGGGATGCCCTTGTGGGTGAACCACAGGCCGAACTCCGAGGTAGCCAGGCTGGCGTTGTCGCTGGCCTGCACGTGGCCGGCCAACGCGTAGAGCAGGGCGTTTTCCCAGTCCAGCAGCAGTGCGCGCTGGCGCTCGCGTTCGGTACCAACGTTCTGTACCAGCGAGAACAGCCGGTAGGCGGCGTCGGCACGGGTGGAGCGCTCGCGCGCGTGGGTGTAGGCCAGGGTCATGCCTTCCATGGCGATATCCATGATCGCGCTGAGGCAGTCGATGGCGGCAAATGCGGTGTCGCTGTCCGGTGCATCGTCGCGCAGGCGCACGAACAGTTCGTGCTTGAGCACACGCGCACCGCGGGTAACCAGGTCGACCGGAATGCCGACGCGGGCGTGCACGTCGCCGATGATCCGCTGTGAGGCCACGGTGTTGGCGATGCCGCTGGCATCAGTGGTCAGCAGCTGCGCCAGCCAGCGCTGCATGGCCGGCTGCAGGCGCTGCTTGACCTGGTCGTGGGACAGGAAACGGCGCGCACGGGTGTCCTGCAGCAGTACTTCGTAAAAGCGCTGGGCCAGCGCGGGTGGGGCATCGGTAGCAGCGGCCTTGAGCAGCGCGGTGGCGGCAGGGCCGGCCTGCAGCAGGCACTGCTGCCAGGCCTCGGCCAGCGGCTGGCTGGCATCGTCCAATTGGGGTGGTTCCACGTCGATCTCTGACTGCGTACGGCAAACCACGGGTATCGGCCGCGGCGGCATACGGTTGATGGCGGGTTAGCCGGCCAGTTTACGCGCGGTGCAGGGTTGCACGGTGCGCAAACCACATCGGCGCCGCTGCGGCAATGAGTGAACGCATTTGAGAATCAATCGCATTGATGGGAGAATGCGCGCACGGAACGGGCTGCAGGTGCCTGCTGCAGGACTGCTCCGCCTCCCCCTCGTCGTTGCCTCAAGCCCTTTGCCAGAGGGCCCGTAGCCCTGCCAGAAGGTCCTGATCATGTCCCCTGCCGTTGTCCTTTCGCCGCGCCCGCTGGCGCTTGCCGTTGCCGCCCTGCTGGCCGGCAGCGCTCTGACCGCCCACGCCGAAACCGACGCCACCGATATCGACACGGTGCACGTCACCGCCTCGCAGATCGCGCGCCAGGCCCTGGGTACCTCCACCATCACCGCAGAGGACATCGCCAGGCGCCCGCCGGCCAACGACATCGCCGAGCTGCTGCGCACCATGCCCGGCGTCAACCTGACCGGCAACAGTGCCTCGGGCCAGTACGGCAACAACCGCCAGATCGATCTGCGTGGCATGGGCCCGGAAAACACCCTGATCCTGGTCGACGGCAAGCGCATCGGTGCGCGTGATGCCGTGCGCATGGGCCGCAGCGGTGAGCGCAATACCCGCGGCGATACCAACTGGGTGCCGGCGGAAATGATCGAGCGCATCGAAGTGCTGCGTGGCCCTGCAGCGGCACGTTATGGCTCGGGTGCTTCCGGTGGCGTGGTCAACATCATCACCAAGCGCCCGACCGGCGACCTGACCGGCGCGGTCGACCTGTATGGCCTGGTGCCCGAGCACAGCGCCGAAGGCGGCAGCGAGCGCGTCGGCCTGCAGCTGAGCGGGCCGATGACCGACACCCTGTCGTTCCGCCTGTACGGCAATCTCAACAAGACCGACGCCGATTCGCTGGAACTCAATCGTGACTTCGCGACGAATCCGAACGCGGTGCCGCCGGCCGGTCGCGAGGGCGTCAAGAACCGCGATGTCAACGCGCTGCTGCGCTGGGACGTGACCGCCAACCAGGTGGTCGAATTCGAAGCCGGCACCAGTCGCCAGGGCAACATCTATGCTGGCGACCGCGCGGTCAGCACCACCGGTACCTCGACACCGATCGATCTGGGGGCGTTGGCCGAGCAGCAGGCCGAGACCAACCGCATGTATCGCAACACCGGAGCGATCACCCATCGCGGCCGCTGGGGTGATGTGACCTCGCGGGTAACGGCTGCAGTGGAGGCGGTGAACAACTCGCGCATCAACGAAGGCCTGGCCGGTGGCCCGGAGGGCAGCTTCAACGGCACCGACTGGTCGACCTCGCGCCTGCGCAACTACCAGCTGGACGGCGAAGTCAGTTTCCCGACCACGCTGGGTGGTGCCGAGAACATCTGGACGCTGGGCTTTGAATACCTGGACAGCCGCCTGACCGACCCGTACTCGATGAGCCAGTCCAGCAGCAGCGGCGGCGGCATCCCGGGGCTGTCGGCCGATCGCGCACGCGGCAAGTCCGACGCGCAGACCACCGCCGTGTTCGTGGAAGACAACATCTACCTGGGCGAGCGCTGGATCGTCACCCCGGGCCTGCGCTTCGACCACCACAGCCAGTTCGGCAACAACACCAGCCCCAGCCTCAACGCGCAGTTCCGCATCAACAGCGACTGGGTGGTGAAGGGCGGTATCGCCCGTGCATTCAAGGCGCCGAACCTGTACCAGTCGAATCCGGACTATCTGTATTACACCCGGGGCAATGGCTGCCCGAATGCACTGCCGAGCCTGGGCGCCGGCTGCTACATGCGCGGCAACTCGGACCTGAAGGCGGAAACCAGCCTGAACAAGGAACTGGGTATCGAGTGGGCACCGCAGAGCGGCTGGCAAGCGTCGTTGACCTACTTCCACAACGACTACAAGGACAAGATCCAGGCCGGGTACAACCAGATCGGGCTGACCGCCGACACCAAGGGCCGCATCTTCCGCTGGGAGAACGCACCCAAGGCGATCGTGCAGGGTCTGGAAGGCAACCTGGTGGTCCCGCTGCTGGGCGAGCAGGGCAACCGCCTGAAGTGGAGCAACAACTTCACCTACATGGTGGAGAACGAGAACAAGAGCACCGGCCAGCCGCTGTCGGTAATTCCGAAGTACACCGTCAACACGATGCTGGACTGGCAGGCCACCGACAAGCTGTCGGTGCTGCTGACCGGCACCTTCTACGGCAAGCAGAAGCCGGCCACCACCAACATCAACAATGATCCGCGCTGCACCGGCACCTGCGATCCGTCGATCGCGCTGCAGGACCGTGGTGCGTACAACATCTGGGGCGTGAGCGCGCGCTACAAGGTGACCGAGACGGTCAGCTTCGGTTTCGGCGTGAACAACCTGGCCGACAAGCGCCTGTTCCGCGAGGCCAACAGCAGCGATGCCGGCGCGGCGACCTACAACGAGCCGGGCCGCGCGTACTGGGCCAGCCTGCGCTTCGGGTTCTGACCGCAGGCGGACGTCGGTCCGCTGCGTCCGCCAGGCGTGGCCTGGCGTTGCCGGCCGCGCTCCGGTAGCGCCGGGCCATGCCCGGTGAGGGACCGCGTGGCCTGCAATGTTATAAACACCGTGATAGTTTCCCAACGCCCTCCGGCGTAGCCTGCCTCCCATCGCAAAGGAGCTGTTGCCATGGGCCACGACCACGATCACCTGCCATCCGAGATCCGCCACGAGAAACCCTTGTGGTGGGCGCTCGGCCTGACCTCCACCTTCCTCGTCGTCGAGGTGGTGGGCGCGTTCTGGACCAACAGCCTGGCGCTGCTGTCCGACGCGGCGCACATGGCTACCGACGCTTTAGCGCTGATGATCGCGCTGGTCGCGGTGCGGCTGAGCCGGCGCCCGCCGGACGCGCGCCGCACCTACGGCTATGCACGCCTGGAAGCGCTGGGCGCGATGATCAATGGCGCGATGCTGTTCGTGGTCGCCGGCTATATCCTGTGGGAGGCCATTGGACGTTTCCGCGAGCCGCAGGAGATTGCCTCGTCGGGCATGCTGGTGATTGCCGCGGCGGGCCTGGTCATCAACCTGATCTCGATGCGCCTGCTGCAGGCTGGCAGCGGCGAGAGCCTCAACGTGAAGGGTGCCTACCTGGAAGTGTGGGCAGACATGCTCGGCTCGGTGGCCGTGATTGCTGGCGCGCTGTTGATCAAGTGGACCGGCTGGAAGCCGATCGACCCGATCCTGGCGGTGCTGATCGGCCTGTGGGTACTGCCGCGCACCTATGTGCTGATGCGCGAAGCGATCAACGTGCTGCTGGAAGGCGTGCCCAAGGGCATGGACGTGGCCAAGGTGCGCGACAGCCTGTCCGGCCACGCTGCGGTACTGGACGTGCATGACCTGCATGTGTGGGCGCTGGCCTCCAGCACCCCGGCGCTGACCGCGCACATCGTGATGCGCGACGGCACCGATGCCGATGCGCTGCGTCGTGATCTGGGCGGGCGCCTGCACGATGACTTCGGCATCGAGCACGTGACACTGCAGATCGAAGCGGACCACTGCGGCGAAGCCTGTGGTGAGCCGGCGCCGGCCAAGGGCGGCGAGCACGAGGGCCATGAAGGCCATGACCACGGCGAGGACGCGCAGGGCCATCGCGGTCACGTGCATCGTTGATTGAAATTGAGGGCCGTGCCGGGTGGTGCCCGCGGTGGCTATTCGTCCCGTCGCGAGGCCAGCCGGTCTGCCAGCCGCGTCGGCTCCGGCAGCCGGTAACCGCGCAGCGTGCGCCGTACCCAGTCCAGCGCGGTATCTGCACTGACCCGATGGCCACCGGCCACGAACAGCGGTTTGCAGCGCAGCTTGCTGCGCAGCACCCAGCCCAGTTGCTCATCGCCATCCAGCAGCGGCGTATGCGCACCGGCCTCGGCGCCCGGTTCGACGAACCGGCCCACCAGTTTCGACTTGGCGACGCCGATGCTTGGCAGGTCGGTGACCACACCGAGGTGAGCGGCCACCCCCAGCCGGCGCGGGTGGCTGATGCCATGGCCATCGACGAACACCAGGTCCGGCGTGCGTGGCAGCAGCGCGAGTGCGGCCAGCAATGCCGGCAGCTCGCGGAAGCTGAGCAGGCCGGGGATATAGGGCATCACCGTGGGGATGCGCGCGATCTCCTGCGCCACGGGCTGCAGCGTTTCTGCGTCCAGCAGTACCGCCGCGGCGCGGGTGATGGCGCCATCGTCCTCGAAGCCGACATCCAGCCCGGCCAGCCAGCGCACGTTGCGTGGCAGCCGGTCCTGGCGCTCCACGCGGCCAGCCAGCTGGATCTGCTGCTTGCGTGCCGCAGCGACGCTGCCTTCCCAGCGCCCGGGGTCGATCACCGTATTCATTGGTCACAGCATCGCATGCGCGGTGCCACGGCCCGGTGAGCGGCGCCCGGGGCTACAATGGCGGCCTGCCTTTCCTCGCGTTGGAGACCCTGCAGTGACCCGTAAACTCGTACTGTTGCGCCATGGCCAGAGCCAGTGGAACCTGGACAATCGCTTCACCGGCTGGGTCGATGTCGACCTGACCGAGCAGGGGCGCCGGGAAGCGGCCGCCGCGGGTCGCCTGATGCGCGAGGAAGGCCTGCAGTTCGACGTCGCCCACACCTCCGTGCTGAAGCGTGCCATCCACACCCTGCAGGGTGCGCTGGCCGAGCTGGAGCAGGACTGGCTGCCGGTGAACAAGTCATGGCGCCTCAACGAACGCCATTACGGCGGCCTGCAGGGCCTGGACAAGGCCGAGACCGCCGCCAAGCACGGCGAGGACCAGGTCAAGGTGTGGCGTCGTTCGTATGACATCCCGCCGCCGGCCATGGACCTGGAGGATCCGGGCCACCCGATCCATGACCGTCGCTACGCTGGCCTGGACCGCAACGCGCTGCCGGGTACCGAATCACTGGCCACCACGCTGGACCGCGTGCTGCCGTACTGGCACGACGCCATCGCGCCGCAATTGAAGGACGGCAAGACCGTGCTGGTCACCGCCCACGGCAATTCGCTGCGCGCGCTGTACAAGTACCTCAACAACGTCTCGCGCGAGGAAATCCTCGAGCTGAACATCCCGACCGGCATCCCGCTGCTGTTCGAACTGAACGACGACCTGACGGTGAAGTCGTTCCGCTACCTGGGCGACCCGGAAGCAGCGCGCAAGGCCGCTGAAGCCGTGGCCAACCAGGGCAAGGCGAAATAAAACAGAAGGCCGGCGCAAGCCGGCCTTCGCTTTTTGTAGAGTCGAGCCATGCTCGAATGCTGTTGGCCTCTTGCCGCAAGGACAATAAACCCGGAACGGAGAGCAGTCGAGCATGGCTCGACTCTACATAAGCGCGTCCTGTGACCTTTGGCCGGTCCCACCGCAGGCCTCCCCGGCTACCCTGTGAAATTACCCGCAGGAGAGCCTCATGAACGTCCGCAACCTGGTCCCGCTGGGCCTGACCATCGCCATCGCTGCCTCGCTGGCGGCCTGTGGCAAGAATGAAACCGCGCCGGCGGCCAGCGCCGACGCCAAGCCGGCCTTCGACCTGTCGCAGATCAAGACGCCGCTGATCTCGCTCAACAGCGCCGACCTGGATCCGTCCATCTCGGCCTGTACCGACCTCAACGGCTTCGTCAACAGCAAGTGGCTGAAGGCCAACCCGGTGCCGGGCGACCAGACCACCTGGGGCAGCTTCGAGATCCTGCGCGAGCGCTCGCTGGAAGTGCAGCACGCACTGGTGCAGCAGGCCGCGGCCAGCCAGGCCAAGGCCGGCTCGGTGGAAGCCAAGATCGGCGACATCTGGAAGACCGGCAACGATGAAGCCAAGATCGAAGCCGCCGGCCTGGCGCCGCTGCAGCCGCAGCTGGACAAGATCACCGCGCTGAACGATACCGCCGCCATCACCCAGTACCTGCGCGACAGCCAGGCCGAGGGCAAGGGCGTGCTGTTCTCGCTGTTCGCCAATGCCGACTACAAGGATTCGGCCAACGTCATCGCCTACGTCGGCCAGGGCGGCCTGGGCCTGCCGGAGAAGGGCTACTACTTCGATGACGCGCAGGCCAAGATCCGCGACGCCTACGTGGCCTACATCGCGCAGGTGCTGACGCTGTCCGGCGTGGACGCGGCGCAGGCTGCCGAGCAGGCCAAGGCCGTGATGGCCTTCGAAACCCGCCTGGCCAAGGCCTCGATGTCGCGCATCGAGATGCGTGACCCGGCCAAGCGCTACAACCCGCTCAGCGCGGCCGACGCCGACAAGCTGACCCCGAACTTCAGCTGGACCGCGCTGTTCGACACCCTGAAGGTGCCGGCCGCGCAGAAGTTCTCGCTGGCGCAGCCGGGCTTCTTCGGTGAAATGGACAAGATGCTCGCCGACGTGCCGGCCAGCACCTGGCAGGCCTATCTGCGCTTCCACACCATCGACGACGCCTCGCCGTACCTGAGCAGCCAGTTCGAGAAGGCCAACTTCGATTTCTATGGCACCACCCTGCGTGGCCAGAAGGAAATGCAGCCGCGCTGGAAGCGCGTGCTGGAGTCGGTCAACGGCGGCATGGGTGAAGCCCTGGGCCAGCTGTACGTCGACGCCGTGTTCCCGGCCGAATCCAAGGTGGCCATGCAGCACCTGGTGGAGAACCTCTCGGTGGCGCTGAAGGCGCGCCTGGAGCAGCTGCCGTGGATGGGCGAAGAGACCAGGAAGAAGGCGCTGGAGAAGTGGGCCAGCTTCACCCCGAAGATCGGCTACCCGGACAAGTGGCGTGAGTGGACGGACCTGCAGACCAACGGTGACAGCTACCTGGGCAACATGCAGGCTGCGCGCGCGTTCAACTATCGCTACATGCTGGACAAGATCGGCAAGCCGGTGGACAAGACCGAGTGGGGCATGACCCCGCAGACCGTCAACGCCTACTACAACGCCACCAAGAACGAGATCGTGTTCCCGGCCGCCATCCTGCAGGCGCCGTTCTTCGACGCCAAGGCCGATCCGGCGCTGAACTACGGCGGCATCGGTGCCGTCATCGGCCACGAGATGATGCACGGCTACGACGACTCGGGCAGCCAGTTCGCTGCCAACGGCAACTTCGACAACTGGTGGACCGACGCCGACCGCAAGGCCTTCACCGAACGTACCGACCAGCTGGTCGCGCAGTTCGATGGCTATGAATCGGTGCCGGGCGTGTTCGTGAAGGGCAAGCTGACCCTGGGCGAGAACATCGGCGACCTGGGCGGCTTGACCGTGGCCTATGACGCGCTGCAGATGGCGCTGAAGGAAGATCCGAAGGCGAACGTGGAAGTCGACGGCCACAGCCAGGACCAGCGCTTCTTCATGAACTGGGCCACCGTGTGGCGCCGCAACTTCACCGATGGTGAGCTGCGCGTCCGCCTGAACACCGACCCGCATGCCCCGGCCAACTTCCGTGCCAACGGCGCGCCGTCGAACATGCCGTCGTATGCCGCTGCGTTCCAGTGCAAGGCCGGCGACGCGATGGTGCGTGCCGACGACAAGCGCGTGGTGATCTGGTAATCGATCGCACGTGATGCGTGATGCAGAAGGCCCGGCGAATGCCGGGCCTTTTGTTTGTCTGATCGGAGGCGCCGGGCCATGCCCGGCGGATCTCAGGCCAGCGCTGGTTCCTGCGCCAGCATGCGATGGAAGCGCTGCAGCACATAGGGATCGATCAGGCCGCCGGACTGCTCGTCGATGATGCGCAACGCAGTCTCGCGTTCCATCGCTGCGCGGTAGGGGCGCACGCTGGTCATGGCATCGTAGGCATCCGCAACGGTGACGATGCGTGAGCCCAGCGGAATGCTCTCGCCACGCAGGCCGTCGGGATAGCCGCTGCCATCGAACGCTTCATGGTGGGCGCGAATCAGCCGCGCGACCGGTGCCGCATCGCTGCGGCCGGTGGCCAGGAAGATGTGTTCGCCGCGCACCGGATGCTCGCGCATGATCGCGCGTTCCTCGTCGGTGTGCCGGCGCGGTGTCAGCAGTACATCGTCGGGGATGCCGATCTTGCCGATGTCATGGAAGCGCGCGGCCAGGCCGATCTGCGAGCAGGCATCGTCATCGAGATCGCAGTGCGTGGCCAGGCGCTGCGCGAGCAGTCCGACGCGGTCGCAGTGGTGGCGGGTGTAGGCGTCGCGCATCTGCAGCGACATCGAGAGGGCATCGATCAGGCAGGCCTGCGCGTGCAGCAGGTCGGGGGCGGGTACGGCGTCAGGAAACATGGTCATCCGCCCGCACCGGGTGGGGACCGGTGCGGGGTATTCGGGGGCGATCAACCCGGGGCGAGGGTGGTCAGAAGGGCGCGGGCCGCATTGAAGCGGTCTTCCGGCAACGGCAGCGGGTGCTTGATGCGCAGCTTGTCAGGCCCTTCCATGGCGTAGAGATTGGGTTGTTTCTGGATCAGCTGGATCACCGCCATCGGGTCGATGTTCGGCTTGGACTCGAACACGATGCGGCCACCGTTCTCGCCCAGGTCCAGCTTGCGGATGCCGAGGGTGTTGGCCTTCAGCTTCAGCTCGGCGATGGCGAACAGGTGCTTGGCCGCATCCGGCAGCAGGCCGAAGCGGTCGATCATCTCCACCTGCAGTTCGCGCAGCGCATCACTGTCGCGCGCGCTGGAAATGCGCTTGTACAGGGTCAGGCGGGTGTGCACGTCCGGCAGGTAGTCTTCCGGAATCAGCGCCGGCACATGCAGCTCGACCTCGGCACCGCGCGCTTCCTCGCCGGCATCCAGGTCGGGCAGCTTGCCCTGCTTGATGCTGCGCACCGCGCGCTCCAGCAGTTCGGTGTACAGACTGAAGCCAACCTCGGCCATCTGCCCGCTCTGGTCCTCGCCCAGCAGTTCACCGGCACCGCGGATTTCCAGATCGTGCGTGGCCAGGGTGAAGCCGGCGCCGAGTTCGTCCATCGACGCGATCGCTTCCAGGCGCTTTTCCGCATCCGGGGTGATCGAGCGGCGGTCGGGCGCCACCAGGTAGGCGTAGGCGCGGTGGTGCGAACGACCGACCCGGCCACGCAGCTGGTGCAGCTGGGCCAGGCCGAAGCGGTCGGCGCGGTTGATGATGATGGTGTTGGCGTTGGGGATGTCGATGCCCGACTCGATGATCGTGGTCGACAGCAGTACGTTGAAGCGCTGCTTCTGGAAATCCAGCATCACCTTTTCCAGCTCGCGCTCGGGCATCTGCCCGTGGGCGATGCCGATGCGCGCCTCGGGCACCAGCTCGGACAGCTCGCGCTGCATGCGGCCGATGCTTTCCACGTCGTTGTGCAGGAAGTACAGCTGGCCGCCGCGTGCCAGCTCGCGCTGGAAGGCTTCGCGCAGCAGCGCGTTGTCCCACTGGGTGATGAAGGTCTGCACCGCCAGCCGGTTCGGCGGCGGCGTGGCGATGATCGACAGGTCGCGCAGGCCGGCCATGGCCATGTTCAGCGTGCGCGGGATCGGCGTGGCGGTCAGGGTCAGCAGGTGCACGTTGGCGCGCAGCGCCTTCAGCGCTTCCTTCTGGCGCACGCCGAAGCGCTGTTCCTCGTCGACGATGACCATGCCCAGGTCCTTGAACTTCACGTCCGGCTGCAGCAGGCGATGGGTACCGACGATGACGTCGATGGTGCCGGCGGCGACCTTCTCCAGCTCGGCCTTGATTTCCTTGGTGGTCTTGAAGCGCGACAGCACCTCGACCCTCAGCGGGTAATCGGCGAAACGGTCGCGGAAGTTGCGGTAGTGCTGTTCGGCCAGCAGCGTGGTCGGCACCAGCACGGCCACCTGCTTGCCGGCACTGGCGGCGGCGAACGCGGCACGCACCGCCACCTCGGTCTTGCCGAAGCCGACGTCGCCGCAGACCACGCGGTCCATTGGCTGGCTGCTGGCCAGGTCGCGCAGGGTGGCGTCGATCGCGGCCAGCTGGTCCGGCGTTTCCTCGAACGGGAAACCGGCCGCGAACGGCTCGTACATCGCGCGGTCCACCTGCAGCGCCAGACCAGCACGGGCCTGGCGGCGGGCCTGGATCTCCAGCAGCTCTGCAGCCACGTCGCGCACCTTCTCGGCGGCCTTGCGCTTGGCCTTGCTCCACTGTTCGCCGCCCAGCGAATGCAGCGGCGCGGTTTCCGCCGAAGCGCCGGAGTAGCGGCTGATCAGGTGCAGCTGGGCGACCGGCACATACAGGCGGTCACCCTTGGCATATTCGATTTCCAGGAACTCGCCGGGCATGCCGCCGACGTCCATCGCAATCAGGCCGCGGTAGCGGCCGACGCCATGGTCCTCGTGCACGATCGGCGCACCCTCGGTCAGTTCGCCGAGGTCGCGGATGATCGCTTCCGGCTCGCGGCCGGCACGGCGCGTGCGGCGGGTGCTGCCGGCGCGCTCGGGGAACAGCTGGCGCTCGGTCAGCACCGCGATGCGCGGATCGTCCAGTGCGAAGCCATCCTCCAGCGGTGCCACCGCGATCGCGAAGCGCGCATCGTCGGCGAGGAAGCTGGGCAGGTCGGCCACCACCGGCGGCTTCAGCTCGGCGGCCTGCAACACTTCCAGCAGCGCCTCGCGACGCCCGGGCGAATCGGCGGCAATCAGCACCCGGCCCGGATAATGGCCGAGGAAGGATTTCAGCGCGTCGCCAGCGGGGGCCTCGCGCGCGGCCACCGGCAGCGGCGGCAGCGGCTGGTCGCCCAACGCATGGGCATCGGCGATGCGCGCGTGGTCAGCCGACCACACTTCGATGCGCGGGGCATCGTTCAGACGCTCGCGCAGCAGCTCCGGCGACAGATACAGCGCCGACGGCGGCAGCAGCGGCCGTTCCACATCGTGGCGGCGCTGCTCGTAACGCTCGCCGGTCTGCGCCCAGAACGCCTCGGCGGCTTCGCCGGCACCGGCGCAGACCACCGGCAGGCTGCCGTCGGGCAGGTAGTCGAACAGGGTCGCGGTGCGTTCGAAGAACAGCGGCAGGTAGTACTCGACGCCGGCCGGGGCCAGCCCGGACTTCAGATCCTGGTACAGCGCGCTGCGCCGGGTATCGACATCGAAGCGTTCGCGCAGCGTGGCCAGCACGCGGGCGATGCTGGCTTCGTCCATCGGTACTTCGCGGCCCGGCAGCATGTGCACCGCCTCGACCTTGTCCAGCGAGCGCTGGCTTTCCGGGTCGAAGGCACGGATCGAGTCGATGTCCTCGTCCAGCAGCTCCACCCGCAGCGGCTCGTCGGCGCCCATCGGGAACACATCGAGCAGGCCGCCGCGCACGGCGAAGTCACCCGGGTCCATCACCTGCGGGACGTTGCGGTAACCAGCACTTTCCAGGCGACGCTTCTCGGCTTCCAGATCCAGGCGCTGGCCGACCTTCAGGTCGAAGCTGCCACCGATCACGTAGCTGCGCGGGGCCAGCTGCTGCAGCAGGGTCTGCACCGGCACGATCACCAGGCCGCGCTTCAGCGTGGGCAGGCGGTGCAGGGCGGACAGTCGCTGAGAAATGATGTCCGGATGCGGGCTGAAGCGGTCGTAGGGCAGGGTTTCCCAGTCCGGGAAGGCCACCACCGGCAGGGCCGGGTCACCGCCGAGCAGGGTCTGCAGGTCGGCTTCGAGCTGGTTGGCACCGTGGTTGTCACGGGCGATCACCAGCAGCGGGGCGTCGTGCGCACGCGCGGCCTGGGCCAGGTACCAGGCCAGGGCGGTCGGCGATGCGGGGGCGCGCCACCAGGCGCGGAGCTGGCCGGCGCGCGGCAGCGGCGGGGCGGGGTATGAGGTACGCGACATGGACCCCGGATTTTAGCAGAAGCCCGATCGAAGCCCGGTGGGTCATGCCGGCCGTTGGCCGGCAGCCTCATGTGCCGTTGGGGTAGCGGAATGCCGGCCAGCGGCCGGCACTACCGGGAGACGTCGCCGGGCAGAGCCCGGCGCATCCCGTAGAGTCGAGCTTGCTTGTATGTTCCTCCCGGCTCCTACGAGGTATGTAGGAGCCAGGGTGGAGGGACCGTCAAGCATGCATCTGCGGAT
>NZ_JBTMUR010000017.1:0-93499 GCF_054473855.1 Stenotrophomonas genospecies 3
GACACCCCGCACTCCGACACCGCCCCGCCTCTGACAGATTCCGGCGGCTGTTGGTAGGTGTCGACCTTGGTCGACACATCTGTCAGATATCGAAATTCATCTGAAGTTGGATCCGCTCCGACAGATCGCGGAAAACTGTCGAAGGCGGGGTGGGTCCGGTTGCGGGGGCGTGAGCCGCATGGATGCGGCGACCGAGCTTACAAGGACGTACTTGCAGCGACCCCCGCAACCGGACCCACCCCGCCATCCCGCAGGAAACCAGCTGTTGCTGTTGCTTCGGCTGTTGCTGTTGCTTCGGCGGGTGCAGGGCGCAGCCCTGCCAAGAGCTCCCCATTCAGGCAGGTAAGTGCAGGTCACAGGATAAGCAGACGCCTTGTTGCCTCCGCCAATCGGGTCCACATTCCTGTGCAGGAGACGGGCCGCCGCCCGTTGTCGAGACACCAGGAGACCTGCATGTCCGCTGCCCCCAGCACCGCCATTTCCCGCGATCCGGCCACCGGCCAGCAGATCGCCAGCCATCCCTTCGCCACCGACGCCGAACTGGAAACAATCCTGGATCGCGGCCAGGCTGGCTTCGCGGCCTGGAGCGCCAGGAGCCTCGAACAGCGCGCAGACGTACTGCGTACGATGGCCGCGGTACTGCGCCGTGACCGTGAAAAGCTGGCCGCGCTGGCCACCGCCGAAATGGGCAAGGTCCAGGCCGAGTCGCTGGCCGAGATCGAGAAGTGCGCCGTGCTGTGCGACTGGTACGCCGACCACGGTGCGCAGTTCCTGCGCGACGAACCGACCCAGGTGCCCGACGACAAGGCTTACGTCTCCTACCTGCCGCTGGGCGTGGTGCTGGGCATCATGCCGTGGAACTTCCCGTACTGGCAGGTGATGCGCGCGGCGGTACCGATCCTGATGGGCGGCAACGGCTTCCTGCTGAAGCCGGCCGAGAACATCGTCGGTACCGCGCAGCTGCTTGACGCCGCCTGGCGCGACGCAGGCCTGCCGGAAGGCACCTTCATCGCCGCCAACATCAGCCGCGACGGCACCAGCCGCGCGATCGCCGATGACCGCATTGCTGCGGTCACCCTGACTGGCAGCGTGGCCGCCGGCCGCAGCATCGCCGCCCAGGCCGGGCAGGCGCTGAAGAAGGTGGTGCTGGAACTGGGCGGCTCGGATCCGTTCATCGTGCTGGCAGATGCCGATCTGGACGCTGCGGTCGATGCCGCCGTGGCCTCGCGCTTCCAGAACACCGGGCAGGTCTGCATCGCCGGCAAGCGCATCATCGTCGAAGACGCGGTCTACGACCGGTTCGTGGCGCAGTTCTGCCAGAAGGTGCAGGCGCTGACCATCGGCGACGGCCGTGAAGCCGGCAACCGTATCGGCCCGATGGCACGCCAGGACCTGCTGGAGCAGCTGGACGCGCAGGTACGGGCCTCGGTGGACGCGGGCGCGAAGCTGCTGGTCGGCGGCCATCAGCTGGATCGCCCGGGCGCGTTCTACGCCCCCACCGTGCTGGCCGACGTGGAGCCGGGCATGCAGGCTTTCGATACCGAGACCTTCGGTCCGGTTGCCTCGATCAGCCGCGCCCGTGATGCCGATCATGCGGTGGAACTGGCCAACCAGAGCGAGTTTGGCCTCAGCGGCAACCTGTGGACCGGCGACCGCGCACGGGCCATGCAGTTGGCGCGCCGGCTGCAGACCGGCGGCGTGTTCGTCAACGGTTTCTCCGCCTCTGACCCGCGCGTGCCGATCGGTGGCGTGAAGAAGAGCGGCTTCGGCCGTGAGCTCTCGCACTTCGGCATCCGCGAATTCGTCAACGCGCAGACGGTGTGGTTCGACAAGCGTTGACGCGCAGCTTCCATCCTTCCTGCAACGATCCATCATCAGTCCAGCGAAAAGGACGGCATTCCAATGTCCAAGGGTTCAGATCTGCTCGTCGCCGCGCTTGAGAACGAAGGCGTCGAGCGTATTTTCGGTATTCCCGGCGAAGAGAATCTCGACGTGGTCGAGTCGCTGCGCCATTCCAGCATCGAGCTGGTCATCACCCGCCACGAACAGGCGGCCGTGTTCATGGCGGCCACCTATGGCCGGCTGACCGGCAAGCCGGGTGTGTGCCTGGCCACGCTCGGCCCGGGCGCGCTCAACTTCACCACCGGCGCCGCCTACGCGCTGCTGGGTGCGTGGCCGGTGATCATGATCACCGGCCAGAAGGGCATCGTCGCCAGCAAGCAGGCACGCTTCCAGATCGTCGACATCGTCAGCACGATGAAGCCACTGACCAAGCAGGCGCGGCAGATTGTCTCGGCGCGCACCATTCCGACCATCGTCCGCGAGGCATTCCGTACCGCGCTGGAAGAGCGCCCGGGCCCGGTGCTGCTGGAGCTGCCCGAAGACATCGCGGCCGATGAGGTCGGGGAGGTGGCGCTGATTCCGCCGCACGCGGTGGATCGTCCCATTGCCAGTCCGGAAGCACTGGACCGCGCGGCGGAGATCATCCGCAACGCCAAGCGTCCGCTGCTGATGATCGCCTCGGCGGCGTCGCGGCCGCAGTCCAGCGAAGCGCTGTCGGCGTTCGTGCTGCGTGCCGGCATTCCGTTCTTCACCACGCAGATGGGCAAGGGCGCGGTGGCCGGTGGTTCGGGCCTGTACATGGGTACCGCGGCGCTGACCGAGCGAGACTATGTGCACATGGCCATCGACCAGGCCGACGTGATCGTGACCATCGGCCACGAGGTCACCGAGAAGCCGCCGTTCGTGATGCGCCCGGGTGGGCCGACCGTGATCCATATCGGCTATTCGCAGGCGGCGGTGGAGCAGGTCTATTTCCCGCAGGTGGAGGTGATCGGCGATATCGGCCGTTCGCTGACCCAGCTGGCCGACCGTATCGAAGGCGCGGTGCCGAACGCCGACGCGCTGCTGCCACTGCGCGCAACCATCCTCGAACATCTGGCCGACCGTGCCGAAGAAGCTGGATTCACCCCGCAGCGGCTGGTGCACGACGTGCGCCAGGTGATGCCGCCGGACGGCATCGTGGCGCTGGACAACGGCATGTACAAGATCTGGTTTGCGCGCAATTACCGCACCCAGGTGGCCAATACGCTGCTGCTGGACAACGCGCTGGCGACGATGGGCGCGGGCCTGCCGTCGGCGATCATGGCCTCGATCCTGTACCCGCAGCGGCGGGTGTTGGCGGTGTGCGGCGATGGCGGATTCATGATGAACAGCCAGGAGCTGGAGACCGCGCGTCGGCTGGGCCTGAACCTGGTGGTGCTGATCCTCAACGACGGCGCCTACGGGATGATCCGCTGGAAGCAGGCGGTGGATGGCTTCACCGACTACGGCATGACGTTCAGTAACCCGGATTTCGTGAAGTATGCGGAAGCCTATGGCTGCAAGGGGCATGAGGTGACGGCCATCGAGCAGTTCATCCCGACGCTGGAGGCGGCGTTCAACGAGGGTGGGGTGCACCTGGTATCGGTGCCGATCGACTACTCGGAGAACCAGCGGGTGCTGGTGGACGAGCTGCGGCAGGCGTTCCCCGGGAACGGTTGACGCCTACCGGGGCATCGGTTCCCCGGAATCCGGTAGGTGTCGACCTTGGTCGACACACGGACCGCCAACCAAGGTTGGCGGCTACCAGATCGGCGGGCAGCGGACCTGGTAGGTGTCGACCTTGGTCGACACGATGGAGCGCCAACCAAGGTTGGCGGCTACCAGGCGGCGGGCAGTGGGCCTGGTAGGTGTCGACCTTGGTCGACACGCGGACCGCCAACCAAGGTTGGCGGCTACCAGAGCGGCGGGCAGTGGGCCTGGTAGGTGTCGACCTTGGTCGACACACGGACCGCCAACCAAGGTTGGCGGCAACCGGGCAGCGGGCCGGGGCCCGGCCCAGGGCTGGGGCGGGGCGGTTTTGGTATGCTGGGCAACCGGCTGTGCCGGGCGCAACATCCCCCCTCACTACACGATTCCCGCAGATCCATGAGCGAAGCTACCGATACCCCCCCCGTTGACGAAAACAAGTTGATCGCCGAGCGCCGCGAGAAACTCAAAACGCTGCGTGGGCAGGGCATCGCGTACCCGAACGATTTCCGTCGCGAGGACTTCGCCGGCCGCCTGCAGGAAGAATTCGCCGACGCCGAGCAGTGGACCGCTGAGGCCCTGGAAGGCAACGGCCGCCAGGTGAAGATGGCGGGCCGCCTGATGGCCAAGCGCATCATGGGCAAGGCCAGTTTCGCGCAGATCCAGGACGAGTCCGGCCGCATCCAGCTGTTCCTGCAGGGCACGGTGCTGGGCGATGCCTACACCGCCTTCAAGGGCTGGGACGTGGGCGACATCATCGCCGTCGAAGGCGGCCTGACCCGTACCAAGACCGGCGAGCTGTCGGTCAAGGCCGAATCGATCCGCCTGCTGACCAAGTCGCTGCGCCCGCTGCCGGACAAGTGGCATGGCCTGGCCGACGTCGAGCAGCGCTACCGCCAGCGCTATGTCGACCTGATCGTGACCCCGGAGTCGCGCGCGGTGTTCATCAAGCGCTCGAAGATCATCCGCGCCATGCGCGCGTGGCTGGACAACCGCGACTTCCTCGAAGTCGAAACGCCGATGATGCATTACATCCCCGGCGGCGCGGCGGCCAAGCCGTTCACCACCCACCACAATGCGCTGGACCTGGACCTGTACCTGCGCGTGGCGCCGGAGCTGTACCTCAAGCGCCTGACCGTGGGTGGCCTGGAGCGCGTGTACGAGATCAACCGCAACTTCCGCAATGAAGGCGTCAGCACCCGCCACAACCCGGAATTCACCATGATGGAGCTGTACGAGGCCTATGCCACGTACAACGAGATCATGGACCTGACCGAAGGTGTGATCCGTGACGTGGCCACGACCGTCAACGGTTCCACCGAAGTGGAGTGGGACGGCGCGAAGATCGACCTGGGCCCGGCGTTCCGCCGCTGGCGCATGGACGAGGCTGTGCGCCACCACAACCCGGAAATCTCTGCTGCCGACTGCACCGACCGCGAGGCGCTGCTGCGCCATTGCGAGCGCTTGAAGATCCGCGTCAAGCCGTCCTACGGTTGGGGCAAGCTGCTGCTGGAGATCTTCGAGGCCACGGTCGAGCACACCCTGATCCAGCCGACCTTCATCACCGACCATCCGGTGGAGGTCTCGCCGCTGGCCCGTGCCAACGACAACGATCCGGGCTACACCGACCGCTTCGAGCTGTTCGTCAACGGCAAGGAGCTGGCCAATGGCTTCTCCGAGCTGAACGACCCGGAAGACCAGGCCCAGCGTTTCCAGGCCCAGGTAGCCGCGAAGGAAGGTGGCGACGACGAGGCCATGCACTACGACGCCGACTACATCCGTGCGCTGGAGTACGGCATGGCACCGACCGGCGGCCTCGGCATCGGCGTCGATCGCCTGGTGATGCTGCTGACTGGCAGCAGCTCGATCCGTGACGTGCTGCTGTTCCCGTACATGCGTCCGGAGCAGTAAGTCGTCTTTTTGACTCCTGTTTGTGCGCGCCGTCGCGAAATGAGACGGCGCGATTGACGCCTCCCGCACTCGGCGTATCGTTAATGCACTACCTTGACGTCTGTTGTGGCTTGATCGGCGCCAGGGGGAGTGCGCATTGTGGAGAGTCCGCTTCACAATGTGATGACGATCATGAACCGGGACGCATGACACGGGAGTCAGGCCGATGCAGGGTGCGAGCGTTCGCAGCGGCAGGGTATCCTCGCCTGCTGATGATCCAGCATGGTCGAGAAACCAGGCAGAGTACGCGTTGAACATCGTCATTGTTGACGACCAGACGTCCGCCCGGACGATGCTGCGTCACGTCATCGAAGATATCGCGCCGGAACTGAGCGTGTATGACTTCGGTGATCCGCTGACCGCATTGGCCTGGTGTGAGGCGCATCCGGTCGACCTGCTGCTGCTCGATTACCGCATGCCGGAAATGGACGGGCTGGAGTTCGCCCGCCGTTTCCGTCGCCTGCCCAAGCATCGCGACATTCCCGTGATCCTGATCACCGTGGTCGGCGACGAGCCGATCCGTCAGGCGGCGCTGGAAGCGGGGGTCATCGACTTCCTGGTCAAGCCCATCCGTCCGCGCGAACTGCGCGCGCGCTGCTACAACCTGTTGCAGCTGCGCCAGCAGACCGAGAACGTGAAGCAACGCGCGTTGTCGCTGGAGCAGCGCTTGCTGGCCAGCATGCACGAGGTCGAGGAACGCGAGCGTGAGACCCTGTCGCGGTTGGCGCGGGCGATCGAGTTCCGTGATGCCGGCACCAGTGCCTACCTTGAACGCATGGCGCGCGTGGCAGGGCTGATCGCCGAGCAGCTGGGCCTGCCCGAAGACGACGTGCGCCTGATCGAGATGGCCGCGCCGCTGCATGACATGGGCAAGATCGCCATTCCCGATGCAGTGCTGCTCAAGCAGGGCAAGCTCAACGACGAGGAGCTGGCGATCATGCGTCGGCACCCACGCATCGGCCATGAGCTGCTCAGTGGCAGCCAGAACCGCTTCATCCAGGTCGGCGCATTGATCGCGCTGCGCCACCACGAACGTTACGACGGCAGCGGCTACCCGGATGGGCTGGTCGGTGAGGCGATTCCGCTGGAAGCGCGCATCGTCGCCGTGGCCGACGTCTTCGACGCACTCATCTCACCCCGTCCGTACAAGGAAGCATGGACCATGGAAGCCACACTGGCCTATCTGTATGCCCAGCGTGGCCGCCTGTTCGATCCACGCTGCGTGGATGCGCTGATGCGCGGCCACCAGCAGTTGATGGATATCTGCGCCCAGCACTCGACGGCATCGACGCGACCGGGTGGGTGACATGCAGGACCTGTTCGCACGCGTGAGGCGTCGGCTGGCGCAGCGTCCGGATTCGGAACATGGCCAGGCGATCGTGCGGGTGGTGCTGATCTCGCTGATCCTGGTCTATGTGCTGCTGTCCGGTGCGCGCCTGCACCGTCTGGAGCAGTACCAGGGCGTGCTCGCGACGGTACTGACCGGATTGGGACTTTCGCTGCTGCTGTTCGGTTGGCTGCTGTGGAAGCCGGAGCGCTCCGATCCGCGGCGGGTGGCCGGAATGCTGGCCGATTACGGCCTGATCGCGGTCGGCATGATCCAGATGGGTGAGCCGCTGGCGTGGGTGTATGCGGTGGTGATGTGGGTCACGGTGGGCAACGGCCTGCGCTTCGGGCCGCGTTACCTGGCCGCTGCCATCGTGCTGGCGATGGTCAGTTTCGGCACCACCGTGCTGTTGACCCCTTACTGGCAGGCCAACCTGGGGCTGGCCATTTCCCTGTGGTTGGGGTTGCTGGCAGTACCGTTGTGCTGCTCTTCCCTGCTGCGCCGAAGGATGCGACATCCGACCATGGATACGACTCCCGCCGCTGGCTCCGACAAGCGCTCGCTGCTGGCACGCTTCAAGCAACGCCTGTCCGGGCGCGAGGACAGCGAGCACGCGCAGAACCTGATCCGCATCATCATCACGGCGCTGTTCATCAGCTATCTCGGCTGGCGCTCGCTGAGCGGCGGCGGTGAGGCACTGACTGCGACGTGGCTGATCCTCGCCTTCGAGCTGACCATTTCCGCCGGCCTGCTGACCGCGATCCTGGTCAATCCGGGTGTGTCGCATGTGCGCCGGGTGATCGGCATGCTGACCGACTACACCTGCATGGCCTGGATCATGACCATCCAGGGTGAGCCGGCGGCACCGCTGTATGCAGTGATGCTGTGGGTCACGATCGGCAACGGCATGCGCTACGGCAGCACCTACCTGCGCGTGGCCACGGCCATGGGCTGCCTGGCCTTCCTGTGCACGGTGATGCTGTCGCCGTACTGGCGCGGCCACGACTATCTGGGCTGGGGCCTGCTGCTCGGCCTGGGCGCGATTCCGCTGTACTTCGATTCGCTGCTGCATGCCTTGACCCGGGCGGTGGCAGAGGCGCGCCAGGCCAACGAAGCCAAGAGCCGTTTCCTGGCCAACATGAGCCATGAGTTCCGCACGCCGTTGAACGGGCTGGCCGGCATGACCGAAGTGCTGGCCACCACCCGCCTGGACGACGAACAGCGCGAGTGCCTGAACACCATCCAGGCCTCGACCCGCAGCCTGTTGGCGCTGGTGGAAGAGGTGCTGGACATCTCCGCGATCGAAGCCGGCAAGGTGCGCGTGGAGTGGCACGAGTTCGCGCTGGCCGACGTGCTGCAGGCGATCAACCTGATCCTGACCCCGCAGACCCGCTCCAAATCGCTGGACTATCGCGTGCAGGTGGATGACAACGTGCCGCCGCGCCTGCTGGGTGATGCCGGTCATCTGCAGCAGATCCTGCTCAATCTGATGGGTAACGCGGTCAAGTTCACCGACAGCGGCTACGTGCATCTGCGCGTGTCCAGCCCCGATGCGCTGGGCAGCGAGCGGATGCGCCTGCGATTCGAGATCGTCGATACCGGCATCGGCGTGCCGGTGGCGTTGCGCGGACGCCTGTTCAATGCCTTCGAGCAGGGCGATGTCGGCCTGGCCCGGCGCCATGAAGGCACCGGTCTGGGCACCGCCATTGCCAAGGGCCTGGTCGAGTCGATGGGCGGGCAGGTCGGCTATGCGCCGAACAGCCCGCGAGGCAGCGTGTTCTGGGTCGAGATCACGCTGGACGTCGCAGACACCTCATCAGCCCCGGCGGTTCCGTCCGAGGTGACTGAAGCCGGCAATGTCATCGCGTTTTCCAACCCCTTCCTGCGCCATCGTGCACGGGTGCGGAGCCTGCGGGTTCTGGTCGCCGACGACCACGAGGCCAACCGCATGGTGCTGCAGCGGCTGCTGGAGAAGGCCGGCCACAAGGTCACCTGCGTCAACGGCGGCGCCGAAGTGCTCGATGCGCTGGAGCAGGCCAGTTACGACGCAGCGATCGTCGACCTGCACATGCCCGGCATGAGCGGACTGGATCTGCTCAAGCAGTTGCGGGTGATGCAGGCCAGCGGCATGCCTTACGTTCCGGTCATGGTGCTGAGCGCAGACGTCACCCCCGAGTCCATCCTGCGTTGCGAGCAGGCCGGCGCTCGCGCCTTCCTTGCCAAGCCCGTGGTGGCCACCCGCCTGCTGGAAGTGCTGGCCGATGTCGCCGCCAACACCCGCGCCGAACCCGGCATCCAGTCGGTGCCTGCATTGCCGGTCGGCGATGGCGTGCTCGATACCGCGGTGCTGGACGAGCTGGCGTCGCTGGGCATGGGCGATGGCTTCGAACGCAAGTTCATCGACCAGTGCCTGGCGGACGTCGACGCGAGCATGGGCCAGCTGCAGGGCTGCGGCGAGCGCCAGGCCTGGGAGGATTTCCGCGAGCACGCACACGCGCTGCGCGGGGTGGCGAGCAACCTGGGGCTTGTCTAGGTTGCCGCCTCCAGTGGCGAAATCATGCGCATGGCGGACTGGCAGCTGAAGGGTGAATGGAACGCCCGCCTCGGCAGCCTGGCGACCGCCCTGCGCAACGGCAGGAATGCGTTGGCTGCCCGTAGTGCGGGAGCATCGCACCGCGACGACAGCGAGCGCAGCCCGTCCTGACCCGCCAGACGGTCAGGCCGGGTCGCCATTGCGCCGGGCCTGCGCCCGTACCAGCCGATCCATGGTGCGCAGGGACTTCTCGCCGAGCTGCATGGCGGTGTCCACCCAGATCTCGGTGATCCGCATCATTTCATGCAGCGGCACCATGGTGGCGATCTCGTTGACCTCACGCATCGCCGCCCACGCGTGCGGAATGCGCCGGCTTTCCTTGATCACCTGTTCGACCGCGGCAACGCCTTCGCCCACCGGCACCACGATGTCGACCAGGCCCATCTCCTTCAGCTGGCTGGCGGTGTAGAGGTTGCCTTCCAGCATGATCTTCTCGGCCAGGCGCGGGCTGATCCGCTGGCACAGGAAGGAGTAGGCGCCCATGCCCGGGAACAGGTCGAACAGCACCTCGGGCAGGCCCATCAGCACGCCTTCCTCGGCGACGATGGTGTGGCAGCTCAGTGCGGCCTCGAAGCCGCCACCCAGTGCATTGCCCTGGACCAGGGCGATGCTGTGGGCACGGGTGCCCAGGCCGGCATGGAAGGCATGCACGCCGCGCACGCAGCGTTGGGCATAGTCGAGCAGGCGGGCACGGTCGCCCTCGCGGATCAGGCGGCAGAACAGTTCGAGATCGCCACCCAGGTTGAACACGTCGCTGTCCGAGGCAACAACGACATGGGGTGACAGAGCGTGCGAGGCGCTGAGGCGATCGCCCAGTTCGCGCTGGTAGTCGACGATGTCATCGACCAGGCGCGAGGCGAAGCACGGCCGGCCCGGCTGGTTGACCAGGTTGGCGTGCATGTGGATCCAGTAGACATCCCGCTCGGGTTCTTCGGTGATACGCAGGGTAGGGTGCTGCGAGGGACGGGTGATGATGGGGCGTACTGCGGACATGGGAGTTCTCCGTGTGACCGTCCGGCCAACCGCAGAGCGGACGGAGAGGAGTGAGGGGGCGGGCTGAACGTGCGGCGGCGACTGATTCTATGCACCCGTCGTGAACCGCCCGCAAGCGCCGGGCCGGCCATGTTCCGGCAATAAAAAGACCCCGCCGTCTCCGGCGGGGTCCCTGCACTCTCCCGTTGCCCGGAAACCCTTACTGGGCGGGCGTATCACGCAGCTCGCGACGGAGAATCTTGCCGACGTTGGTCTTCGGCAGCTCCTTTCGGAATTCTACGATTCTGGGGTGCTTGTAACCGGTCAGGTTTGCCCGCGCATGTTCCTTGACCATTTCCGCGGTCAGGTTCGGGTCCTTCTTCACGATCACGACCTTGACCACTTCGCCGGACTTTTCGTCCGGGACACCGACGGCGGCGACTTCCAGCACGCCCGGCATCATCGCGATGACGTCTTCGACCTCATTCGGGTACACGTTGAAGCCGGACACCAGGATCATGTCCTTCTTGCGGTCGACGATGTAGAAGAAGCCCTGTTCGTCCATCTTCGCCATGTCGCCGGTGTGCAGCCAGCCGTCCGCATCGATGGCGGTGGCGGTTTCTTCCGGACGCTGCCAGTAGCCCTTCATTACCTGCGGGCCCTTGATGCACAGCTCGCCCACTTCGCCCAGCGCCAGGATGTTGCCGTTGTCGTCTTTGATGCAGGCATCGGTGGACGGGATCGGCAGGCCGATGGCACCGTTGTACTCGGGCAGGGTGAGCGGATTGATGCAGGCCGCGGGCGAGGTCTCGGTCAGGCCATAGGCTTCGACCAGGGTCACGCCGGTGACCTTCTTCCAGCGTTCGGCCACGGCACGTTGCACCGCCATGCCGCCGCCCAGGGTGAACTTGACCGAAGAGAAGTCGATCTCGTCGAAGCCCGGGGTGTTGAGCAGGCCGTTGAACAGCGTGTTGACGCCGGTGATGGCAGTGAAGCGGGTGCCCTTGAGCTCCTTGACGAAGCCCTTCATGTCGCGTGGGTTGGTGATCAGGTGGTTGCAGCCACCGAACTTCATGAAGACCAGCCCGTTCGCGGTCAACGCGAAGATGTGGTACAGCGGCAGGGCAGTGATGATCACTTCCTTGCCCGGCTCGATGCCCGAGGTGGACAGCCACGCCGACGCCTGCTGCATGTTGGCGATCAGGTTGCGGTTGGTCAGCATCGCACCCTTGGCCACGCCGGTGGTCCCACCGGTGTACTGCAGGAAGGCAATGTCGTCGTGGTCGATCTCGACCGGCGGAAGCGCGTGGCGGCTGCCCAGCTTGAGCGCCTGCTTGAAGCGGACGGCGCCCTTGATGTGGTAGTTGGGCACCATCTTCTTGATGTACTTCAGCACGAAGTTGACGATCGCGCCCTTGGCGCCGAGCAGGTCGCCCAGGCCGGTGGTGACCACGTGCTTGACCGGCGTATCGGCGATGACCTGTTCGACGGTGTCGCCGAAGTTGTCGACCACCACCAGGGCGCTGACGCCGGCATCAACCAGCTGGTGCTTGAGTTCGCGCGCGGTGTACAGCGGGTTGACGTTGACCACGGTCAGGCCGGCGCGCAGCACGCCGAAGGTGGCCACCGGGTACTGCAGGCAGTTGGGCATCATCAGGGCGACGCGGTCACCCTTCTTGAGCTTGAGCTCACCCAGCAGGTAGGCGGCGAACTGGGTGACCAGCGCGTCCGTCTCACCATAGGTGAGGACCTTGCCGAAGCTGGAGTAGGCGGGACGGTCGCGGAATTTCGCGATGGAAGCGTCGAAGACCGAGGCGACCGAATGGAATTCGTTGACGTCGATTTCGGCGGGAACGCCTTTCGGATAGCTCTGCAGCCAGGGACGATCCAGACTCATATTCCCCCTCCAGGAATCGTGATGTTTTAGGTTACGGCCCTGAGCGTATCCACAATGGCCGTTCATTGCAGCATACCCCGCCGTAGGGAAAACGCGAAGAGGCCCCGAAGGGCCTCTTTGCTTGGTAATGCCGGCCGCTGGCCGGCATCTGCGCTCGATCGGGATTCCGGTGGATGCCGGCCAGCGGCCGGCACTACCGTGGCCCCAAGCGGGGCGCTTGCGTCAGCCCTGCTTGCGTACCGGTGCGCCGTTGGCCTTGTAGTACGGCGCGGTGCTGCGGGCCAGCGGGGTGCGGCCGCGGATCACGTCGGCCAGCTTCTCGGCCATCATGATGGTCGGTGCGTTGAGGTTGCCGGTCACCACCTGCGGCATGATCGAGGCATCGACGATGCGCAGGCCTTCCAGGCCGTGCACGCGACCCTGGCCGTCGACCACCGCCATCGGGTCATCGGCATGGCCCATCTTGTTCGAGCACGACGGGTGGTAGGCGGTCTCGGCATGCTCGCGCACGAACGCATCGATCTGCGCATCGGTCTGCAGCGCGCTGCCGGGGGAGATCTCGCGGCCGCTGTACGGTGCCAGTGCCGGCTGCGCGAAGATCTCGCGGGTGATGCGGATCGCCGCGCGGAACTCGCGCCAGTCCTGGTCGTGCGACATGTAGTTGAACAGGATGCTCGGATGTTCGCGCGGATCCTTCGAACGCACGTGGATGCGGCCGCGGCTGGGCGAGCGCATCGAACCGACGTGCATCTGGAAGCTGTGTGCCTTGATCGGGTTGGAGCCGTTGTAATTGATCGCCACCGGCAGGAAATGATACTGCAGGTTCGGCCAGTCGAATTCGGCGTCGCTGCGGATGAAGCCACCGGCCTCGAACTGGTTGCTGGCGCCGATGCCGGTGCCCAGGAACAGCCACTCGGCACCGATTGCCGGCTGGTTGTACAGCTTCAGAGCCGGGGCCAGCGAGACGGGCTTCTTGCACTCGTACTGCAGGTACATCTCCAGGTGATCCTGCAGGTTGGCGCCGACGCCCGGCAGGTGGTGCACCAGGTCGATGTCCAGGCTGCGCAGCAGGTCGGCAGGGCCGACGCCCGAGCGCTGCAGGATCTGCGGCGAGGCGATGGCGCCGCCACACAGCAGCACTTCGCGGCGGGCGGTGGCACGCTGCGGCTGGTCGTTGTGCAGCCACTGCACGCCCACCGCACGCTTGCCCGAAAACAGGATGCGGTCGGTCAGCGCGTGGGTGACGATGGTCAGGTTCGGGCGCGGCTTGGCCAGGTCCAGGTAGCCGCGGGCGGTGCTGGAACGACGGCCCTTCGGGGTCACCGTGCGGTCCATCGGGCCGAAGCCTTCCTGCTGGTAGCCGTTGAGGTCGTCGGTGCGCGGGTAGCCGGCCTGCACGCCGGCCTCGACCATCGCGGCGAACAGCTCGTTGTTGCCGGCCTTCGGCGTGGTCACGCGCAGCGGGCCGTCGCCACCGTGGTAGTCGTTGGGGCCGATGTCACGGGTTTCGGCCTTGCGGAAGTACGGCAGGCAGTCCAGGTAGGTCCAGTCTTCCAGGCCCGGCATGCTGGCCCAGTTGTCGTAGTCCATCGCGTTGCCGCGGATGTAGCACATGCCGTTGATCAGCGACGAGCCACCCAGCCCCTTGCCACGGCCGCAGTCCATGCGGCGGTTGTTCATGAAGGGCTCGGGATCGGTCTTGTACGCCCAGTTGTAGCGCTTGCCCTGCAGCGGGAAGGCCAGCGCCGCCGGCATCTGGGTACGGAAGTCGAGCCGGTAGTCCGGGCCACCGGCTTCCAGCAGCAGCACGCTGACATCGGCATCTTCGGTGAGGCGGGTGGCCAGCACGTTGCCGGCCGAACCGGCGCCGATGATGATGTAGTCGTACTCGTTATGGGTGCTCATGGGTGTCTCCTGCAGGCCGGGGCGCGCTGCGTGCAGGCGTCCCGGCGGAATGTCGGATCGGCGCAGTGGCCGGACGAAGGTGCGCGCTCGCGGCGCGCCGATCAGAACACGCTGGCGTAGTCGCCCAGTTCCACCTGCACAGACTTGATGCGGGTGTAGTGGCCGAGGGTGGAAATGCCGTTCTCACGGCCGACGCCGGATTCCTTGTAGCCGCCGACCGGCATTTCGGCCGGCGATTCGCCCCAGGTGTTGATCCAGCAGATGCCGGCTTCCAGGCGGTGGATGATGCGATGGGCGCGGCTGATGTCCTTGCTGACCACGCCGGCGGCGAGGCCGAAGGTGGTGTCGTTGGCACGACGCACCACTTCGTCTTCGTCGTCGTAGGCAAGGATGCTCATCACCGGCCCGAAGATCTCTTCCTTGACGATGGTCATGTCATCGCGGCAGTCGGAGAACACGGTCGGCAGCACGTAGGCGCCATTGGCCAGCGCGCCTTCGGTGGCACGGCCGCCGCCGGTCAGCAGGCGAGCGCCTTCGGCCTTGCCGCTTTCGATGTAGCGCAGCACGTTTTCCATGTGCGGGAAGCTGGTCAGCGGACCGAAGTTGGTCTCGGCGGCCATCGGGTCGCCGATGCGGATGCGCTTGACGCGCTCGACCACGGCGGCTTCGAACGCGGCCAGCATGCTGCGCGGCACGAACACGCGGGTGCCGTTGGTGCAGACCTGGCCGGAGCTGAAGAAGTTGGCCATCACCGCGATGTCGGCGGCGCGGTCGAGGTCGGCGTCATCGCAGATCACCAGCGGCGACTTGCCGCCCAGCTCCATGGTCACTTCCTTCAGCGACGAGGATGCGGCGCTGGCCATGACCTTCTTGCCGGTGGCGACGCCGCCGGTGAAGGAGATCTTCTCGATCACCGGGTGCTCGGTCAGCCACTGGCCGATCTCGCGGCCCGGGCCCTGCACGACGTTGAACACGCCGGCCGGCACACCGGCTTCGGTGTAGATCTCGGCCAGGCGGATCGCGGTCAGCGGGGTCACTTCGGACGGCTTGAACACCATCGCATTGCCGGCGGCCAGGGCCGGGGCCGACTTCCACATGGCGATCTGGATCGGGTAGTTCCAGGCGCCGATGCCGGCGACCACGCCCAGCGGCTCGCGGCGGGTGTAGAAGAAGCTCGATTCGCGCAGCGGCAGCTGGATGCCTTCGATGGCGGTGGCCAGGCCGGCGTAGTACTCGACCACGTCGGCACCGGTGACGATGTCCACGGTGGTGGTTTCGGCCAGTGCCTTGCCGGTGTCCAGGGTTTCCAGGTGGGCCAGTTCGTCGTTGCGCTCGCGCAGGATCTCGACGGCGCGGCGCAGGATGCGCGAACGCTCCATGGCAGTCATCGCCGCCCACACCTTCTGGCCTTCGGCCGCGCTCTGCACGGCGCGTTCGACGTCGGCCTGGCTGGCGACCTGCACTTCAGCGATCACGTCACCGGTGGCCGGGTTCATGGTCTTGAAGGTCTTGCCGCTGGTGGCATCGACGCGCTGGCCGTGGATGTAGAGCTGTTGGACGGGCAGGGTGGTCATGGGGCGTACTCCTTGGAAGGGGGCGGGTGCTGAAGCGCTTATAGCGCGACAGCCTGCAACTGGAAGTCGATGTAGCCGTAAGCAATGCGCCGGGACTTCTCGGCGTTGAACTGGCCGCCGACCAGGCTGCCGCGCAGCCACAGGCCGTCGATCATCGCGGCCAGGCCACGGGCGGCCAGGCGGGCCTGCGGGTGGGGCAGCAGGCGGTTGAACTGGTGGCACAGGTTGGAGAACAGGCGCTGGTCGTTGGCGCGCTGCAGCCGGGCCAGTTCCGGCTGGTGCATGCTGGCGGCCCAGAAGGTCAGCCAGACGCGCATCGCGGTGCCGTTGATCTGGCTGTCGTCGAAGTTGCCGTCGACGATGGCGCGCAGCTGCTCGCGCGGGTCATCGCCAGCGTCGGCACGGTAGCGGGCGACCGCGTCCTTCAGTTCACGCAGGATCTGCCGCATTGCAGCATTGAGCAGGCCGTCCTTGTCGCCGAAGTAGTGGGCGACGATGCCGCTGGACAGCCCTGCTTTCTTCGCGATGGTGGCGACGGTCGCATCGGCCATGCCGATCTCGTCGATGGTCTGGAAAGTGGCCCGGATCAGCTGCTCGCGCCGTACCGGTTCCACGCCTTTCTTCGGCATTGTCTCTCCACGGATTGCGACCCGAAGGATCGGGCTGCCCGCCATTATGCTTTTTATTGATTGAACGTTCAATCAATAAACCCTAGGATGCGCTCGCGCCCCACGCCATGGGCCCGGTTTACCGGTCCGGCCCCGCCCATGTGCCCCCTCGGACTTGATGAGACGACCCCATGTCTTCCCTGGCTCATCCCAAGCGTTCGCCCCTGCGCTTGAACCGTTTTGTCTTCTTCAGCTCTTCGGTGTCGATCGGCATCCTCGGGCTGCTCACCGTTCTTTATCCCGAAAGCAGCGAGCACTGGCTGCAGTGGGCGCAGGCCGAAGTCTCGGCGGCGTTCGGCTGGTGGTACATGCTGCTGATCGTGCTGTGCCTGGGCTTCGTGCTGTGGCTGGCGTTCTCACCGTATGGCCGCATCCGCCTGGGCCACAACGAGGAATCACCGGCCTTCGGTTACGTGGCCTGGGTGTCGATGCTGTTCTCGGCCGGCATCGGCATCGCGCTGCTGTACTACGGCGCCTACGAGCCGCTGGACCACTTCCTCAATCCGCCCGGGCAGCCCGGCGGTACCGTGGCCGCCGGCCGCGAGGCGATGGTGCTGACCTTCCTGCACTGGGGCCTGCATGGCTGGGCGCTGTACGCGCTGGTCGGCGTGGCCCTGGGCTATTTCGCGTACCGCCGCGACCTGCCGCTGGCGCTGCGTTCGGCGCTGTACCCGATCTTCGGTGAGCGCATCCACGGCCGCATCGGCGACATGGTGGATGGCTTCGGCATCCTGGCCACGCTGATCTCGATGGTGACCAACCTCGGCATCGGCGCGCTGGTGGTGCAGTCCGGCCTGGTCTACCTGTTCCACATCCCGGATACGCCGCAGGTGCTGGTGGCGATCGTGCTGGTGATGATGGTGGTGGCCACCATCGGCGTGGTCGCGGGTGTGGAGAAGGGCATTGCCTGGCTGTCCAACCTCAACGTGCGCCTGCTGTGTGGCCTGCTGCTGTTCGTGCTGGTCACTGGCCCGACCCTGCACCTGTTCGATGGCCTGATCCAGAACACCGGCGATTATCTCGGCGCATTCGTGCGCAAGAGCTTCGACATGTACCTCAACGACCCGAAGGGCCGTGAGTGGATGGGCTCGTGGACGCTGTTCTACTGGGCGTGGTGGATCGCCTGGGCGCCGTTCGTCGGTCTTTTCGTGGCGCGCATCTCGCGTGGCCGCACCATCCGTGAAGTGATCATGGGCGTGCTGCTGATCCCCCTCGGTTTCACCCTGGCGTGGCTGTCGATCTTCGGCAACACGGCTATCGATCTGGTGCTCAACCACGGCCAGGCGATCCTGGGTGACGTGGCCCAGCATGATGCGGCGATGACGCTGTTCAAGCTGCTGGAGTACCTGCCCGCCGCGCCGTACGTGGCCGGTGCCGCAGTGGTGATCGGCTTCGTGCTGTTCCTGACCCCGGTCGATTCGGGCACGCTGATGATCGCCAACCTGTGCACCCGTCGCGTTGACGACGGCGTGGAGGATGGCCACGACGCGCCGATCTGGCTGCGCGTGTTCTGGGCGGCCGGCATCACCGTGGCAAGCGTCGGCCTGCTGCTGGCCGGCAACTTCAGTGCGATGCAGACGGCGGTGGTGCTGTGCGGCCTGCCGTTCTCGTTCACCCTGGCGTTCTACATGTGGGGCCTGCTGAAGGCGCTGCGCACTGACCCGGACGCACCGCGGCGGTAGATAGCGCCGGGCCCTGCCCGGCAAACGCGAAAGCAAAGGGCCGGATCTGTGAGGATCCGGCCCTTTGTGTTTGCTTCCGGGATCCGCCGGGCATGGCCCGGCGCTACCAGTTACTTGGCTGCCAACTGGCGCAGTACGTACTGCAGCAGGCCGCCGTGGCGGAAGTACTCGACTTCCTTCGGGGTCAGTAGCATCACCGAGACTTCGAAGGTCTTCCTGGTGCCGTCGGCCTTGGTCGCGGTAACCGTGGCGCGCTTGCTGGCGCCGTCTTCCAGGCCGGTGATGTCGATCACTTCCGAACCGTCCAGGCCCAGGCTCTGTGCGTTCTCGCCGTTGCGGAACTGCAGCGGCAGCACGCCCATGCCGACCAGGTTGGAGCGGTGGATGCGCTCGAAGCTCTCGGCCACGACCGCCTTCACCCCCAGCAGCAGGGTGCCCTTGGCCGCCCAGTCACGCGACGAGCCGGTGCCGTATTCCTTGCCGGCCAGCACCACCAGCGGCACCTTGTCGGCCTTGTACTTCATGGCTGCATCGTAGATCGCCAGCTTTTCCGGCTGGCCGCCAGCGGCCGGGTAGTACAGGGTGTTGCCACCTTCCTCGCCACCGAACATCAGGTTCTTGATGCGGATGTTGGCGAACGTGCCGCGGACCATCACGTCATCGTTGCCGCGGCGGCTGCCGTAGCTGTTGAAGTCGGCCGGCTGCACGCCGCGTTCCTGCAGGAAGCGGCCTGCCGGCGAGTCCTTCTTGATGTTGCCGGCCGGGGAGATGTGGTCGGTGGTGATCGAATCACCGAACAGGCCCATCACGCGTGCACCGTGCACATCGTCGATGCTGCCGGTCTGCATGGTCATGCCATCGAAGTACGGCGGGTTCTTGATGTAGGTGGAGGCATCGCTCCACTCGTACAGGTTGCCGTCCGGCGAAGCGATGGTGTTCCAGCGGGTATCACCCTTGAACACATCGGCGTAGTTCTGCTTGAACATCTCCGGGCCGATGGTGGCAGCGATGACGTCGCCGATTTCCTTGTTGCTCGGCCAGATGTCGCGCAGGAACACCGGCTGGCCATCGCTGCCGGTACCCAGCGGCTGGGTGGTCAGGTCGATGTCGGTGGTGCCGGCGATGGCGTAGGCCACCACCAGTGGCGGGCTGGCCAGGTAGTTCATCTTCACTTCGGGGTGCACGCGGCCCTCGAAGTTGCGGTTGCCGGACAGCACCGAGGTCACCACCAGGTCGCCGGTGGCGATGCCGGCGCTGACTTCGGTCGGCAGCGGGCCGGAGTTGCCGATGCAGGTGGTGCAGCCGTAGCCGACCACGTAGAAGCCGATCTTCTCCAGCTCCTTCAGTACGCCGGCCTTTTCAAGGTAATCGGTGACCACGCGGGAGCCTGGGCCGAGCGAGGTCTTCACCCACGGCTGGCGGTTCAGGCCCTTGGCGGCCGCGTTGCGGGCCAGCAGGCCGGCGCCGATCATCACCGCCGGGTTGGAGGTGTTGGTGCACGAAGTGATGGCAGCGATGACCACCGCGCCATCCTTCAGGCGGACCTTGCGGCCTTCGATCTCGATGTCGGCGAAGCCCTTGGCCAGCTGCTCGTTGCCGACCGCGGCGCCGCCGCCTTCGTTGACGAACGAGGAGACGTCGTCGCTGCGCTTGTCACGGTTGGCGGTCATGCCGACCAGGGCTTCACGGTAGTTCTTCTGCACGTCTTCCAGCAGCACGCGGTCCTGCGGGCGCTTCGGGCCGGCCAGCGACGGCTTCACCGTGCCCATGTCCAGTTCCAGCGTGGTGCTGTACTGGGCGTGGGGGCTGCCCGGCTCGTGCCACAGGCCCTGCGCCTTGGCGTAGGCCTCGACCAGGTTGATCTGCTCTTCGCTGCGGCCGGACAGGCGCAGGTAGTTCAGCGACTCGGCGTCGATCGGGAAGATGCCGCAGGTGGCGCCGTACTCCGGGGCCATGTTGCCGATGGTGGCACGGTCGGCCAGCGGCAGGTGCTGCAGGCCGTCACCGTAGAACTCGACGAACTTGCCGACCACGCCCAGCTTGCGCAGCATCTGGGTGACGGTCAGCACCAGGTCGGTGGCGGTGGCGCCCTCGGGCAGCTTGCCGGTCAGCTTGAAGCCGACCACCTGCGGGATCAGCATCGACGACGGCTGGCCGAGCATGGCCGCCTCCGCTTCGATGCCGCCCACGCCCCAGCCCAGCACGCCGATGCCGTTGATCATGGTGGTGTGGCTGTCGGTACCGAACACCGTGTCCGGATACGCAATGGCCTTGCCGTCCTTGTCCGCGGTCATCACCACGCGGGCCAGGTTCTCCAGGTTCACCTGGTGGACGATGCCGGTGTTCGGCGGCACTACCTTGAAGTTGTCGAAGGCCTTCTGGCCCCAGCGCAGGAAGCCGTAGCGTTCCTGGTTGCGCTGGAACTCGATCTTGCCGTTGAGGTCCAGCGCGTCCGGCTTGCCGAACACGTCGACCTGCACCGAGTGGTCGATGACCAGTTCGGAGGGAATCTGCGGGTTGATCTGCTCAGGCGAGCCGCCGAGCTTGACCACCGCGTCGCGCATCGCGGCGAGGTCGACCACGCAGGGCACGCCGGTGAAGTCCTGCAGGACCACGCGCGCCGGCATGAAGGCGATTTCGGTGTCCGGCTCGGCCGCCGGGTTCCAGCGGGCCACGGCTTCGATGTGGTCCTTGCCGACGGTGATGCCGCCGTCCTCGTGCCGGAGCAGGTTCTCCAGCAGGATCTTCATCGAGTAGGGCAGGTGGGAGATATCGAAGCGCTGGCCCAGCGTGGGCAGGCTGAAGTAGTCGTAGGTCTTGCCGCCGACGTTCAGCTGGCTGCGGGTGGAGAACGAATCGCTCATGCGGGGTAACTCCTTCTTGCGGATGGCTTGCAGTGGCCCGCGCATGGGCGGACCTGCTTGCGGTCGCCGCGGGCCTGACGGCCCCGGTGGTCCCAGTATGAACCCCAGACTGAATGGATTCATCCGGGCCGGGTTCCGGCCTGCGGCATCGGTTCCAGACTACAGGGGAAGGTGTATGGCGTATGTCACGTTTGTGGCCGATCCTTTGCGAGGCAAGGGCTGGCGGGTTGCCGGTCCTGTTCAGGGTGGAAGTATGCCCGGGGAAGTATGTATAATTTGTGCATACTCTGGAGGGCCTACCGATGGAAGCCACTGTTGCAGAACGCGGACAGATCACCCTGCCCAAGGCGGTGCGTGATGCCCTCGGCCTGACCAAGGGCACGCTGCTGAAGGTCGAGCTGGACGGCAGCCGCATCATCCTGCGCAAGAGTGTTGACGATGCCATTTCACGGGCGCGCGGCAAGTTCGCGCTGGACGGTTTCGAATCGTCCGACGCAGCGGTACGTGCGGTGCGTGACGAGGAATAAGCCGTGATGATCGCCGTCGACTCTCCGGTGCTGGTCGAGCTGCTCAGCAATGGCCCGCAGGCCGATGCCGTGGAAGCCATCCTCAGGCAGAGCCTGGTCGGTGGCCGCGTGGTGGTCTGCGGCGCGACCCTGGCCGAGGTCTGCGCATCGCTGCGTGGCGGTGCCGAGGTGCTCGAAGCGCTGGAAGAAATGGGCGTGCACTTCAACCCGATGGAAGCCAAGTCGGCGCTGCGCGCCGGCGAGATGCACCGCCGCCACCGCCAGCGCAGCGGCAGCCGCCGCAGCCTGGACGAATTCATGGTCGGCGCCCACGCACTGCTGCAGTGCGATGGCCTGATCACCTGGAACGACACGTTTTACCGCGACTACTTCAAGGGCCTGAAGCTGATCGTGCCGCAAGCCTGAGCCCACTTTTTTTCAACCTACGCATTACCCGGGAGTTGTCATGTTGGAAGCCTACCGCCACCACGTCGCCGAGCGCGCTGCGCTTGGCATCCCGCCGCTGCCGCTGAGCGCGCAGCAGACGGCCGATGTCATCGAACTGCTGAAGAACCCGCCGCAGGGCGAGGCCGAGTTCCTGCTCGACCTGCTGACCCACCGCGTGCCGGCCGGCGTCGATGACGCGGCCAAGGTCAAGGCCTCGTACCTGGCGGCGATCGCCCTGGGCAGCGAGCAGAACCCGCTGATCAGCCGTGAGCGCGCCACCGAACTGCTGGGCACCATGCTCGGCGGTTACAACGTTGCCCCGTTGGTGCAGCTGCTGGACGACGCCAGCGTCGGCACCATCGCCGCCAACGGTCTGAAGAAGACCCTGCTGGTGTTCGATGCCTTCCACGATGTGCAGGAAAAGGCCAAGGCCGGCAACGCCAACGCCCAGGCCGTGCTGCAGAGCTGGGCCGACGCCGAGTGGTTCACCAGCAACCCGGAAGTGCCGCAGAGCCTGACCGTCACCGTGTTCAAGGTGCCGGGCGAAACCAACACTGACGACCTGTCGCCGGCGCCGGACGCGACCACCCGCCCGGACATCCCGATGCACGCCCTGGCGATGCTGAAGAACAAGCGCGACGACGCGCCGTTCACCCCGGAAGAAGACGGCAAGCGCGGCCCGATCCAGCAGATCCTGTCGCTGAAGGACAAGGGTCACCTGGTCGCCTACGTTGGCGACGTGGTCGGCACCGGTTCCTCGCGCAAGTCGGCCACCAACAGCGTGCTGTGGTGGACCGGCGATGACATTCCGTTCATCCCGAACAAGCGCGCCGGTGGCGTCTGCCTGGGTTCGAAGATCGCCCCGATCTTCTACAACACCATGGAAGATGCCGGTGCACTGCCGATTGAGCTGGACGTGTCGAAGATGGAGCACGGCGATGTGGTCGAGCTGCGTCCGTACGAAGGCAAGGCGCTGAAGAACGGTGAAGTGATCGCCGAGTTCCAGGTCAAGTCCGAAGTGCTGTTCGACGAAGTGCGCGCCGGTGGCCGCATTCCGCTGATCATCGGCCGTGGCCTGACCGGCAAGGCGCGTGAAGCGCTGGGCCTGGCCCCGACCGACCTGTTCCGCCTGCCGGTGCAGCCGGTCGATACCGGCAAGGGCTTCTCGCTGGCGCAGAAGATGGTCGGCCGCGCCTGTGGCCTGCCGGAAGGCCAGGGCATGCGCCCGGGCACCTACTGCGAACCGAAGATGACCTCGGTCGGCTCGCAGGACACCACCGGACCGATGACCCGCGACGAGCTGAAGGACCTGGCCTGCCTGGGCTTCTCGGCCGATCTGGTGATGCAGTCGTTCTGCCACACCGCCGCTTACCCGAAGCCGGTGGACGTGAAGACCCACCACACTCTGCCGGAGTTCATCTCCACCCGTGGCGGCGTCTCGCTGCGCCCCGGCGACGGCGTGATCCACAGCTGGCTCAACCGCATGCTGCTGCCGGACACCGTCGGCACCGGTGGTGACTCGCACACCCGTTTCCCGGTGGGCATTTCGTTCCCGGCCGGTTCGGGCCTGGTCGCCTTCGCCGCTGCCACCGGCGTGATGCCGCTGGACATGCCGGAGTCGGTGCTGGTGCGCTTCAAGGGCAAGATGCAGCCGGGCGTGACCCTGCGTGACCTGGTCAACGCGATCCCGCTGTACGCGATCAAGTCGGGCCTGCTGACCGTGGCCAAGGCTGGCAAGAAGAACATCTTCTCCGGTCGCATCCTGGAAATCGAAGGCCTGCCGGAGCTGAAGGTCGAACAGGCGTTCGAGCTTTCCGACGCCTCGGCCGAGCGTTCGGCGGCCGGTTGCTCGGTGCGCCTGAACAAGGAACCGATCATCGAGTACCTCAACAGCAACATCACCCTGCTGAAGTGGATGATTGCCGAGGGTTACCAGGATCCGCGTTCGCTGCAGCGCCGTATCGAGAAGATGGAAGCGTGGCTGGCCAACCCGGAGCTGCTGGAGCCGGATGCCGATGCCGAATACGCTGCCGTCATCGAGATCGACCTGGCCGACATCCACGAGCCGATCGTGGCCTGCCCGAACGACCCGGACGACGTGAAGACCCTGTCCGAAGTGGCCGGCGCCAAGATCGACGAAGTGTTCATCGGTTCGTGCATGACCAACATCGGTCACTTCCGCGCCGCTGCCAAGCTGCTGGAAGGCAAGCGTGACCTGCCGACCCGCCTGTGGGTGGCCCCGCCGACCAAGATGGATGCCTCGGAGCTGACCAAGGAAGGCGTGTACGGCACCTTCGGCGCCACCGGTGCACGCATGGAAATGCCGGGCTGCTCGCTGTGCATGGGCAACCAGGCGCAGATCCGCGAAGGCTCCACCGCGATGTCGACCTCGACCCGCAACTTCCCGAACCGCCTGGGCCGCAACACCAACGTGTACCTGGGTTCGGCGGAACTGGCGGCGATCTGCTCGCGTCTGGGCCGCATCCCGACCAAGGAGGAGTACATGGCGGACATCGGCGTGATCAACGCCAATGGTGCGGAGATCTACCGCTACATGAACTTCGACCAGATCGAGGAATACCAGGACGTGGCCAAGACGGTCGCCGCCTGATGCGGTAACTGAAAACCCCCGGCTCGCGCCGGGGGTTTTTTTGTGAGCGGATGACGCATGGTAGTGCCGGCCGCTGGCCGACAACCCGTTGAAACGAAGAACCTCTGGTGAAAGCCGGGTTTTTATTGTGCCCGGCCAGGTGGCCTAGCCCATGCGCATCGCGGTTCGGGTCTGCTCCTGGGCGTGGTCTTGCTGACCGACCTGCTGTGCCTGCGCAATCTGTTCGGCCTTGGCGATCGACTGCTCTACCGGCGTATTGATTGCCTCGCTGATCGGAACCGACGCCCGCAGGTGTGCCGGATTGCCCGGTGCTCCCTGCACAACGAACAGGCGAGGGCCCGAGTCATCGCTGGGTGGACTGCCCAGGACCACATGATCAACGCGTTCGAGGCCGCTGCTCTTGGCCGTCGCAAGCAGGCTGGCCGTCATGCGCTCACTGGTTTCATCGAAGCTGCGCCCGTGCCTGGCATCCACGGCGGATACACCATCGCGGATCTGCTGGTAGAGCACATGGTCTGGATGACCTTCCTTCCTGGGATCCAAGCCTGCCTTGTCCAAGGTTGACTCAATGCTCTCCTGCAATGGACTCCTGGGAGAGAAGCCGGGATTGCCGAGAGAGGGCGAGCCCTTGTCGGTTGCATCCTGGGTCAGTTGCTCCCCCGGCCTGAGCGCATTCTGGGCCCGCTGCTCCGCTTCAGCCTCGCGGCGGGCATATGCACCGGCTTCCTCAATACCGCGCAGGTAATTGACCCCGTCGCGCAGCAGGCCAGGTCCGCCGCCGACCAGCACGGTCGCGCCTGCGCGCAACTGATGAACATCACTGCGGTAGTCGACAATCCGGCGCAGGTCTTCAGGATCTGTGATCCGGGCCTGGGGATTGTCCAGTACAGACTGCACCGGGCCCTTGTCGGTCACGCGATCAAGGAAATGAACCAATCGATGGGAGTCGCCCAACTGGACCGCCACCGCGGCGGACATGACATGGCCGCTTTTCATCCCAGGTGTTCCAAGCGAGGCGATGCGCTGGCCGTGCTCGGCGTTGCGCAGGACCTCCAGTTCCCTGGGCAGCGCATACATCTCGACCTTGCCGTAATGAGGACCGCCCGCACTGACCAGGTCGCCTGCCATCACATGGTTGGTGAAGGGCGCCGCGTTGGCCGGCTGGCCCTCAGGAAGGCGATACGCCAGCCCGGCAGCACCGTAAGGATTGAATGCGTTGCCGGGGAGGTTGTAGTGGTGTGCAGTGATCTGGGCGAGCGCGCCGCCCAGCGAGTGGCCGGTGACGTACACCGGACCATACCCATTCTCTTTAGCCAGATCGATCGCCTGCTTGGTCAGTGCGAGGGCATCACCGAGTTGTGCGTTGACTCTTGCGGTGACCATCGCAGCGTCGATGCCGCCGTCAATCAGAGGCTGGCGATCAAACTCGGTACCGCGATGGGTGACGATTACTTCTTTGGATTCGAGATTATGGTAAATGACGCCTTGGTAGCCGGTGGCGGAGTTTAGGCTGGCCAATACACGATATTCCGTCCCGGCAATGGTAACAATGGCCTTGGGCGCAGGGAGCGGATCCTTGTAGACATGATCTGAGAGGGCTGCATTTGCTCCAGGATTCATTGGGCTGTTCCTTCAGTCCGTGTGGAGATTTCGATTGGGAAGTAATCCTTTCGCTTATCTTGAGGCATCTTCTCGTACCAAGTCGAAGGCTCGGTAGGCGTCCACTCTGGCGATCCCCCTGAAGTCATGGGGCGTAAGGCGCGATGTACGTAGGTAGTAGCGAGTTTCTCGGTTTCAAGCTTTGTGAATGAAGTCCATGCGGTTGCTTGGATAGGGCGATCATCGATGATGAAGGCGAATGAAGCTTCCACGAGCACGGGTGTCCAAGTGCACGGGCCGCGACCGTAATAGTCGGCAACTTCCATGCCATCGTTGAATACAACACTGCTGAATTCAGTGGCACTGAGGCGCTGTGCCTGAAGCTCAACCTTGTGCTGGTTCGGCTCGTACTGCACCCCCTCCCAATTGTTGACCGGAGGGAGACAGAGTGGGTCTATCTCATACGTGACGAAGACCGAAGGAACGGGGACATCCACGGGTGCATCATGGACCCGAATCACAATCGGCAGCGCATCCTTTGGCGCCGGATTCTCGCGATAGACCGGGTATGAGCGTTCCTTGTTGCAGCCCGGAACGGCCATTGTGATCGAGGCGATCAACCAAACGTGAGCAAGGGTCGGGAGAACTTTCAGCATGAGCGGTCCATGTCGCTGCAGGATTTTCCTTGATCCCTGGAACATGCGGTCTCATCACGAACGACGGCGCCCCATCCGGGCAAATGCGACAGGTTGCGCAGTGGGTATTGCCCGTTACCCGGACATCCCTCCCTGCGTACCCGAGCAGCGCGGCCTTGCGGGGTAACGTTCATCGGCGTTCCATTGCTGTGCGATACCTGACTATACGACCCGCTCCAGCCGCGCTCCAAGTCGGTGTCCTGCGGGCCTCCCGTTTGGCGCGCATGGCTTGCGGCAGGGTCCAGCCTCGAGCAGCGCCGTTGAAACATCAATGGTCGAAGGTGCTGCCGGCGGATCGGCAATTGCGCCTGACGTCTCTTGGAGGTGTCCAGCAGGGTGCAGAGCCGAGCGTGGGCTCGGCTCTACAGGGGCCTGTCAGCCGCGGGCGAGGGCGAGCAACCGCTCGGCAATCCGCTCCAGCGGCACCTGCTCTTCGGCAGCGCCGAGTTTGAAGGCGGCACCGGGCATGCCCCAGACCACGCTGGTGGCCTCGTCCTGCACCAGTGTCGGCGCGCCGGCCTGGCGCATCTCCAGCAGGCCGCGTGCGCCGTCGTCGCCCATGCCGGTGAGGATGGCGCCGATGGCATTACCGCCGGCGTTCTGCGCAACCGAGCGGAACAGCACATCGACCGCGGGCTTGTGCCGGTTCACTGCCGGGCCATCATCGACACGGCAGCGCCAGCGCGCACCGTCGCGGATGATCCGCAGGTGCTTGCCGCCCGGCGGCAGGTAGGCGTGGCCGGGCAGCACGGCTTCGCCGTCGCTGGCCTCGCGCACGGCCATGGCCGAGTGGCGGTCCAGGCGCTCGGCGAAAGCACTGCTGAAGCTGGCCGGCAGGTGCTGGGTCATCACCACGGCGGGCGCGTCGGCCGGCATGCCTTCCAGCACCACGCGCAACGCTTCGGTGCCGCCGGCCGACGAGCCGATCGCGATCAGGCGGTCGGTGGTGCGGAACTGCGGAGCAGCGGGGCGCATCGCAGGCGCGGCGTCCAGCAGGAGTTTCGGTGCGGCGGCGCGCACCAGCGGGCGGACGCGCGAGCGCGCCGCCATCTTGACCTTGGCGATGATCTCGTCGGCGTAGGCCTGCAGGCCGCGCGCCACGTCCAGCTTTGGCTTGGACACGAAATCCACCGCACCCAACGCCAGCGCCTGCAGCGTGGTGTCGGCGCCGCGTTCGGTCAGCGAGGAGATCATCACCACCGGCAGCGGGTGCAGGCGCATCAGGTTTTCCAGGAACGCCAGCCCATCCATGCGCGGCATTTCCACGTCCAGGGTGATTACATCCGGGGCCAGGCGCTTGATCTTCTCGCGCGCCAGCAGCGGGTCGGCGGCGGTGCCGACCACATCGATGGACGGATCGCTGGACAGGATTTCCGTGAGCATCTGGCGCACCACGGCGGAGTCGTCGACGATCAGGACCCGGCAGGGGGCGTTGCCGGTCAGGGTCATTCGAACAGCTCCACGCCGCCGGTGACCGGGGCCTTGGACAGGCGTGCACGCACCGCCGATTCGGTCGCGGCCACTTCGGCCTCATGGGCATGCGGCAGGCGCTGCACCACCACGCGGCCGGTATCGGCGAAGAACCAGATCTTGCGCGGATGGATGCCGCACAGATCCTCGGCAATGATCGGGATGTGCTCGGCCTGCAGGTACTGGCGCACGAACTCGGCGTTGCGCGTGCCGACCGGGTTGCTGGTGAAGCCCTTGAGGACGTTGGCGCCACCGAACACCTTGGCTTCGATGCGTTTGCGGTGCGCGCCGCGCTTGAGCATGTCGTTGATCAGCAGTTCCATCGCGTAGCTGCCGTAACGCGCGGGCGCGCCATCGCCGGCGTTGCCCTCGGGCAACAGGAAATGGTTCATGCCGCCGATCTTCAGCACCGGGTCGCGCAGGCAGGCCGCCACGCAGGAGCCCAGCGTGGTGGTCAGCGCAGTGGTGTCATCGACCACCAGGTACTGGGTCGGCAGCAGCTTGGCCGCAATGGTCTTGAAGCGCGCGTCCTGGTAACGCATCACATCATCGGTGCGCAGCGATGCGTTCATGCGCCTGCCTTTGCCGCACGGCGGTACAGGGTGCGTCCGCAGGGCTGGATCAGGTCGGCGGCATGCAGGTAGTTCTCCGAGTGGCCGGTGTAGAGCAGGCCATCGTCGGACAGGTGCTGTACCAGCCGGCCGAGGATCGCGCGCTGGGTCGGCTTGTCGAAGTAGATCATCACGTTGCGGCAGAACAGTGCGTCGAACGGGCCGCCGACGTCGTAGCGCGGGGCAAGCAGGTTCAATGGGCGGAACTCGATCAGCTCGCGCAGCGCCGGCAGCACGCGGCACTGGCCCTCGTTGGGGCCGCTGCCGCGCTGGAAGTAGCGGCGGCGCAGATCCGGATCGAGGCTGGTGACGCGGTCGATGTTGTAGACGCCACGGCCGGCCGTGGCCAGCACCTGGGTATCGACGTCGGTGGCGGTGATGCGTACCGGTGGCTTCAGGGTGCCGAAGGCTTCGCAGGCGGTGATCGCCATCGAGTAAGGCTCTTCGCCGGTGGAGGCGGCGCACGACCACAGCAGCAACGGTGTGCGGCTGGAGCGCTGCTGCAGCTCCTCGCGCAGCTTGTCGAAGTGGTGCGGCTCGCGGAAGAACGAGGTCAGGTTGGTGGTCAGCGCGTTGGTGAACGCCTGCCACTCGTCACCGTCTTCCTGCTCCAGATGGTCCAGATACTGCTGGAAGCTGCGCATGCCCAGCGTGCGCAGGCGGCGCGACAGGCGGCCATAGACCATATCGCGCTTTGCCGGGGCAAGGGCAATGCCCACGCGCTGGTAGATCAGGTCGCAGACGCGGCGGAAATCACGGTCGGCGAACTCGAATTCGCGCGGGCCGGTGACGATGGGAGTAGGACTTTGCACGGGGGACGTGTCCATCGGCAGAGGCGGCGGCCGAAGCCGCCGCGGGTGGGTCTCAGAATTCCTGCCAGTCGCTGTCGCTGGCGACGAAGGTGCTGGCGTTGCTGCCGGTGCGGCGAACCAGTGCTGGCGTCGGAGCCGGCCGCGGACGCGCCACGGCGGCGGCAACATGCACCGGCTCGACACGCGCGGCCACGGCCTTCACCGCGGCCGAAACCTGGTTGTCCAGGCGGAAGATCGCGACGGCGTCGGCCAGCTGACCAGCCTGTTCTTCCATCGCGCGCGCGGCAGCGGTGGCTTCTTCCACCAGCGCAGCATTCTGCTGCGTGGTCTCGTCCATCTGCACCACGGTCTGGTTGACCTGCTCGATCCCAGCGCTCTGTTCCTGCGAGGCGGCGGAGATCTCGGCCATGATGTCGGTCACGCGCTGCACCGAGGCGACGATCTCGCCCATGGTGCTACCGGCCTGGTGTACCAGGCTGGAACCTTCGGCGACCTTGCCGACCGAATCATCGATCAGGCCCTTGATCTCCTTGGCGGCAGCGGCCGAGCGCTGGGCGAGGGTGCGCACTTCACTGGCGACCACGGCGAAGCCACGGCCCTGTTCACCTGCGCGGGCAGCTTCCACTGCAGCATTCAACGCCAGGATGTTGGTCTGGAAGGCGATTCCGTCGATGACCGAGATGATCTCGGCGATCTTCTTCGACGAGGCTTCGATGGCCGACATGGTCGTGACCACCTGGCCGACCACTTCACCGCCCTGCGAGGCGACGCCATGTGCGCCGATGGCGAGCTGATTGGCCTGGCGGGCGTGTTCGGCGTTCTGGCGCACGGTGGAGGTCAGTTCCTCCATCGACGCGGCGGTTTCTTCCAGATTGGCGGCCTGCTGCTCGGTGCGGCGCGACAGATCACTGTTGCCCGAAGCGATCTCACCGGCGGCGAGGGTGATGCTGCCGGCGCTGGCCTGGATCTGGCCGACGATCTGCGTCAGCTGCGCGACGGTGGTGTTGGCGTCGTCACGCATGCGTGCGAACACGCCCTGGTAGTCGCCGTGCATGCGCGCGGTCAGGTCGCCTTCGGCGATGGCCGACAGCAGCTGCGAGAGCTTGCCGAGGTTGTCATCGCTGACCGCCATCATCGCGTTGAGGTTTTCCAGCATCAGGCGGAAATCGTGATCGAAGCGCTGCGCGTCGCCACGGCGGCTGAAGTCGCCTGCGGCGGCGGCACTGGCCAGCTGCTTGATCTCGGCGTTGATGCGGCCGAGGTTGGCCTTGACCGTGTCGACGGTGGTGGTCATCGCGGCCTTCTCGCCGGGGTAGCGCGCGACGTCGCGGCTCAGATCGCCCACCGCGTACTGCTGCACCACGTCCAGCACATCGTGCAGGGTCTGCACGTGGCCGCCGACCAGGGCATTGGTTTCCTGCACCATCAGCCCGTACTCGCCGGGGAAGGCGCTGGCATCGATGCGGTAGCTCAGTTCGCCGCCGTCGTGGCGACGCGCCATCTCGCGCTGGCCGCTGATCACCGCGTGCAGCTGCTGCTGCATGCCCGACATGGCGTCCAGCAGGCGGCCGGTCTCGTCATGCGGCTGCGGGCCGATGTGGCTGTCCAGCTTGCCGCGGGCGATACCCTCGGCGACGGCCGTTGCCTGCTTCAGCGGTATGGCGATGCGGTTGCCGATGAGCCAGCTCAGGGCCAGCACGATCAGTACCAGCACGCCACCGGAGACGGCCATGATGGCGGTGAACACCAGTGCCTGCTTCTGCACGTCGTCCATGTAGACGCCACTGCTGACCACCCAGTTCCAGGGTGCGAACAGGCCGGCGTAAGCCACCTTCTCGACCTCGCCCTTGCTGCCGGGCTTGGCCCAGCGGTAGTTGACGAAGCCGCCACCGGCCTTGGCTGCTTCCACCTGGTCGTAGTAGATGCGCACGCCGTCGTCGGTGCGGAAATCCTTCATGTCCTTGCCGACCAGGTCCTTGCGGAACGGGTGCATCAGCAGGCGGTAGCCGGTGTCGTAGATGTTGAAATAGTAGGCATCATTATCGGCGCGCATCACTTCCAGCGCCTGCAGGGCAGCGGCCTTGGCAGCGTCCTCGCTGAGCTCGCCGGTACCGGCCAGGCGATGGTAGTGCTGGAGGATGCCGTAGCTGAGTTCGACCTGGGTCTTCAGCGCGGTCTTGCGGGTCTCGGTCAGGTCGAGGTACTGCATGCGGGCGGCGATCACCGAGAGCGCGATCACGCCAAGCGCGATGAGCAGCGTCAGCAGGTTGAGCTTGCGCCGGACGGAGAGGTTGCTGAAGTAGTGTTGCCAGCGATGCATGAGATTCATCGAGCAGGACCAGGTCGAAGCGGGCGGGCGGCGCCGTGCCGGTCACAGCGGGACAAGCGGTGACAACCCCGTTATCGGCCGCGCGGGCGGGGGATTGAGGTGCGGTGTCCGAACGTATTCAGGTTTCCTTGCAGCGGCGGCTGCGGCGCTGCCTGCGGCAGGCTTTTGAAGCAACAGCAACAGCAACAGCGGTTGGTCGGCTCTGAATTTTCAGTGGGAGGCTGGGTCGGGGTGGGCTGGCGGGACACGCCGTAAACCCCGCTCCGCGGTCCGGCCCAGCCGCTGGCGGCTGGGCGTTCGGGCGCTTGCGAAGCAGTGCTTCGCAAGCAAAGCGCCCTCACCCTTGGGGCTCGATGGCGCCATCCATGGCGCCAACGGTCCCGCCAGCCCACCCCGACCCAGCCCTCTCGGCATTCCTGTGACGGACGGCAAGAGCGTTGGGTTTCCAACTGGGAAGAGGGGGCAGATCCGTTTTCCTGCGGAAAGCGAATCTGAACCCGGAAGCGGTGCTGTTGCTCTTGCTCTTGCTCTTCTTTCTTCAATCCGGGGTGGACGCGCACGGAAACTGTCCGTGGCCGGGAGGGTGGGCTGCGCAGGGGCGTGAGCCGCATGGATGCGGCGACCGAGCTTACATGGACGTACTTGCAGCGGCCCCTGCGCAGCCCACCCTCCCGGCCAACCCTCAGTAGCCACGCGCCTACCGCGACCACCCCGAGGGGCTTCGCCGTTGGCTGGATATCCAGATACCCCGTAAACAAAAACGCCCCAGCGCAGGGCCAGGGCGTTCTCGTACGTCAGGTCAGGTAGGCATCAGAACTCCTGCCAGTCTCCGTCGGCCAGTTCGGTGGCCATGGGGCGACCACCGGCGATGCGGCGGGCCGGCGAGGCGACCGGGGCCGGTGCGGCCGGTGCGGCAGCACGCGGGGCCGGGGCAGCGGCGATGCGTGGGGCAACCACGGTCTCGGCTTCATCCACCACGAAGATCGACACGGCCTCGCTGAGGTGACCGGCCTGTTCTTCCATTGCGCGTGCGGCGGCGGTGGCTTCTTCCACCAGCGCGGCGTTCTGCTGGGTGGTTTCGTCCATCTGCACCACGGTCTGGTTGACCTGCTCGATGCCAGCACTCTGTTCCTGCGAAGCCGCGGAGATCTCGGCCATGATGTCGGTCACGCGCTGCACCGAGGCGACGATCTCGCCCATGGTCGCGCCGGCCTTGTGCACCAGCGCAGAGCCGTCGTTGACCTTGCCGACGGAGTCGTCGATCAGGCCCTTGATCTCCTTGGCTGCCGCTGCCGAGCGCTGGGCGAGGGTACGCACTTCGCTGGCGACCACGGCGAAGCCACGGCCCTGTTCGCCGGCGCGTGCGGCTTCCACCGCGGCATTCAGCGCCAGGATGTTGGTCTGGAAGGCGATGCCGTCGATGACCGAGATGATCTCGGCGATCTTCTTCGACGAGGCTTCGATGGCCGACATGGTGGTGACCACCTGGCCGACCACTTCACCGCCCTGCGAGGCGACGCCATGGGCGCCGATGGCGAGCTGGTTGGCCTGGCGGGCATGTTCGGCGTTCTGGCGCACGGTGGAGGTCAGCTCCTCCATCGAGGCGGCGGTTTCTTCCAGGTTGGCAGCCTGCTGCTCGGTGCGGCGCGACAGGTCACTGTTGCCCGAGGCGATCTCGCCGGCGGCCGAGCTGATCGCGCGGCTGGACTGCTTGATGCGGGTGACGATCTCGCTCAGCTGCGCGGCGGTCGCGTTGGCGTCGTCTCGCATACGGGCGAACACGCCCTGGTAGTCACCGTGCATGCGCACGGTCAGGTCACCCTGCGACAGTGCGGCAAGCAGGCCGGAGATCTGTTCGATGCTGCCGGCGTTGGCATCCAGCAGGCCGTTGATCTGCTGGGCCAGCTGCAGGAAGAAGCCTTCCTTGTCGGTGGCATCGATGCGGCCGGACAGGTCGCCGGCAGCGGCCTGGGCGATCACGCGGGCCACTTCGGCTTCCACCTGCGCTTCCTGGGTGCGGTCGCGCCATTCCACCACGTAGCCGACGGTGTCGCCGCCTTCATTGCGGATGGTGGAAACCACCTGGGCGAACTGGGCATCGCCGTACTGCATCGGGCGACGGGCGACGCCGTGTGCCTTCAGGTTGCCCAGCAGGGTCTGGTCCATCTCGCCGCGATGCTCCAGCACGGTGACCGGCTTGCCGATCAGCGAGGCCTGCGCGTCGAAGTCCGGCAGGTCGCGGCGCACGTCGTCCTGGTACTGGCTCAGGGTCTGCTGCAGGGCGCGATTGGTGTAGACGATGGTATTGCTGGTGTCGGTCAGGTACACGCCGGTGGAGCTGTAGTCCAGCGCGGTGCGGATGCGCAGGTTCTCGCGGGCGACGGCCTGGTCGGTTTCGGTGCGCTCGCGCAGGTCGCGCTGCATGCGCTGCATCGCCTGCATCAGTTCGCCCACTTCGTCCTGGCGGCTGACGTCGATGTGGCCATCGAGCTTGCCGCCGGCCACATCGTTGGCAACCGAGACGGCGCCGCGCACGCTGCCGACCAGGGCACGGGCAAACAGCCAGACCAGCACCAGGCCGAGTGCGGCGCCGCCCAGCAGGGCGATCACGGTCAGCACGGCCGAGGCGGAGTAGGTGGATTCGGCCTCTTCGCGCGAGGCGCGGGCGAGGCGGTTGTCTTCGGCGATCAGCGCTTCCAGCGCCGACGCGGCCTTGCGGTGCTTGGTGCGGGTCTCGCCGACGAAGGTATCGATGGCGTCGTCCGGCAGGTCCAGTTCCAGCATCTCGGTGACGCTGTCATAGGAGGCCAGGGCATCCTTCCACTCCTTGGCGAAGGTGTCGAACAGCTTCTTCTGCTGTGCGTTGTCGACCAGCTTCGGATAGTCCTTGATCGACTTGTCCATGCTGGTACGCAGCTCGACGGTCTGCTTGCGTGCATCAGCCTTGACGTCGTCACTGGCGCGGATCAGCTGCTGGTAGGCGGCGTTGCGGTATTCACCCAGCATGCCGCGCATCTCGCCGGCCATGCGGATGCTCTCCATGCGAGAACCCGCCAGCTCGGTGGTGACGTTGTTCAGCGAGTGCAGGCCGCGATAGGCGACGATACCCTGCAGCAGCATCACCAGCAGGAGGACACCGAAGGTCAGCAGCAGCTTCGGCATCAGTTTCAGGTTGTTGATCCACGGCATGGGCGTTGCGAGCTCCTAAGGCAGACGCGCCCGGGCATCGGGCCCGGTTGCAGCAGAAACCACGCCGGCACCAGGTCCGGCGTGGTTCGACGGACAGCGGATTACTTGATGTTGGCCAGCTTCAGGCCGGCCGGCGAGCTGACTTCGATTTCGGCGCGCGAGGCGTCGCGCTGGATCTTGCCGATCACGCAGACGGTCTTGCCTTCCAGGGTTTCCAGCGGGAAGGAGAACTTGCCGCGGTTCTCGCCAGCGATGCGGGCCGAGAAGGTGTGGCGCGGGAAGGCGCCGCCCATGTACAGGAAGGTCGGCTGGCCTTCGGAACCTTCTGCGTAGCGGGCCTTCTCGACCTTGCCGCAGACCATGCCGTCCTTGCCGACCGAGCGCGGTGCCAGTTCCGGCGGGATCATGTCGGCCGACTGGGCGAACGCGGCGGAAGCAGTGGTGGCCAGGACAGCGGCCGAAACGAACGCAAACAGGGACTTCATCGAGGTGTATCTCCGGGGATGGTGATGGTCGTTCCGGTCCTGCGCGCTCCTGCGCGACCGGCTTCTGTCCCCCTATCGGCACTGCCGGAGGGAACTGAAGGGGTTTGTGACCAGAACGTGAAGCAGGTCCGTTCGATCAGGCAGCGGCGTCTTCAACGACGCTGGCCTGGCCCATGTCGGCGCTGTCCAGCAGGGTCTCGATGTCGAGCAGGATCAGCATGCGGTCGTCCTGCGTGCCGATGCCGGAGATGAAGCGGGTATCGACGGCGGCGCCGAATTCCGGGGTCGGGCGGATCTGCTCGGCCGACAGCGGGATCACGTCCGAGACGCTGTCGACGACGATGCCGACCACGCGGTCGTCGACGTTCAGCACGATCATCACGGTGAAGGCGTCGTAGCGGGCATCGTCCAGGCGCAGCTTCAGGCGCAGGTCGATCACCGGGACGATGGTGCCGCGCAGGTTGATCACGCCCTTGATGTAGTCCGGTGCATCCGGGACCCGGGTGACCGCGTCATAGCCGCGGATTTCCTGGACCTTGAGGATGTCCACACCGTAGTGCTCGGCACCGAGGGTGAAGCTGAGGAATTCGCCACCGGCGCTGGCGGCGGAGCTGGTCTTGTCGTTCATCGAGGGGTCCTGGTTCTGCCGGAAGTCCCGGTGTCAGGCTCGATATCGGCCCCTCGTCGGGGGACTTTAGGTGCCGGGGGAAGGCATCCACGCATGGCGTGGATCTACCGGGGAAGATGGGGGCATCCACGCATGGCGTGGATCTACACGGGAAGCGGTAGTGCCGGCCGCTGGCCGGCAACCTGGCAAGAATGTGGATAAGACCATTGCCGGCCAGCGGCCGGCACTACCGGTCGGGAGGCCTTACAGCTCGCCGTTGCGGCGCGCCTTGCGCTGGCGGTCGATGCGGAAGATGTAGCGCTGGATGGCACTGTCGGCGCCACGCGGCAGGATGTCGAAGCGCATGCCCACGCGCTTGATCTCGATGCCATTGGGTTGGCGCTGCGGCAGCAGGTTGCAGACGACCAGCTCGATCTCCAGGTCGGGGCCGTCGGGCAGCGACAGCATCGCCGGGTAGCGCTTCTGCAGGCTGAACACCGCGCAGTCGGTAGGTACGGCCACCGCCAGGCCGCCGCCGCTGATGTCCACCACCCGCATCGACAGCGCTTCGGCACGGCTCTCGCCGGCGGGGATCAGCAGCTGGGGTGAATCGGTCACTGGCGTCTCCAGCCGGTACATCTCACGTCGCTGCAGATGGACCAGTTCGTCCGGCAGAGGGGCACGGAAGGCGACGTGGCCGTCGTTGTCCACACGCTGCAGTGCCTGCAGGCGGAACCGCACCAGCACACGTTCGAGCTGGGCAAAGCACAGCAGATGGTCGGCCTGTTCGGCGGCGCGGTTGGACGCCTCCTGCGGGCTGCCATCGAGCAGCAGGGTGTCGTCGTCCTCGTCGAGCTCAAGCAGCGCGGTTGGGAACGAGCGGTCGCGGCCGTCGATATGCGCATTGATCAGTGATCGCTGGTCGATCAGCGATCGCAACAGCTGCCGCAGCTGGCGCGGATTACGGACCAGGAAACGTTCGTCAGCGGCATCAGCCGCGTGGACATCATGCACTGCAGTGTCGTTGCCGTCGGACATGGAATCTACGGTCAGGGGCGGGCGCCAGCACGCGTTGGCGCGAGGCTCGATGGGGATATCGGCCACTGTGCCCGATTATGAAGTGAGAATTGCATCACTTTCCATGCGTGAGGGGTCAGATCCCTTTCCCGAAGGAAAGGGATCCGACCCCGGGTACATCAGAACTCCTGCCAGTCGCCGTCTGCGGCCAGCGCCGGCTGGGCCGTCGCGGTGCGCAGCGTACGCGCCGGGACCGGCTTTGCGGCCGGTGCGGCGGCTGCGACCTGGCGCGGTACCGGTGCCGCCAATGGGCGTGCCGGGATGGCCGGCGTGCCCTGTGATGCCAGCCGGAAGCGGGCCACGGCTTCACCCAGCTGCACGGCCTGGTCTTCCATTGCACGTGCGGCAGCGGTGGCTTCTTCCACCAGCGCAGCATTCTGCTGCGTGGTCTCGTCCATCTGCACCACGGTCTGGTTGACCTGCTCGATGCCGGCACTCTGTTCCTGCGACGCTGCGGAGATCTCGGCCATGATGTCGGTTACGCGCTGCACCGAGGCAACGATCTCGCCCATGGTGCTGCCGGCCTGGTGCACCAGGCTGGAGCCTTCGGCGACCTTGCCGACCGAATCATCGATCAGGCCCTTGATCTCCTTGGCGGCAGCGGCCGAGCGCTGGGCGAGGGTGCGCACTTCGCTGGCGACCACGGCGAAGCCACGGCCCTGTTCACCTGCGCGGGCAGCTTCCACCGCGGCATTCAGTGCCAGGATGTTGGTCTGGAAGGCGATGCCGTCGATGACCGAGATGATCTCGGCGATCTTCTTCGACGAGGCTTCGATGGCCGACATGGTGGTGACCACCTGGCCGACCACTTCACCGCCCTGCGAGGCGACGCCATGCGCGCCGATGGCGAGCTGGTTGGCCTGGCGGGCATGTTCGGCGTTCTGGCGCACGGTGGAGGTCAGCTCCTCCATCGAGGCGGCGGTTTCTTCCAGGTTGGCAGCCTGCTGCTCGGTGCGGCGCGACAGATCGCTGTTGCCCGACGCGATCTCGCCAGCGGCGAGGGTGATGCTGGACGCGCTGGCCTGGATCTGGCCGACGATCTGGGTCAGCTGGGTGACGGTGGTGTTGGCGTCGTCCCGCATGCGTGCGAACACGCCGTTGAACTGGCCGTCCATGCGCGCGGTCAGGTCGCCGGCGGCGATCGACTGCAGCAGCTGCGAGAGCTGGCCGAGGTTGCCGTCGGCCACCTGCATCATGCTGTTGAGCTGCTCGATCATCACGCGGAAATCGTGATCGAAACGCTGCGCATCACCGCGCTGGCTGAAGTCGCCGGCGGCAGCCGCCGAGGCCAGCTGCTGGATCTGCGTGTTGATGGCCAGCAGGCTGGCCTTGGCCGCATCCATCGACTCGTGCAGGATCGCGCGGCTGCCCGGCAGGCGGCGTGCGTCCGGGGTGAGGTTGCCGGTGGCGTACTGGTTGAGCACGTCGATGGCATCGCGGATCGCGTCGAGATGTTCGAAGATGACCGTGTTGATGCCGCTGGCCAGCTGCCCGTAGACGCCCGGGAAGTCTTCCGGAATGCGATGGCTGATGTCCGGACCGGCGTGCATCTGCGCCATCAACTGGGTCTGCTCGGAGAAGCGGCGCAGCATCGCGGTCATTTCGGTGGTGGCGGCCAGCATCTTGCCGGCTTCGTCCTTGCTGGTGGCCTGGGTGCTGACGCTGAGATCGCCACGGGCAACGGCCTGGATGGCATGCACGGCCTTGCCGAGCGGGCCGGTGACGGCGCGCGAGATGACCGTTGCCAGGGTTGCGGCGACCACAACCAGCAATACTACGGCGGCAATGATCGCCAGCATGCTGTTGCGGTGGGTGGCGTTGGCGTTGTTGATCTTGTCCTGCATCAGCGAGCTGCTGTACGCGCCCAGTGCCTTGAGGTCTTCAAAGGCTTTGCGGCGCAGCGGGCGCGACTGGTCGTCGGAGATCTGCCGTGCGACGACGCCATCGCCGGCGGTGGCCGCTTCGCGCAGCTTGGCATTGGCTGCGAAGTAGCCATCGACGTCGGCCTGCACGGCGCGGTAGAGCTCGCGCTCCTTGGCGCCGGCCGGCAGCTTGGCGTACGCGGCCAGCTGTTCGCGCACGACGGCGGCGGTGTCGTCCATGCGCTTGTTGTAGTCGGCCACCTTCTCGGGCTGGTCCAGCATGCTCAGCTGGGCCAGCTCATAGGTGCGGAACTCACCCAGCTGCGAGCGCACTTCGCCGAGGTACTGCACGGACGGAATATCGTTGGAGGCCATCGCGCTCAACTGCGCGTTGGCCTCGGACAGGCGGACCAGAGCGAAAGCGCCCAGTACGACGGTCATCAGGGTGGTGAGGGTGAACCCCACGGCCAGCTTGCGGGCGATGGGCAGATCGTGGAACCACTTCATGCAGGGTGCTCCAGGTGGGCAGGGCGCCGGCGTCGTTGCGTCGGCTGGGGGTGGTTGCAGAGCGAACGGTGGTGCCCGGTGGGGGTTCGGTGACGGCCGTCAAAGCGAAATAGCGGCGCAGTTCGGATGGACTTTATGGACGCAGATCACATTCGGTTGCGTAGGGACGGCGGCGCGAAAGTGGTGCCATGACAGGGCTTTCGCTTGAGCGGCAAGGTTGCGCCCGAAACCTTCGTGCAGATGGAGTTCACGGTATGCCTGGCGAAGCGAGCGCGGTCAGATCGTGGCCGTGCGCGCAAACGAAAACCGCCGCCCCGAAGGGCGGCGGCTCAGTGCACGCATGCAACGTAGATCAGGCGGCCTGCGGCATCCGCAGCGAGCGCACCAGACCGCCGATGTCGACGATCAGGGCCACGCGGCCATCGCCAAGGATGGTGGCACCGGATACCCCGCCGATGCGGCGGTAGTTGTTCTCGATGTTCTTCACCACCACCTGCTGCTGGCCGACCAGCTCGTCCACTTCCAGCGCAATCTTCTGGCCATCACCTTCAACCACCACCACCAGCGATTCGCTGCCCGGTGCGCGGTTGCCGTAGCCGTAGTACTCGCTCAGCGACAGGATCGGCAGATACTCGCCACGCACGCGCAGCACGCGGCCTTCGCCGGCCATGCTGCGGATGTCCTCGGCCTGCGGCTGCAGGGCCTCAAGCACATAAGCCAGCGGCAGGATCAGGGTTTCACCGGCCACCGCCACGGTCATGCCGTCGAGAATGGCCAGGGTCAGCGGCAGGCGGATCAGCGTGCGGGTGCCAGCGCCGAGGCTGCTTTCGATCTGGACCTCGCCCCCCAGCGCCTGGATGTTGCGGCGGACCACGTCCATGCCGACGCCACGGCCGGACAGGTCGGTGACTGCATCGGCGGTGGAGAAACCCGGCTGGAAAATCAGGTCCCAGACCTGCGAATCGGTCGGGTTGTCCGGCACCGCCAGACCGCGTTCGGTGGCCTTGGCCAGGATCTTGGCACGGTCCAGGCCGCGGCCGTCGTCGCTGACTTCGATGACGATATGGCCGCCCTGATGCGAGGCTGCCAGGGTGATCGTGCCGGTCTCGTCCTTGCCCGCACCGCGACGCACGTCCGGCATTTCCAGACCGTGGTCAATCGAGTTGCGCACCAGGTGCACCAGCGGATCGGCGATCTTTTCGATCAGGCCCTTGTCCAGTTCGGTGCCTTCGCCGACGGTGCGCAGGCGTACCTGCTTGCCGAGGCGGCTGGACAGGTCGCGGACCAGGCGCGGGAAGCGGCGGAACACCGCATCGACCGGCAGCATGCGCACGCCGATCACCGCTTCCTGCAGGTCGCGGGTGTTGCGTTCAAGCTGGTCCAGGCCGGCGAACAGGCTCTCGGCGTGCACCGGGTCCAGCGCGTGCGAGACCTGCTTGAGCATGGCCTGGGTGATGACCAGTTCGCCGACCAGGTTGATCAGCGCATCGACCTTGTCGACGCTGACCCGGATCGAGGTTTCGGCTTCCTGGCCGCCAGCGCTGCTGGCAGCGGCGGCGGGTGCCGCCGGTACAACGGCAGCCGGTGTGGAAGGGGCGGGTGTGGCAGGTGCCTCGGTGGCCAGGCTCGGCGGCGCAGCCGGACGGATGTCCAGTTCGCAGTCGTCCAGCACCCAGGCGAAGGTGTCTTCGATCTTGCTGCGCGGCACCTTGCCGACCAGACCCAGGTCCCACGCCAGGTGGGCCTCGAGCGGGTCGAGCTGGGCGAAGCCGGGCAGGCGTTCCATGCGCGCGGCGACCTGCAGCGAACCCAGGTGCTCAAGTTCGCGGATGATGCGCAGCGGGTCGTTGCCGCTCATGAACAGCGATGGCGCCGGGGTGAAGCCGATCTGCCAGGCTTCCGGCGTATCGTCCACCTTGGCTGCGGCGGCCGCGGGGGCGCTTGCTGCGGCCTCGCCGGAAAGAACCGCCTCCAGGCGCGCCTTCACCGCAGCGACAGCGGCGGGATCGGCAGCCTGGCCGTGTTCGGCTTCGCGCAGCAGTGCGCGCAGCACGTCCACCGAGGACAGCATGGCGTCGACGGCGTGGCCTTCCAGTGCCCGCTTGCCGGCGCGCAGCTCATCGAGCAGCGTCTCCAGCACATGGGTCAGGCCGGCGATCGCGTCGAAGCCGAAGGTGCCGGCGCCGCCCTTGATCGAGTGGGCGGCGCGGAACACCGAATTGATGATCTCCGCGTCCTGCTGCCCCGATTCCAGGGCCAGCAGGCCAGCCTCCATCGCGTCGAGGCCTTCGCGGCTCTCCTCGAAGAAGGTGGCGTGGAAGCGTTGCAGGTCCATGCTCATGGCAGTGGTGGTCCGGAAGCGAAGAAGGGGAGCGGTGACGGGCGATCAGCCCAGCACTTTCTGCACGGTGGCGACCAGCTGTTCCGGATTGAACGGCTTGACCAGCCAGCCGGTGGCGCCGGCGGCCTTGCCTTCGGACTTCTTGTCGGCGGCCGATTCGGTGGTCAGCATCAGCAGCGGCGTGAACTTGTAGTCCGGCAGCTGGCGCAGTTCGCGGATCAGCGCGATGCCGTCCATGTTCGGCATGTTGACGTCGGTGACCACCGCATTGAAGCGCTGGCCCTTGGCGCGACCGAGCGCGACCGCGCCGTCTTCAGCTTCTTCGACGGCAAAACCGGCCGAGGTGAGGGCGAAGGACACCATCTGGCGCATTGACGCCGAATCGTCCACCACCAAGATACGTGCGCTCATGCAGCGTTCTCCACAGATTTCAGGTTGTCATGGGTTACGTCCAGGCCCAGGGCCTGGGTGACGCCCAGCAGGCGCGCGGCGTCACGGAAGGTTGCGGTGCAACCGTGGAAGCCGGTGCCGAGGCCTGCCTCGCGGCGGGCCTGCACGAACGCACACAGCACCTGCACGGCGGCCGTGTGGATGCGGGCGACCTGGCTGGCATCCAGGGTCAGCTCGCCTGCCTGCGCCACCAGCGGGGCGAGGCGGTTCTTGAGCTCGGTGGTGCTCTCGATGCCGAGATCCCCACCCAGTTCGACAGTGCTCATCGTTGCTCCGGACAAACGGTTCCGTGATCCATAACGGCACCCCGGCGGGGTTCTTTAGGGGAATCGACGCGGTGCGTCGATGCGGTCGCTGTTGAAAAGGGGACGGAGGGGATTAAGTCGCAACTGGCTCGGCGCTTTGCGCCGATGCGGTGCCTGTCGGGGACGCAAGGCGTTGATCCGTTGGATCAACACCTTACGTCCCCACTGCGTGGTCGCCGTTGCCGAGGGTGGCTGCGGGAGAGCCTGGTCGATTGCGACTTAATCCCCTCCGTCCCCTTTTTTCGTTCAACTCAACAGCCGGGTGGCATCCAGCAGGATCATCGGGCGCTGGCTGACCCGGGCGACGCCACGGAACAGGTCGTTGGAGATCTGGCAGATGCGCGCGGTATCGGGCGGTTCGATCTGCGAATCGGTGAGGTTGGCGACATCTTCCACTGCCGATACGCGCAGGCCGATGGTCTCGCCGTCTTCCTCCAGCACCACGATGCGGGTCTGTGAGTCGTCTTCGGCGGCCGCGGCGCCCAGGTGCAGGCCAAGGTCCATCACCGGTACCACCTGGCCACGCAGGTTCATGATGCCCAGCATGGCCGGCGCAGTGCCGCGCAACGGCAGCAGCGGCACTGGCAGCACCACTTCCTGCACTTTCAGCAGTTCCAGTGCATAGGCCTGGGTGCCGCAGCGCAGGCGCAGCCAGCGCGAGGTGCGCTCGCCGGCGCGTCGGTTCTGTGGATGCGGGCTGCTGGCGGGCCGATGTGCTTGTGCCTGCAGCTCCTGCCAGCTGCTCGGGCGGTTGCCTGCTGGCGCGTCCACGGCCACGCGCGGTGGCGGCGCGGCATCGGTGCGTGCAACTGGAGCGGGTGCTGCGACCACGGCCGCTGGTGGCGCAGGAACGTCCTCGCCGCCGGCAGCGGCCTCGAACGCGGCCTCCAGACCGGGGCTGTCGGTGTGGGCGAGTCGATGGCTGTCGGCCGGATCGGTCTCGTAGATCACTTCGTCCGGCAGGTCGTCCCATGTAGGTTCTGGGCCGGACTTGGCGATGGCGGGAGCAGGGGCCGTCTCGTGGATCACCTCGTCAGGCAGGTCATCCCAGGTCGGTTCGCGCTCGGGGGCGGCGACAGGCATTGCAGCGGCCTCGAAGGCGGCCTCCAGTGCTGCGTCGTCCTCTGCCGCGGCAGCAGCAACAGTCTCCGTTTCGTAGATCACTTCGGCGGGCAGATCGTCCCAGGTGGGTTCGCGCTCAGCCGTTGCGGCCGCGTCGAAGGCGGCTTCGAGTGCGGCGTTGTCGACGGCAGGCGCAGCGGCGACGGTCTCGGTTTCGTAGATCACCTCGGCCGGCAGGTCATCCCAGGTCGGCTCGCGTTCGGCGTCGGCTGCAATTGCGGGGGACGCTTCGTCGCTCGCCGGCGGCGGTGCAGGCGGTGGTGCCGCGGCGATCGCTTCGCCCAGCAGTTCGTCCAGGTAGTCGTCCAGTACACCGGTGCTGTTCATGCGGCCTGCTCCAGAGCGCGGGCATCCTCGCCGAGGATCCAGTTCAGCGCGCGGCGATAGGCGGCCAGGCCGCGGCCCGGGTAATCCTCACCAACGCTCGGCAGGGTCAGGCCGGCGGCGTTGCTGATGCGGGTGTCGATCGGAATCGCGTCTTCCCACACACGGGTGCCGTGACGATCCTGCATCGTGCGCAGCGACTCGTTGCCGGCGCGGGTGCGGCGGTCGAACAGGGTCGGCAGGATCGAGCTCGGCAGCGGGCGGCGGCGCGAGCGTTCGACCATCTCGCCGGTGCGGACCATGCCATCCAGGCCATGCAGGGCCAGCGGCTCGGCCTGGGTGGGGATGATCAGGCGATCGGCGGCGGCCAGCGCATTGATCATCAACAGGCCGAGGGTGGGCGCGCAGTCCAGCAGGATGTAGTCGTGCTGGCCCTGGTGGCGCGCAAGCGCATTCTGCAGCGCCAGGCCAAGGCCAGGCTGGTTGGCGCTGCGGCGTTCCAGCGTGGCCAGCGCGGACTGTGCGCAGACATAGTCCAGGCCATGGATGCTGCTGGCATGGCACAGGCTGGAAAGATCGGCGGGCGGGGCGCCGAACAGCTCCAGCACGCCAGCCGGCGGCGGGTCTACCGGTACGCCGAACGCGCGGCTGAGCGAGGCATGCGGATCGAGGTCGATCAGCAGCACGCGATGGCCAAGTGCGGCCAGTCCGCGGCCGAGGGCGAGGGTGGTGGTGGTCTTGCCGACTCCGCCCTTCTGGTTGGCGACTGCCCAGATGCGCATCGGATTACTCCTTCATTGCCGGGGGAACGGCGGCGCCGACGCGGCTGCCAGCCGGCACCGGCGGCAACTTCACCGGTGCGATGGGGGAGGTGGGGGCGGTAGCCGGAGTTGCCGCGGCTTGTTCGGTATCGGAGTTCCGGGTGGCGCCGGTGGCTGCGTTCAGGCGCTGGCCGAGTGGGTCCACCGAGTGCGAGGTGTCGGCCAGGATGATGACCATCACCCGGCGGTTGCGGTTGCGGCCCTGCGCGCTGTCGTTCTCTTCGCGCGGGCGGAACTGGCCGTAGCCGACCATCGCCAGCCGCGACGGCTGCACGCCCTGGTCGGCGAACAGGTGCACCACGCTGGCCGCGCGCCCGGCCGACAGTTCCCAGTTCGACGGGAAGGTGGCGGTGGCGATCGGCACGTTGTCGGTGTGGCCTTCCACGCGCACGCTGTTGGGCACGTCGCGCAGGACCTCGGCCAGGCTGGCCAGGGTCTGCCGCGCATGCACGTCCAGCGCCGCCGAGCCGGTGGGGAACAGGATGTCGCTGTTGATCTCGACTTCGATCCACAGCTCGGTGCGGCGCACGCTGATCATGCCGCGGTCGATCAGCGGCGCGAGCGCGGCGGTCAGGCGGTCGGCGATGCTGTTGAGCTGGCGCTCGGCGCGCGCGATCTGCTCCTGGTTGTGCACCGAAACAGGCATGCGCATCTGCGAGGTCATCGACGGCAGCAGGGTCGGGTCGTGCGACGGCGCAGGCGCCGAGGGCCCGATCTTGGTGCCGGACTTGATCACCGAGGGGCTGTCCCAGCCGCCACCCTGCACCTGCTTGTTGCCGACCTGTACCGGATTGATCGTGCGCGGCGCGCCCCCGAAGGCATCGGTCAGTGCGTCGGCCATGATCCGGTACTTGCCTTCGTTCACCGAGGAAATCGCGTACATGACCACGAAGAAGGCGAGCAGCAGCGTCATCAGGTCGGCATAGGGGATCGCCCATGCTTCGTGGTTGGCGTGCTCTTCGTGGTGCTTGCGGCGGGCCATGTCAGTGCAGGAAGCCGGAGAGGTTGGTTTCGATGTTGCGCGGGTTCTCGCCCTGGGCGATCGAGATCAGGCCTTCAATGACCATTTCGCGGTCGCGGGTGTTGTGCGAGATCACACTCTTGAGCTTGGCGGCCACCGGCAGGAACAGCAGGTTGGCCGAGGCGATGCCGTAGATGGTGGCGGTGAACGCTGCGGCGATGCCGTGGCCGAGCTTGCTCGGATCGGCCAGGTTCTTCATCACCGCGATCAGGCCAAGCACGGCACCGATGATGCCCAGCGTTGGTGCATAGATGCCCATCGCTTCGAAGACCTTGGCACCGGCCTGGTCCTGGTGTTCCTGGCTGCCCAGTTCGATTTCCAGCATGTGCCGCATCGATTCGGGTTCGACGCCGTCCACCAGCAGCTGCAGGCCCTTGCGCAGGAACGGGTCCTGCTGTGCTTCCACCTGCGATTCCAGGCCCAGCAGGCCCTGGCGGCGGGCGATGTTGCTCCACTCGACGATCTGCTGGATCAGTTCGCGGCGATCGCTGTGCGGCGGGCGCACGACCCAGCGCACGATCTTGAAGGCATGCTTGAACACCGCCGGCGAGGTGTGCAGCAGGATCGCGGCGACGGTGCCGACGATGACGATCACGAACGCCGCAGGCGACCACAACGACGCCAGGCCGGCGCCCTTGAGGATGCTGCCGCCGACCAGCGAGGCCAGGGCGAGAAAGAGTCCAATGAGGCTGAGTCTATCCATGGTTCCGGTATCGGCGTGTATGAATGGGACTTGAGACACCGGTAGATCGCGTACAGACGGTAGTCACAGTTTTCGGGGCGCCGGGCATGGCCCGGCGGGGTTCATCGCAGCCCGTCCACGTCCAGGATCAGCGCCATGCGACCATCGCCGATCAAGGTTGCACCGGCATAACCGCGCAGGCCGCGCAGCGCTTTCGGCAGCGGCTTGATGACCACTTCCTCACGCCCGCGTACCTGGTCCACGACCAGCCCGAAGCGCGCTTCGCCAGCCTGCAGCACCACGATGGTCAGCAGCGGCGAGGCGGCCGGCGTCACATCCAGCCACTGGCGCAGATCGACCAGCGGCAGCGTGTGCGAGCGGCGGTCGAGCACGGCACGGCCATCGAACCAGCCCAGCGAGGTGCGCGGCGCGTGCAGCACTTCCATCACGCGGGCCAGCGGCAGCGCATAGACGTCCTCGCCGGCCTGCACCAGCAGGGTCGGCAGGATCGCCAGGGTCAGCGGCACGCGGATCAGGAAGCGGCTGCCACGGCCCAGTTCCGACTGGATCTGGATCTGGCCGCTCAGTTCGCGGATGCGTGACTGCACCACGTCCATGCCGACGCCACGACCGGAGATGTCGGTGACCTGCTGCTTGGTCGAGAAGCCGGGCAGGAACACCAGGTGCAGGCACTCCTCGCTGCTCAGGCGCGCGGCGGCTTCCGGATCGATCAGGCCCTTCTCGCGCGCCTTGGCACGCAGCTTTTCCGGGTCGATGCCGGCGCCATCGTCCTGCACTTCGATGCTGACGTAGTCGCCTTCCTGCTGTGCGGACAGGCGCACATGGCCCATCCGTGGCTTGCCCTGTGCCTCGCGCAGGTCGGGCATTTCCACGCCATGGTCGATGGCGTTGCGGACCAGGTGCACCAGCGGGTCGGCCAGCGCTTCGACCAGGTTGCGGTCGAGCTCGGTCTCCGCGCCGATCAGTTCCAGGTCCACTTCCTTCTTCAGCGAGCGGGCGACGTCGCGGGCAACCTTGGGGAAGCGCGAGAACACCTTGCCCACCGGCTGCATGCGGGTGCGCATCACTGCCGACTGCAGGCGGGCGGTGGCGATATCCAGCGTGGACACGGCGCGGTCCAGCTCTTCATCGCGCAGGCGTGCACGCAGGGTCTTGAGCCGATTGCGTGACAGCACCAGTTCGCCGATCAGGTTGACGATCGCGTCCAGGCGCTTGGTGTCCACGCGCACGGTATGTTCGGCCTCGGCCAGCGGCTTGGCGGCCGGCTTCGCCACCGGTGCCGGTGCGGCGACCGGGCGCGGCGCTGCGATCGGTGCCGGTGCCACCACGGCCGCAGGCTTGGTGCCCGGTGCGGCGCCACCGTGCAGCTGGTCGAGCAGGGCTTCGAACTCGTCTTCGCTGATCAGTCCGTCGTCGGCCTTCTTCGCTGGCGCGACCGCGGTCGGCGCGTTGCCACCATGCAGCTGGTCGAGCAGCGCCTCGAATTCGTCGTCGGTGATCAGGTCGCTGCCACCCGCGGTGGGTGCTGCTGCGGCGGCGGGTGCAGCCACGGCACCGCCGTGCACGTCGAACTGTGCGATCAGGTCCGGCGGCGCATAGCCCGGCTCGGTGCCGGAGGAAACCGCGTCCAGCATCGACTGCAGGTAGTCCAGCGATTGCTGGGCCGCGTCGAAGTGGTGGGCCTGCAGCACGGCCTGGCCGGCACGTGCGGCGCCCAGCGCCTCTTCAGCGGCATGGCACAGCTCTACCATGGCGGTGACGCCGAGGAAGCCGGCGCCGCCCTTGAGCGTGTGGTAGCCGCGGAACACCGCGTTGAGCTGGTCGCTGTCCTGCGGTGCCTGCTCCAGCGACACCAGCTGTTCGCCGAGGCGATCCAGGATCTCCTGCGCCTCGATGATGAAATCGGCAGTGATGTCGTCGGATACCGCGCTCATGCTTACAGCCCCAGATCCGACAACAGGTCGTCGGCGTCGTTCTGCGAGACCGCGTGGCGGTCCAGTCCCTTCAGTGCCGGCCCGGCCAGTTCCGGGTCGGTGCGATGCTGTTCCGGCGGCAGGCCGAGCGCGCCGAAGCCTTCGTGCACGCGGCGGACGATGCCGACCACGCGACGGATGATCTGCCCGGTCAGGTCCTGGTAGCTCTGGGTCAGGGCGATCTCGGTCAGGTTGTGGCGGATGCGCTCGAGCTGCGCGTCCTGGCCCGGCTGCAGGCCTTCAGCGCGCAGCTGTTCGGTCAGGCTGCGGCATTCCTCGGCCAGGTCCAGGGTGCGGTGCGTGGCCTGTTCGGTCATCGCCACCACGTGGTCCAGTCGCGCGCAGGCGTCGTCCAGTTCGCCGGCTTCGCTCGGCACGGTCGGCAGTTCGCCCAGCGCCTGTCCCAGCTCGCGGGCCAGCCGCGAGAGGCCGCTCATCATCGGCTGCGTGCGCAGCGCGACCAGCCCGTCGATGCGCTGCCGCCAGGCGGCCTCGTCACCGGATTCGAGCGCGTCCAGGGCCTCCTGCAGGCGCAGGGCGAGGGCGTTCTTGTCGACCGTGGTATCCATCAGGCGCTGGCCGCCAGGCGTTCGAAGATCTTGCCGAGCTTCTCTTCCAGCGTCTGCGCGGTGAACGGCTTGATGATGTAGCCGTTCACACCGCTCTGGGCGGCTTCGATGATCTGCTCGCGCTTGGCTTCTGCCGTGACCATCAGCACCGGCAGGGTCTTCAGCTTGGCATCGGCACGGATCGCCTTGAGCAGCTCGATGCCGGTCATCACCGGCATGTTCCAGTCGGTGACCACGAAATCGAACGGCTGGCTCTGCAGCAGCGACAGCGCGGCATGCCCGTCCTCGGCTTCGGCGGTATTGGTGAAGCCCAGATCGCCCAGCAGGTTCTTGACGATTCGACGCATGGTCGAGAAGTCGTCGACGATCAGGATGCGCATGTTCTTGTTCAAAGCAGAATTCCTTTGTTGTTCATTCCGGACGACCGGGGGCAGCCGCCTCGGGGATGTTCATTCTTCGAGGCCTGCGTCGGCAGCCTCGAACAGCTTCAGCCGGCCACGCAGGCGCAGTACCGCCTGGCCGTGGATCTGGCAGACCCGCGACTCGCTCACGCCGAGCACCGCGCCGATCTCCTTCAGGTTCAGTTCCTGCTCGTAGTACAGCGAGAGCACCAGTTGTTCGCGCTCGGGCAGGTGGCCGATGGCCTTGCCCAGCTCGCGACCGAACTCGCCGCGCTCCAGTACCTGCTGCGGGGTCGGCCCGCCCTGGGCGACGGTGTCCAGCTCGCCCTGGTCCTCGATGCGCGATTCCAGGCTCAGCACCTGGCCACGTGCAGCGTCTTCCATCAGCCGCAGGTACTCGGGCAGCGGCATCTCCATCGCGGCGGCCACTTCAGTGGCGCTGGCGGCACGGCCACTGCTCTGTTCCAGGCGGCGGATGGTGGCGGCGGCATCACGTGCACGCCGGTGCACCGAGCGCGGGACCCAGTCACCACGGCGGATCTCGTCGATCATCGAACCACGGATGCGGATCGAGGCGTAGGTCTCAAAAGAAGCACCCTGGTCGGCGTCATAGCTGCGCGAGGCTTCGATCAGGCCCATCATGCCGGCCTGGATCAGGTCGTCGACCTCGACGCTGGCCGGCAGGCGCGCGGCCAGGTGGTGGGCGATGCGCCGCACCAGGTCCGAATGCTGGGCGATGACTTCGTTCGCCGCCGAGCGCTGCACTTCCCTGTACTGGGCTGCGCCTTTCATGCCGTCACCCCACGCTGCTTGAGGATGCGTTCGAGGAAGAACTCGACGCCGCCACGCGGTTCGGTCGGCGCCTGCCAGCGCGCGGTACGGCGCGCGATCTCGGTGATCGCCAGCGCCGCCGGGCTGGACGGATAGGCCTTCACCACCGGCTGCTGGCGCTGCACCGACAGGCGCAGCCAATCGTCCTGCGGCACGCAGCCCAGGTAGTTCAGCGAGACATCGGCAAGGAACTTCTCGCAGACGCGGGTCAGCTTCTCGTACAGCACGCGGCCCTCGTTGGGGTCGCGCACCATGTTGGCCACCACCTGGATGCGGTCCACGCCACGCTCGCGCGACAGCACCTTGATCAGTGCGTAGGCGTCGGTGATCGAGGCCGGCTCGTCACAGACCACCACCACGGTGTCCTGTGCGGCCTGGCAGAAGGTCAGCACGCCATCGGTGATGCCCGCGGCAGTGTCCACCACCATGATGTCCAGCTCGCGCTCCAGTTCGGAGAACACGTTGACCAGGCCAACGTGCTCGGCCGGGGCCAGCTCGGCCATGTGGCGGCGGCCGGATGCGGCCGGGACCACCAGCACGCCGTTCGGGCCTTCGACGATGACGTCATCCAGCGTGCAGCGGCCGGCGACCAGGTCGGCCAGCGTAAAGGTGGGGTTCAGGCCCAGGATCACGTCGATGTTGGCCAGGCCGAGGTCGGCGTCCAGCAGCAGCGTGCGCTTGCCCATGCCAGCCAGCGCCACGGCCAGGTTGGCCGACACATTCGTCTTGCCCACGCCGCCCTTGCCGCCAGTGACCGCAATGGTGCGCACAGGGCCGAGCGGCTCGCTGCGGGTGGCCGACAGCGGGAAGGTCTTGGTCAGCTTGGCGTACTCACGCGACGGCATGGTTCAACTCCGGGTTGCAGGGCATATCGGCCGCGCGGCGCAAATCTTCAAGGCGAAGTACAAGATTGGCTGCACTGGCCCGGTGCAGGTCCTCCGGGACGTCCTGGCCATCGGTCACCCAGGTGATCGGCAGGGCATGATCCACGGCCACCGACAGGGCGTTGCCGAAGCGGCCGGTCTCGTCCAGCTTGCTCAGTACCAGACCCTGCAGGTTGGCGGCGCCGAAGCGGCGGACCACCTCGTCCATGTCGCCGAAGCTGGTGTTGGCCGGCAGCACCAGCAGGGTGCGGACCTGGCGCGCGGCACGCAGCCACTGCAGCTGGGCGGCCAGTGCGCGGTCGCGCGGGCCCAGGCCGGCGGTGTCGATCAGCACCAGCTTGTAGTCCTTCAAGCGTTCCAGCAGCTGGTCCAGGTCGGTGCCGCTGTTGGCCTCATGCACCGCGATGCCGAGCTGGCGGCCGTAGCCGTACAGCTGCTCGCGGGCACCGATGCGGGTGGTGTCGGTGGTGACCAGGGCCACGTCACGCGGCGCGTGCTTCTCGGCGAAGCGCGAGGCCAGCTTGGCGATGGTGGTGGTCTTGCCAGCGCCGGTCGGGCCGACCAGGGCGATCACGCCGCCTTCTTCCAGCGGGTCGACCGGGGCGATCGGCAGCTTGCGCGAGATCAGCCCCAGCATCAGGCCACGGCCACGGTGGGCTTCGGTCTCCAGCGGGATCTGCATGGCCACGTCGCGGGCGAGGCCGGCATCGAAGCCATACTCGTCCATCAGGTCCAGCGCGGTGGCGCGCACCGGGCAGCCGCGCAGGCGCTCGTCGGTGAAGCGGTTCATCTCGCGCTCGATCACATGGCGCATGCCGGCCACTTCCTGGCGCAGCTGGCGGATCTCGGCGTCGTCCTGGGCCACCAGGGTCAGTGCCGGGGCTGGGGCCAGCACGGGGGCAGCGCCGGTTTCGTCGCTGGCTTCGACCGGTGCCGGTTCGCTGGCGACGATCCCGGGTTGCGCTTCGGTCACGGCAGCGGTCGGCAGCGGCGGCGGCTGCACGGCCGACGCCGCGCTTTCGTGATGCGTCTCGTGCGGCGGGTCGATCTGGAAGCGGGCGCGGTTGGCCGGTGCGGCGGTGCTGGGCGCCGGTGCGACGATGGCTTCGGCGAACGGAGCGAAGATCTGATCCGGCAGCGCCGGTTCGTTGACGGCGGCGCGTGCCAGGGTGGCGGCGAAGCCGGTGCTGCCGCGGGTCGGCACGATCTCGTCGGCGCTGTCCAAGGTGCGGCCGGTGGCGCCGACCGCAGCGCGGGCGAGGGCAGCCACGGCCGAGGTGGTTGCGGCGACCGGTTCCGGTGCCGGGGTATTGCTTCGGCGGCGGGTGACCGCGGCGATCACCGCGTCGGCGGCGGTGCGCGGCTTCGGCGCCGGTGGCGGAGCGATGTCACGACGCGAGGCTTCCAGTGCACGCTGCACGGCGCTCTCATCGTAGTTGGCGGCGGCGACGATCTCGATGCCTTCCTCGATCCGGCGGTTGGACAGGATCACGGCGTCAGGACCATGTTCCTTGCGCACCAGGTTCATGGCCGAGCGCATGTCGGCGGCGACGAATCGTTTGATTTTCATGCTGTGGTCACGGGACGAAGACGGCGGGGTGGCGGTCGGAGAACTCGGGTGGTCGGTGGTCTGCACGGTGCGGGTTCCCCTTGGTATCGGTCTGTTGCGTTGGTTCGAAAGTGGTGTCTGTTTTCTGGCGCATCGGAGGGCGGCGTCAGCTGATCGTTCCGACCAGCTTCAGGCGCTTGTCCTCCGGCACCTCGCTGTAGGCCAGGACCGACAGCGACGGAACGCTGTGGCGGACCAGGCGGGCCAGCGCGGCACGGACCGGGCCAGGTACCAGCACGACCGCGGGCTCGTTGCGGGCTTCCTGCTTGCTGACACATTCGGCCAGGCTCTGGTGCAGTCGCTCAGCGAGTCCGGGTTCCAGCGCGGCGCCGTTGCCCTGCGTGGACTCCTGCAAGACACGTTCCAATTGTGGGTTGAGCGTGAACACCGGCAGCTCCGCCGACATTCCGGCGATCTCCTGCACGATGAAACGACCCAGCGCGGTGCGCACCGCGGCGGTCAGTACGGCCGGGTCCTGGCTGTTCGGAGCGTGTTCGACCAGCGCTTCGGCGATCTTGCGCAGCTGGCGGATCGGAATGCGTTCGATCAGCAGGTTCTGCAACACGCGCACCACCGCCGACAGCGGCAGCGCCTTCGGCGTCAGATCTTCGACGAGCTTGGGCGCGCTCTTGGCCAGGTTGGCCAGCAGGTGCTGCACTTCCTCGTGGCCGAGCAGCTCGGGTGCGTGCTCGCGGATCAGGTGCGACAGATGAGTGGCGACCACGGTGGCTGGATCGACCACGGTATAGCCCAGCGTTTCAGCCTGAGCACGCTGGTGCGGTTGGATCCAGGTGGCATCCAGGCCGAACGCGGGGTCCTTGCCGGCGATGCCTTCCAGCGCGCCGAGGGCGCTGCCCGGGTCCAGCGCCAGTTCGCGGTCGGGGTGGATCTCGGCGGTGGCCACCGGTACGCCGTGCACCAGCACGCGGTAGCCGTTGGCCGGCAGTTCCAGGTTGTCGCGGATGTGCACCGACGGGATCAGGAAACCGACGTCCTGGGTCAACTTGCGCCGCACACCCTTGATGCGTGCCATCAGTTCGCCGCCCTGGTTGCTGTCCACCAGCGGAATCAGCCGATAGCCGACCTCCAGGCCCAGCGGATCGACCGGGCGCAGTTCGTCCCAGCTCAGTTCGGCAGTCGGAGCCGGCGCGGCCGGGCGGCCGAGTGCGTTGAGCGCGGCAGCGTCATTGCCTGCGGCTGCCGGATCGGTGGCCGCGGCCTTGCCCTTGCGGTAGACCTTCCAGGCGATGAAGCCGAGGATCGCGGACAGCGTCAGGAAAGCGACGTTGGGCATGCCCGGCACCAGGCCGACCACGCCAATGATGCCGGCGGTGATCGCCAGCGCGCGGTACTGGCCGAACACCTGGCCGGTCATGGCCTGGGCCATGTCCTGCGAACGCGAGGCGCGGGTGACCAGCATGGCCACGGCGCTGGAGACCAGCAGCGCCGGCAGCTGCGCCACCAGGCCATCACCAATCGACAGCAGGGTGTAGGTGGCAGCGGCATCGCCGAACGGCATGCCATGCTGCAGCACGCCTACGGCCAGGCCGCCGAGCATGTTGATGAACAGGATCAGGATGCCGGCAATGGCATCACCACGGATGAACTTGCTGGCACCGTCCATCGCGCCGTAGAAATCGGCTTCCTCGCGGACTTCCTCGCGGCGCAGCTTGGCTTCTTCACGCGTCAGCAAACCGGCATTGAGGTCGGCGTCGATCGCCATCTGCTTGCCGGGCATGGCGTCGAGGATGAAGCGCGCGGTCACTTCCGAGACGCGGCCGGCGCCCTTGGTGATGACCACGAAGTTGATGATGGTCAGGATCGCGAACACCACGATGCCGACCGCGTAGTTGCCGCCGATCACGAACTCGCCGAAGGCGGCAATGACCTTGCCCGCGGCGTCATGGCCGTTCTGGCCGTTCAGCAGGATGACGCGGGTGGAGGCGACGTTCAGCGCCAGCCGCAGCATGGTGGTGATCAGCAGCACGATCGGGAAGATCGTGAAGTCCAGCGGGCGCTTCACGTAGACCACCGCCAGCAGCACCATCAGCGAGATGGCGATGTTGAAGGTGAACAGGGCATCGAGCACCGGTGCGGCCAGCGGCACCACGACCATGGCCAGCAGGGCCAGCACGATCAGCGGTGCGCCAAGGCCCTGGCGGATCATTTCCAGCGCGCGGCGGGTGTTGAAACCGGTGGAGGGCTGGGCGCTCACGGGCGGCCTCCCTTGCCGAATTCATCCACCTGGATGTGCGGGGCGTCCGGCATCGGGCCAGTGCGCCAGGCGCGCAGCTGGTAGACGTAGGACAGGACCTGGGCGACGGCCGAATACAGTCTCACGGGGATTTCCTTTCCAAGTTGGCCTTCCCGATACAAGGCGCGTGCCAAAGGCGGGGCGGAGATGATCGCCACCTTGTTGCCGTCGGCCACTTCACGGATGCGCAGGGCGGTCTCATCCACACCCAGGGCGACCACTTTGGGGGCGTTCATGGCGCCGCCCTCGTACTTAAGGGCGACCGCGTAGTGGGTGGGGTTGACCACCACCACGTCGGCAGTGGGCACCGCCTCCATCATCCGGCGGTTGGCCATCTGCTGCTGCAGCTGGCGGATGCGGCCCTTGACCTCGGGGCTGCCCTCGCTTTCCTTCATTTCCCGGCGCAGCTCTTCACGCGTCATCTTCAGCTTGCGCATCCAGTTCCAGCGCTGGTAGGGCGCATCGATGGCCGCCAGCACCAGCATCGCGCCGGCGGTGGCCAGCAGCAGGCGCAGGGTGAAGCCGAGGCCGTCGGTGATGGCGGTCTCCAGCGGGTGGTGGATCAGCCCGCGCAGGGTGTCGAAGCCGGTCCACACCACCAGCCCGGCGGCAACGCCGACAAAAGCCACGCGCAACAACGACTTGGTGAACTCGGCGATGGCTTCCGGGCCATACAGGCGCTTGAGCCCGCTCATCGGGTTCATGCGGTTGAAGTCGGGCATCATCGCCTTCTGCGACCAGCGCAGGCCGCCCATCACCAGCGGGGCGACGAAGCTGGCCAGCAGGCAGACCAGCACCAGCGGCGCGATCACCAGCATGAACTGCAGCAGCAGGTCGCCGAAGTGGCCGAACAGTTCCTTCGGGTTCTGCCGCAGGCTCTGCTCTGGGCTGAGTGCATGCTTCATCCAGGCGCTTGCACCACGGCCGATCGAGCCGCTCATGGCCATCACCGCCAGTACGCCGGCGCCGAACACGGCGGCCGTGCCGAGCTCGCGCGAGCTCGGCAGGTTGCCCTGTTCACGGGCGTCGCGCAGGCGTTTTTCGGTAGGTTGTTCGGTCTTTTCGCCGGCGGATTCGTTCTCGGACATCACGGGCACTGCGGCAGGGGATGCCGGGGTGCGTGCAAGAAGTGTGCCGTGATGGGTTCATGTGCCAACCAAGGTTGGCATCTACCAGAGCAGGTGCAGGTGGGAGCGCAGCCTGGATTTACCCCGGCGGGTGCTGCGTCGGCGGGTTCTGCGCCAGTTCCACCCGAGGCCGGGGCAGGTCATGCAGCTGCATGAAGCGCGCCGCATCCACCGGGCGGCCGAGCAGGTAGCCCTGCAGGTAATCGCAGCCCAGCCGCTCCAGGTAGGCGCGCTGCGCGGCGGTTTCCACGCCTTCGGCCACGATGTCCATGTCCAGCGCGTGGCCCAGCGCCACGATCGCCGAGACGATCACCACGTCCTCGGCGCTGTGCTCCAGGTCGCGTACGAAGGCGTGGTCGATCTTGATTTCGGTGGCCGGCAACCGCTTCAGGTACAGCAGGCTGGAATAGCCGGTGCCGAAGTCATCGATGGAGATGCCCACGCCCAGTGCCGACAACGCCTGCAGCAGGCGCAGGCTGGTATCGGTATCGCGCATCACCGTGCTTTCGGTGATCTCCAGCACCAGGTGGCGTGGAGCAATGTCGTAGCGTTCGATCACTTCACGCACATCCTGCAGCAGGTGCGGCGAGCTGAACTGCACCGGCGACAGGTTCACCGACATCGACCAGCCCTCGTGGCCGGCATCGTGCCAGCGCCGCAGCTGCTGGCAGGCTTGGTCCAGCGCCCAGCGCCCGATCTCATTGATCGCACCGCTGCGTTCGGCCAGCCGGATGAAGCGGTCCGGCGGGATCAGGCCATGCTCCGGATGGCGCCAGCGGATCAGCGCTTCGGCACCGGCCACCTTCTGCGTGGCTACCTGGATCTTCGGCTGGTAGTGCAGGAACAGCTGCTCGCTGCCGATGGCCCGGCGCAGGTCGGCCAGCAGCCGGAACTGTTGTTCGGCGCTGTCATTCATCCAGTCGGCGAACAGCACGAAGGCGTTGCGTCCGGATTCCTTGGCCTGGTACATCGCTGCATCGGCAAAGGCCATCAGCTGCCGCTCGCTGGCAGCGTGATCCGGACAGATCGCCACGCCGATGCTGGCGGTCACCTGCAGTTCGTTGTCGGCCAGCAACGGCCCGCTGCCGACCGCCTGCAGGATGCGCCGGGCCAGAGTCGGCAGGTCCTCGTCGTGCTCGATGCGCACCACCAGCACGAATTCGTCACCGCCCAGACGGGCCAGCATGTCGTTGGGCCGAAGCAGCTGGCGCGTGCGTTCGGCCACCGCAACCAACAGTGCATCGCCGGCCTGGTGGCCGTAGGCATCGTTGACCTGCTTGAAGCCATCCAGGTCCATGAACATCACCGCGAAGCGGCTGCCGCCCTGTTCGGCCTCGGCCAGCGCCTGCACGATGCGACGCTGCAGCAGCAGGCGGTTGGGCAGGCGGGTAAGCGGGTCGTGCAGTGCGGCCTGGGTCAGTTCCTGCTGTGCGTCGGTCAGTGAGGTACTCAACAGGGAATTGCGCAGGCGCAGCAGCTGCGCCTCCACCCGCTGGTCCAGCCAGGAGACCACCAGCACCACGGCCAGGATGGCGACGGTCAGCACCACCACCAGCATGGCCAGCCATTCGCTCTGCAGCCCATCGCCGACGGCTGCGCCGCAGATGCTGCCTTCCGGAAAGCGTGCGGCGGCCATGCCGGTGTAGTGCATGCCGACGATGGCCAGCCCGAGCAGGCCGGCAGCCGCGAGCCGGTCGCCGACACGGGTGCGCTGCGCGCGCAGGCGGAACGCCACGTACAGCGCCGTCCACGAGGCGGCCACCGCCACCATCAGCGAAAAAAGCAGCCAGCCCGGGTCGTAGTCGATGCCCGGCTGCATGCGCATTGCGGCCATGCCAACGTAATGCATGCCGGCAATGCCGGTGCCCATCAGCAGCGCGCCACCGGCCAACCGCGGGTGGGGCAGGGTACGCAGCGAAACCAGCCATAGCGCGAACACCGATGAGGCGATCGCCAATGCGAGGGAAAGCAGGGTGATGGGCAGGTCGTAGCCGAGCGGAATGGGCAGGTCGAAGGCGAGCATGCCGATGAAGTGCATCGACCAGATGCCCAGGCCCATGGCGAAGCCACCACCAAGGCGCCACCACCACGCCGCGCCCTTGCCGGGTGCAGTGACCGTGCGCCCGGCCATCGCCAGCGCGGTGTACGAAGCCATCACGGCCACCAGCAGCGAGATCGCCACCAGCCACGGGTTGTACGTGCCTACCAGCATTCGTCAGTCTCCCGGACCTGCCTGTCGACGGAAACCACGGTGGGGCATGCATGAGGCAGGCCGACGCATGGCGCCGGCCACGTGCGGCATCCCCCCGGTTGCCGCGTATTCACTCTAACGCGCAGACCCGGGGGAAGGGCAAGCAGTAAAACGTGATGATCCGGTCAGTGTGTGACCGTGTCCGCAGCCTGGAAGGTGGCATCGAACAGGCGCTGTACCGGCGGACCCATTTCCCCGGCCAGCAGCGCCAGCAGGAACAGGCCCAGCAGCAGCGACACTGGCAGGCCGAGCTGGATCGGGTTCAGCGCCGGCGCCGCACGGGCCAGGACGCCGAACGCCAGGTTCACCGCCAGCATTGCCACAGTCAGCGGGATCGCCAGGGTCAATGCGCCGCGCAGTACGGTCAGCAGGAAGGTTGGGGCGATGCTGAAGAAGGCGTGCGGGTCCGGCAGCGGGGCGCCGATCGGCAGCGCCCGGTAGCTGTCCACCACCAGCGAGATCAGCGCCAGGTGCCCGTTGGCGGTGAAGAACAGCAGGCCGAACAGCAGATAGAACCACTGCCCGATCACGCCGGAGGTGCCGCCACGCAGTGGGTCACTCATCTGCGCGAAGGCCAGGCCGGTGCCCTGGGCGATCAGTTCGCCGGCCATCGCGCCGGCCTCGAACACCAGCCGAAGCAGGAAGCCGATGGATACGCCGATGGCCAGTTCACGGGCGATGGTAAGGACCGTGGTGGCATCGAAACCGGTCCAGTCCGGTACCGGCGGCAGCAGCGGCGCCAGTGCGATGGCCAGGGTGCCAGCCAGCACCACGCGCACCCGCGCGGGAACGGCACGGGTACCGACCATCGGCATGGCCATGGCCACTGCGCCGATGCGCAGCATGGTCCACAGCACGGTGCCGATCATGCCGAAGGCCTGCAGGCCGTCGGCAGCCATCTGGGTGGCGGCGTCCATCGAAGCGCGTGTCCTAGCCGATCAGGTGTGGAATGCGCTGGAACAGCAGCGTGGTGAACTCCACCAGGTGGCCGATCAGCAGGCTGCCCAGCGCGAACAGCACCGCGGTCAGCGCCGCCGCCTTGGCAACGAAGGCGATGGTCGGCTCATTGAGCTGGGTCGCGGCCTGCACCACGCCCACCACCACACCGACCACCAGCACGGTGAGCAGCAGCGGGCCGGCCACCCACAACACGGTGATCAGGCCGCCACGCAGTTCGGTCAGGGCAAGTTCGGGAGTCATTCGGGTTCCATCTGGTTATGTAGCGTCGAGCCATGCTCGACTGCAGTTCAAATCACGCCGGATTGAAGCTCGCCGCCAAGGTACCGACGGTCAGCACCCAGCCATCCACCAGCACGAACAGCAGGATCTTGAACGGTGCCGACACCAGCATCGGCGACAGCATCATCATGCCCATCGACATCAGCACGCTGGCCACCACCAGGTCGATGATCACGAACGGGATGAAGATCAGGAAGCCGATTTCGAAGGCGGTCTTCAGCTCGCTGGTGACGAACGAGGCGACCAGAACCGGGAACGGGATCGCATCGGGGCTGGCGTAGGTGCCATGCCCGGCGATGCCGGCAAAGGTCATCAGGTCGGTCTCGCGGATCTGCGCCAGCATGAAGGCGCGCAGCGGCGTGGTGGTCAGCGTCCAGGCGGTCTGGAAGTCGATCTCGCCGTTGAGGTACGGCGCCATGCCGGTGCTCCAGGCCTTGTCCCAGGTCGGCAGCATGATCATTGCGGTAAGGAACAGTGCCAGGCCCAGCAGCACCTGGTTGGACGGCGTCTGCCCGGTGCCCAGTGCCTGGCGCAGCAGGCCCAGCACGATGATGATGCGGGTGAACGAGGTCAGCACCAGCAGCATCGACGGGATCAGGGTGATCGCGGTCATCAGCAGCAGGGTCTGCAGCGGCAGGCTGACCGGTGCACCGCCGATCTTGCCGACATTGATGTCCGGCAGCGGCGTGGTCGGGGCACCGGGGGCGGCGAAGGCCAGTGCCGGCAACAGGCACAGGGCGAGCATCAGCAGCCACGGCATCAGGGTGGCAAGACGAGTACGGGTGACACGCATGTCAGGGGTCCTTGCGCAGCCGCTGCTGCAGCAGCTGGGCGAAATTCGGCAGGTTCTTGAAGTCCGGCACGCGCACCGGCGCGGGCGGCGGCAGCGGTTCGGGCAGGGTGTGCAGGGTGTTGATGCCGCCAGCGGTGACGCCCAGCAGCAGCTGCTGGCCGTTGACCTCGACCACCACCACGCGCTCCTTGGCACCGACATTCAGGCTGGCCACCAGCTTCATGCCGTCGGCCGGGCGGAAGCCGCTGCCGGGCAGGCGCTTGAGCAGCCAGCCGAGGCCGATGACCAGCGCCAGCACTGCCAGCAGCGCCAGCACCGCGCCGAACAGGCTCGGTGCGGCGGCTGCGTGCTGGCCGATCTGCGGGCCGACCGGAGCGGCGGTCTTGCCGACCGCCAACAGGGTGGAGGCCAGCAGGCTCAACGCAGTCTCCGGATCCGCTCGCTCGGGCTGACCACGTCGGTCAGGCGAACGCCGAAGCGGTCGTTGATCACCACCACCTCGCCGTGGGCGATCAGGGTGCCGTTGACGAACACGTCCAGCGACTCGCCGGCACCGCGTTCCAGTTCCACCACCGAGCCCTGGTTGAGCTGCAGCAGATTGCGGATCGGCAGGCGGGCACGACCGACTTCCAGCGACAGGGTCACCGGCACGTCGAGGATCACGTCCAGGTTGAGGTCGGCGCCGGCCCCTTCTTCGGCCTGCAGGGTGCCGAACTGGGCCGGGGTCGGTTCGAGGGCGTCGATATCGTTCATTGCGGGTCTTCCTGGATGACGGGTGCGCGCGGGCGGGTGCCCGGCGGATGGGTAGCGGTGATCTTCACGGCGTTCATGCCGTTGGCGATGCCGAACTCGCCGGTGAACACCGGGATGTTCTCCACGCATAGCGGCACCTGCGGGCTGAGCTCGATCGGCAGGATGTCGCCGACCTTCAGCTGGGTCAGGTCACGCAGGGTCATGCGCTTGCTGGCCAGTACGCTGGACAGGGTCACCTCGGCGATGTTGAGCTGTTCGCGCAGGGTCTGGCCCCAGCTTTCGTCGCGATCATTGCGGTCGCTCTGGATGCCAGCGTCGAGCAGCTCGCGGATCGGTTCCAGCATCGAATACGGCAGGGTCACATGGATGTCGCCGCCACCGCCGTCGAGCTCGACGTGCAGCCGGCACACCACCACGTACTCGCGCGGCGTCACGATGTTGGCGAAGTGCGGGTTGATCTCCGAGTTGATGTATTCGAAGTCGACATCCATCACCGGTGCCCAGGCCTCGCGCAGGTCGGCGAAGGTCTGCTTCAGCAGCAGGTGGATCACCCGCATTTCGGTGGCGGTGAATTCGCGGCCTTCAATGCGGGTCGGGTAGCGCCCGTCGCCGCCAAAGAAGTTGTCGACGATGGCGAACACCAGGGTCGGTTCGAACACGATCAGGCCGGTACCGCGCAGCGGCTTGAAGCGGATCAGGTTCAGGTTGGTCGGCACATACAGCGAGTGCATGTAGTCGTTGAACTTGATCAGCTCGATGCCGCGCACCGACAGTTCGGCCGAACGGCGGATCAGGTTGAACAGGCCGATCCGCCACAGGCGCGCGAAGCGCTCGTGGACCATTTCCAGGGTCGGCATGCGACCGCGGATGATGCGGTCCTGGCTGGCGAAGTCGTACGAACGTGCTTCGCCTGACGGCGGTTCCGCATCGGTCTCGACCGCGCCACTGTCCACGCCGTGGAGCAGGGCATCGATCTCGTCCTGGGACAGCAGATCATTCATCGGTGGGCCCTTACTGGGTCACGAAGCTGGTGAACAGCAGATCGTCGGCGCCGTTGCTGCCGGTCTCGGCCTTGAGCACTTTCTGCACTTCGGCCAGCGAAGCGGCCTGCAGCTTCTGCTTGCCGGCGATGTCGGCGATCTGGTCGGGGCTGACCTGCGAGAACAGCATCAGCAGGCGTGCGCGAATGGCTGGCGCATGCGTCTTGATCGCTTCCAGTGCGGCCGGATCGCGGGTCATCAGCTGCACTTCCAGCTGCAGGTAGCGCGGGCCGTCGACCGGGCCGTTGAGATTGACCACGAAGGCCGGGTCCAGGGCGAAGTACTGCGCCGGTGCCGGAGTACTGGCCTTCTTCGGGGCCTGCGCGGTCTTCTCTTCGTGCTTGGACTGGGTGAAGAACCAGACGCCGCCACCGGCGGCAGCGGCGGCGAGCACGGCCACCAGTGCGGTGATCAGGATCGGACTGCGCGGCTTGGCGGCCTTGTCCTTCTCGGCGGTCTTCTTGGTTTTGTCAGCGGCTGCGGCCACGGGGTGAAGCTCCTGAGGGTTGCTTCACCGGGATATGCAAGGGGTGTGCCGGAGCCGGGGCAGAGGGGTGCGACGGAATTCCGTCGGGGTGCCGGTGGGGCCGTGCGGAGCAAGCTCCGCACCCACCAACGCGATACTGGTAGGTGCCAACCGTCCCGCTCTGGTGGGTGCCAACCTTGGTTGGCACGCTTGTCAGGCGTACGCGTCCAGCAACCCGCGCTGGCGGATCAACTGCGCGGACGACACGCTGGCCTCGCCCGGCGACGGTTCTCCGTCACCCGCGATGCCGCCGCCACTGGCCTGGCCTGACGCATTGCCGTCACCACCGGGCGCCTGATGACCAACATCAGCATGAGCCAGCTGGAAGCCCTGCTCGCCGAGGAGTTCGCGCAGGCGCGGCAGGCTGCTTTCCAGTGCCTGGCGCACATCCACGTGTGGGCTGCTGAAGCTGGCATGCACCTTGTCGCCGTTCAACTGCAGGCGCACATCGACCGGGCCCATGTCGTCCGGGCTCAACCGGATGTGGGCGTGGCCGATCTTCTGGTCGGCCAGCCAGCCCAGGCGCGCGCCGATGGCCTGGTCGAAACCATCGTCACCGAGCACCGGCTTCGGCGTCGGCTCGCCATTGAAGATGGCATTGCCGGTGGCCAGCGCGGCCTTCAGATCCTGCACGGCCGCATTGCTTGGCGCATGCAGCAGCGGCGCTGCGGCACGGTCGCCGATGAGGGGTGCGTCGCTGCCTTCGCCACGCTCGTTGCGCTTGCCGGGCAACACCAGTTCAGGCAACGGCAATGTGGCTGTCTGGTCGGTGCCGCTGCTGGTGGTGGACGATGTGGCAGCCGCCGCTGTGGATGGCAGGGCTGCGGCGGCCGGTAGTGCGGCGGGGGCGGGTAGTGCGTTGCCGTCTGCGTCGGTAGCCGTTGCAGCCATTGCTGGCAGAGCGGCGGCAGGATCGGCAGGCGCCGGTACCGCCAGCACCAGCCCAGCCAGGCCGAGTGGCGGCCACGGGGCTTCCTCGGTCGCGGCCGGGGTGTCCTTTTCGGCAACCGGCTTGGCCGGTGATGTGGGCACCGTGGCGGCGGTCTCTTCGGGGGCGGCAGCGCTGTCCGGCCTGCGCTCGGCGCCGGCCTGGCCAGTACTGTCCGATGCCGGTCCCTGCGTGGACGGCATGGGCGAGTTCGAGGGTTTCGAGGGTGCATCGGCACCCGGCGAGCCACCCTGCAGCAGTTGGCTGAACCCCTTGTTGCCATCACCGCGTGGCGCGCGGGGGGCGCTGCTGCCGGAATGCTGCGGCTGCGCGTTGGCGCTGCTGGCCAATGGTGCGGGCATCACGAGCGGCCTCCCTGCTCGGCGCCGTCCTGATCTTCGGCCTGTACCAGGCGGGCGCGACGCGCGCCAATGTCGTCCATCTCGCGCTGGTCGCGGCGGTCGGTCACCACTTTTTCCTGTGCGCGGTAGCTGGCGGCCAGCTGTTCCAGCACGGCCTTGTCACGGCTGGCCAGGATCAGGCGGGCGCGCTCGGCTTCCACCTTTTCGCGGTTGCCGTTGACCGTGGCCTGCTGCTGCTCCACCGCACTGTCGAGACGGTCGAGGAAGGCGCGCCGGTTCAGCAGCTGTGCCGGGCTGGTCGCTGCCATCTGCGCGTTCGCATATTCCTCGGCATAGCGGCGCAGTTCGTCCAGTCGCGATAGATGGGTATCGAGCACGCGCTGGCGTTCGGCCAGATCGCGGGCGACTGCGTCCTCGTGTTCCTGGGCCCGCTTGAGCAGGGGATCGATGCGCTTGGACTGGTTCATGGCTTAACTCTCTTGTTCCACCAGGCGCTGCAGTGCCGCCTGGCTGTGCGGGAGATCTGCGGCCTTGGCGACGTCCTGGCCGAGGAACTCCATGATTTCCGGCCAGCGTTCCAGGGCTTCGTCGGTGGCCGCGTCGTTGCCGCGCTGGTAGGCACCGATGGCGATCAGGTCGCGGTTGGCCGAATAGGCCGAGACCAGCCGCTTCAGCTTGCGGATGCGCAGGCGCCACGGTTCGTCGGCGATTTCCGTGACCACGCGGCTGACCGACGATTCAACGTCGATGGCCGGGTACAGGCCACTGTCGGCCACGCGCCGCGACAGCAGGATGTGGCCGTCGAGGATCGCGCGCGCTGCATCGGCGATTGGATCCTGCGGATCGTCGCCTTCGGTCAGCACCGTGTAGAACGCGGTGATCGAGCCACGGCCCTTGGCACCATTGCCGGCACGCTCGACCAGCGCCGGCAGCTTGGCGAACACCGACGGCGGATAGCCGCGGGTGGTCGGCGGTTCGCCCACCGACAGGCCGATCTCGCGCTGGGCCTGGGCGAAGCGGGTCAGCGAGTCCATCAGCAACAGCACGTTCAGGCCCTGGTCGCGGAACCATTCGGCGATGGCGGTAGCGCGATAGGCACCATGCAGGCGCGCCAGCGGCGGCCGGTCGGCGGGACTGGCCACCACCACGGCGCGGCGCAGGCCTTCCTCGCCCAGCGTGGTCTCGACGAAGTCGCGTACTTCGCGGCCACGTTCACCGATCAGGCCGACCACGATCACGTCGGCGGAGGTATAGCGGGTCATCATGCCCAGCAGCGTCGACTTGCCGACGCCGGAACCGGCGAACAGGCCGACACGCTGGCCGCGGCCGATCGGCAGCAGCGCGTTGATCGCGCGTACGCCCACGTCCAGCGGCTGGGTGATCGGCTCACGCGCCAGCGGATTGATCGACACGCCGGCCATGCCGACGTGGCCTTCGGCGCGGATCGGGCCCTTGCCATCCAGCGGCACGCCGTCGCTGTCGATGACGCGGCCAAGCAGGCCTTCGCCCACTTCCACGCCACCGCGGCGCGCCGATGGCACCACCCGCGCATTGGGCAACAGGCCATGCAGCTCTGCGCTGGGCATCAGGTAGGTGCGCTCGCCGGCGAAGCCGACCACTTCGGCATCGACCCAGCCACCATCAACCACTTCCACCTTGCAGCTGGCGCCGAGGGGCGCCTCGCAGCCGACGGCTTCCAGGGTGAGCCCGACCGCGCGGCGCAGCACGCCCTCGCGGATCAGGCCGCGGCCATGGGCGGTATCCACACGCAGGCCATCGAGGCGACGGGCCAGGCGCAGGTTGCGGGCAATGGCCCAGTCGGCCGGTGGCGGCGTCGGCTGCTGATCGGGGTTCATGCATTGGCTCCGGTCTGGCGGATCACCGCGTCCAGCGCGCCGCGCAGGCGGGCTTCCAGGGTGCCGTCGATGCGCACGGCTTCGGCGTGCACGCGAAGATCGCCGCGGCTGAGGCTCGTGTCTGGCACCAGGCGCTGTTGTGGCGGCAGGTTCAACAGCGGGGCGAGGGCGGCGATGTCGTCCGGGTGCAGTCGCACTTCCACTTCCCGGGTGCTGCCACCCACCGCGTCGATGGCCTCACCGACCAGCTGTGCCAGCAGTGCCGGGTCGGCTTCATAGGCGCGGCCGACCAGCGCACCGGCGATGCGTACCGCCAGCTCGCCCAGTGCGCCGACCACTTCGTTCTCCAGCCGCACCAGCGGTCGGCTGAAGTTGTCGAGGATGCCTTCGATCTGCGCGGCGAGGCGACGCACCTCCGCCTGGCCCTGGCCGTAGCCTTCGGTATGGCCGTGCTGGAAGCCTTCCTTCTCTGCGCTGTCCTGGATGGCCTGGATTTCCTCCAGGGTCGGCAGTTGCAGCGGCGGCTCCGGCTCGTGTTCCGGGTCCGGCTCGGTGAGTTCGAACGCATCCACCTGATCCAGCACCGGTTCGGGCTGGGCCAGAAGGTCCGGGGCAAGCCAGCGCACGACGTTGCTCACAGCATGGCCTCCGCGCTGCCACCGATGGTGACCGTGCCTTCATCGGCCATGCGCTTGACGATGGCCAGGATCTCGCGCTGCGCGCCTTCCACGTCGGACAGGCGCACCGGGCCACGGGCTTCCATGTCTTCCAGCAGGATTTCCGCCGCGCGCTGCGACATGTTGCGGGTGATCTTGTCGCGCACCTTGATGTCGGCACCGCGCAGGGCCAGGCCCAGGCGCTCGCCGCTCACTTCGCGCAGCACCAGCTGCATTTCGCGGTCGTCGAGGTCGACCAGGTCGTCGAACACGAACATCAGGTCCTGGATGCGGTTGCTCAACGGCGCATCGATGCGGGCGATCTCGCCCAGAATCGCCTGGTCCTGGCCGCTGTCCATGAAGTTCAGGATGTTGGCCGCGCACTGCACGCCGCCGATGTTGGACGATTTCAGGTTCTGGTTGCCGGCGAACTGGCGCTCCATGATCTCGTTGAGTTCATTGAGTGCGTTAGGCGGAATGCCGTCGAGGGTGGCGATGCGCAGCAGCACGTCCACGCGGGTACGGTCCGGCAGCAGTTTCAGCGCGTCGGCGGCCTGGTCGGTTTCCAGGTGCGCCATCACGATGGCGATGATCTGCGGGTGCTCGTTGCGCACCAGGTCGGCCACCGCGCGCGGGTCCATCCACTTCAGCGCGTCCAGGCCGGTGGTGTTGCGGCCGAGCAGGATGCGGTCGATCAGGTTCCCGGCCTTCTCGCTGCCCAGTGCCTGCACCAGCATGTTGCGGATGTAATCGTCCGAGCCCACGCCCAGCGAGGTCTTCGAGCCCAGCTCCTGGCCGAACTGGTCCATCACCCGTTCCACCTGTTCGCGGGTGATGTCGGTCATGGTGGCCATGGCGATGCCGATTTTCTGCACTTCCTTGGGTTCCATGTGACGCAGCACTTCGGCCGCATCCAGCTCACCCAGCGAAAGCAGCAGTACGGCGGCGCGCTGCACGCCAGTCAGTGCGGCCTCAGTCATTGGCCACCCAGCCCTTGACCACCTGGGCCACGCGCTTGGAGTCGGTCTTCACGGCTTCACGCGCCATCCGCAGTCGTTCCTCATATGAATCCACCGGCAGGGCCAATGCATCCGGCCCGCCCAGGCTGGCCCGGTCGGCGCCCAGTGCCGGCAGCGGCATGCCATCGTCATCGACCAGCTGCACGTCCGCGGTATGCGGCTCCAGTGCCTGTTCGTCGTTCTTCCTGTTCTGGCCGGTGATCGCGCGCAGTGCAGGGCGCAGCACGCCGAACAGCAATGCCAGCACCACCACGGCACCCAGCAGCATGCGGCCGGCGTCGTGCACCCACGGCAGCTCCCACCATGCCGGGCCTTCGACCGGCGTGGTGTCACGCACGAACGGGGCGTTCATCACCGACACGGTGTCGCCACGCTCAGCGTTGAAGCCGACGGCCTGCTTGACCAGCGCTTCGACGCGGGTCAGTTCGGCGGCCGACAGCGGCTGCGGGCTCATCTTGCCGTTGGCGCCGGCGCGCGGCACGTTGTCCACCAGCACCGCCACCGAGACGCGCTTGATGCGGCCTGCCGGCTGGCGGGTGTGCTGCAGGGTGCGGTCCAGCTCGTAGTTGCGGGTGGCGTTCTTGCTGCTTTCGGTCGGGGTCTGCGCGGTGGCCGGTGCAGCCTGCTGGCCCGGCGGGCTGTTGCTGGTCGCGCCCGGCACGCCCTGCGGCCCCGGGGTGCTGGTGGTGTTCTCGCTCATCTGCTCGCTGCGCAGCTTCTGCGGTTCACCGTTGTAGAGCTCACGGGCTTCCTCGGTCACCGAGAAGTCCATGTCCACGCTCACTTCCGGATTGACGCGGCCAGGACCGGTCATCGGCTCCAGCAGCTCGCGGATGCGCTGGTTGAACGAGGTTTCCTGGCGGCGGACCTGCTCGAACTGGGCCGCATTGACCGCCGCTTCGCTGTTCGGGTCGGTGATGCTGAGCATGCGCCCGCTCTGGTCGACCACCGTCACCCGTTCCGGAGCGAGGTCCGGAATGCTGGCCGCGACCATGTGCACGATGGCGTCCACCTGGCTGCGTTCCAGCTGCTGGCCGCCACGCAGTTCCAGGGTGACCGAGGCGCTGGCCACGTCACGCTGCCGGGTGAAGGCGCTGGGCTTGGGAATGGCCAGGTGCACGCGCGAATCGCGCACCGGGCGCAGCGTGTTGATGGTGCGCGACAGCTCGGTTTCCAACGCATGCTGGTAGCGCGCGCTTTCCACGAACTGGCTGACGCCGAAGCCCGGGTCGCGTTCCATCAACTCGAAGCCGAGCTTGCCGCTGTCGGTCAGGCCGGAGCCGGCCAGCTTCAGGCGGGCGTCGTGCAGGTTCTTTTCCGGCACGGTGATGCCACCGGTGGCCGGGTCGAGCGCGAACGGGATCTGCGCGGCGCGCAGCAGGTCGGTCGCTTCAGCGGTGGCCTTCTGGTCCAGGCCGGTGTACAGCGGGACCATGCCGGGCTTCTGCGACCAGAAGAACACGAACAGCCCGGCCGCCACGGCCACGGCGATCATCGCCATCAGTCCGAGCCGACGGGTGATCTGCAGGCTTTGCAGCCGATCGAACCACTGGCCCGCCTTTTCGGCGTTCAGGGATTCCTTGGAGAGCGACAGGGCCATGCGGTTCTATCCTTACAGCGGCATGTTCATCACGTCCTGGTAGGCCTGGACGAGACGGTTGCGGACTTCCACGGTGGCGCGGAAGGCGATCTGGGACTGCTGCGAGGCGACCATGACCTTGGCGAGGTCGGCGCTGGGGTCGCCCATTTCGAAGGCTTTTGCCAGGGCGCCGGATTTCTGTTGCGCGTCGTTGACGCCGGCAATCGCACCACGCAGGGTTTCGGTGAAGCTGGCCGGCTGGGCCTGCGGTGCATCCAGCACCGTGCCCGGCAGGGCGTTGCTGCGCGGCGTTTCGCCCAGCGGGTTGAGCGCCGGCTGTCCCATCTGGGTCTGATAGGAGCGGATCTGCGAAAGGATCGACGTGACGGAGTGGGACATCTGCAACGGTTCCAGAAACAGGGGATGGGGTTGTCTGCTGGAGCAGGTGCAAGTGCCGTGCCGAAACCGGTTTTCGATTCAGTGAAGTGAGGAGGTTGGATGTGCGTGCGGGGTTGCACCCCGCTGCCCGCGGTAGTGCCGGCCGCTGGCCGGCAACCTCAGCGGCAACGGCCGAAGCAACAGCAAAAGCGGGGCTACTGATGGTTGGCGGGGTGGGTCCGGTTACGGGGGGCGCTGCAAGTACGTCCATGTAAGCTCGGTCGCCGCATCCATGCGGCTCACGCCCCCGCAACCGGACCCACCCCGCCTTCGACAGTTTCCCGCGATCTGTCGGAATTGCATGGGCTGCTCTTGGTGGGTGTCGACCTCGGATCCCGCTGCTGCGCAACGGGCTCTGACCCCATGGTCATGTGTGGACGAGGTGTCGGCGAGGCGCCATTTAACCGGCGTCGGTTTTCTGGCCTATGGCTGCAGGGTCCAGCGGCCGGAATTCTGGCGCTGGCGGGGTGCGATGGGGCCGTCGTGCTGGGTGTAGATGAAACGGCCCTGGTGGTCGGTCTGGCAGGTCAGCAGCAGGGTGTAGTGGGTAGGGCCGGCCGGGTGGGCTTCGGTCATCTGGATTTCCGCGATATGCGGGGCCAGGCGCTGGTAGCGGTAGCTGCCGCCGATGCGGAGGTCGGTGCCTAGGATGTCCAGCACGTACTGGTTGCCGGCAAAGCTGACCTGCACCATGCGTCCGGCATTGGGGTTGTCCGGTGCGCACAGCGGGTCGCTGAGGTTGGTGAACTGGCGCTGGTCCAGCGTGGTGGGCAGGGTGCAGTCGGCGGCGCTGGCCAGGGGCGGGCAGAGCAAGGCGGCGAGCAGGGTGAGGCGATGCATGGTGGGACCTCGTTGGGATGTCCTTGCCATGCTCCGCACTGCGGCGGTGATGTCTTTAGGAAAACGTGCAAATGCAATGGGGTCAGATCTCTTTCCGCAGGAAAGGGATCTGACCCCTGGTACTGGAAACACCAACGCCTGGGCTAGCCCAGGCGTTCGTGCCCCCTTCATACGGGTTGCGAGCTTCAGCCGGCCAGTTCAGCCTGCTCACGTTCGATGCCGTACTTGCGCAGCTTTTCCACCAGGGTGGTGCGGCGCAGGCCGAGCAGCTGGGCGGCGTGGGCGACGACGCCCTGGGTGCGTTCCAGTGCTTCGTTGATCAGGCCCAGTTCGATGTTGGCCATGTGGTTGCGCAGGTCCATGCCTTCATCGGGCAGCGCCGCCGGTGCTGCGGCGCGATTGACGGCAATGCCGTGCTCCAGTGCCGGTTGGCTGCCGCCGCCCGGGGTGTGGAACGAGAAGCTGCGCAGGTCCAGGCGTTCTTCGCTGGCCGTCGGCTGTACCGGTGCCGGTGCGGCCACCGCTGCCAGTGCAGCGTCGCCACGGTAGCGGGCCGGCAGGTCCTGCACGCGCACCGATCCGCCCGGATGCAGCACCGCCAGGCGCTCGACCAGGTTGGTCAGTTCGCGCACGTTGCCGGGCCACTCGTAGCCGGCCAGTGCCTGCAGGGCTTCCGGGGTGAAGCGCACTTCGCCACGGCCGGTGCGGGCCAGCTGTGCGGCGATGGTTTCCACCAGCGCCGGCAGGTCTTCGCGACGCTCGCGCAGGGCGGGCACGTCGATCGGGAACACGTTGAGGCGATAGAACAGATCCTCGCGGAACTTGCCTTCGGCAATACGGGTTTCCAGGTCGCGGTGGGTCGCGGCCACAACGCGTACGTTGCAGCGGATGGTCTGGTTGCCACCGACGCGCTCGAAGCTGCGCTCCTGCAGCACACGCAGCAGCTTCACCTGCATCGGCAGGCTCATGTCGCCGATTTCGTCCAGCAGCAGGGTACCGCCTTCGGCCATTTCGAAACGACCCTTGCGCGCGGTCAGTGCGCCAGTGAAGGCACCCTTCTCGTGGCCGAACAGTTCGCTTTCCAGCAGGTCGGCCGGAATGGCGCCGCAGTTGATCGCCACGAACGGGCCATCACGGCGCGGCGAGCGCTGGTGGATCGCGCGCGACACCACTTCCTTGCCGGTACCGGATTCGCCCAGCACCAGCACGGTGGTGTCGAATGCGGCCACCTGTTCGATCATGGTGCGAAGCTCGGTAACCGCCGGGCCGTTGCCGGTCGGGCCCTGGTCCTGCGCGGCGCCGGCCTGGTGCTCGGCATCCAGGCGCTTGAGGCTGGCGCGGCGCAGCAGGGCTTCCATCTGCGCATGGCGCAGCGGCGTTTCCAGCGGCCAGATGTTGGCTTCGTGCAGGCCGTGCTGATGGGCAAAGGCTGCGGCATCACCGTCGGCCAGCAGTACCGGCGGCGGCAGGCTGCTGCCGCCCAGCCAGTTGTACAGCGCGGTGCTGGCAGCGGTGTCGTCCAGGCTGCCGACGATCACGGCCATCCAGTCGTTCTGGCGCTGACGGCCCAGGTCGAAGTCGGCCGCGTCGGAAACCCAGCGCGGGTTGAAATCCATGAATTCCAGCAGGGCAACGGTGCGCTCTGCGCGCACGGCGTCGTTGTCCAGCACCAGGATGCGCGATTCGCTCACGATCGATCCTCCCTGAGGCCTTCCAGGATCGGCATGACTTCCTGGATGTAGGACAGCTTGCTGACAAAATTGTCGGCGCCGGCACGCAGCGCGTGTTCGCGGTGCTCGGCGTCGTCGAAGTGGCTGGCGATCACGATGTACGGTGCATCGTCCTGCGACTTGATCAGGCGGGTGGCCTGCAGGCCGCCCATTTCCGGCATCGCCAGGTCCATCAGCACCACCTGCGGGCGCAGCGTTTCCGAGCGCTCGATCGCTTCCAGGCCGTTGCCGGCGCTGCCGACGATCTGCAGCCAATCGATCTTGCGGAAATGGCGCATCGCCGCGTTGATGAAGCCCTCGTGGTCATCGACCAGCAGGACCGTGAGCTTGTTCATGTCCAACATCCTTTTCAGCCCACCCGGGCCAGCTGCGGTTGCCTGGCGCCAAGCCGGCGCCGTTCACGGGCCGGGGCGATGTCCAGTTGTTCTCGGTATTTTGCGACGGTTCGGCGGGCAATGTTCACCCCCTGGCGCGACAGCAGGCCGGCGATGGCCTCGTCAGCCAGCGGCCGGCCCGCCGGTTCGGCGTCGATCAGGCGGCGGACCATGGCCTTCACGGCCTGGCCGGAGACGCTGGCGCCTTCCAGGCGCACGGCGAAGAAGTGCTTCAGTTCGAAGGTGCCGCGCGGGGTCTGCAGGAACTTGCCGGTGGTGATGCGCGAGACGGTGGACTCGTGCATGCCGATTTCCTCGGCCACTTCCTTCAGGGTCAGCGGCGCCATGGCCTCCTCGCCACGCACCAGGAACGCGGCCTGGCGCTCGACGATCACCCGCGCGGTGCGCAGCAGGGTGTCGTAGCGCATCGACAGGCCGCGGCTGAACCAGCGCGCTTCCTGCAGCATTTCGCGCAGTGCCGGTGCGGCCTCGCTGGTCTCGGCCAGGGCCTGTTCGTACTGGCTGTTAATCGAGACGCGGCGGCTGGTCGCCGGATTCAGCGCCACCTTCCACTGGTCGTCGGCGTGCCAGGCGACCACGTCCGGCACCACCACGGCATTGCGTTCGGGCAGCAGGCTGTCACCCGGGCGCGGCTGCAGCGAGAGGATCAGGCGCACCGCCTCGCGCACGTCGTCGATCTCGGCGTCGTGCAGGCGAGCGAGGGCGGGGTAGTCGTGCGCGGCCAGCGCGTCGAGCGCGCCATCGAGAATGCGTGCCGCCAGGTGGCGGGCGGGGACTACGCCGTGCAGGCTGCGCAGCTGTGCCTGCAGGCCTTCGCGCAGGTCCTGAGCGGCCATGCCGGCCGGCTCGCCATGCAGCAGCTGCTGACGGATGGCTTCCACGCCGTCGGCGGCGATGTCGAACTGGGCGCTGGCCAGCAGCTGCAGCTGGTCCAGCGGTGCCTGCAGGTAGCCTGCCTCATCGCAATGGTCCAGCCAGAAGGCGGCCACGGCCAGCTCGCGGTCATCCATGTCCAGCGACAGGCGCTGCAGCACGCGCAGCTGCGGGTCGCTCGATTCGCCGGCGGCGATGCGCGCCATGCGGTCGTCGTCGCCGTCCTGCCAGCTGGCGCCGGCCACGTCCCACATCGACGACTCGGGCAGCTCGTCGAACGCAGCGGTTTCCAGCGTGGTGGCGCCGGCCTCGGTGGCTTCGGCGGTGGGTGCTTCAGCCTCTTCGATCTCCAGCAGCGGGTTGGAGTCCAGCAGGCGCTGGATTTCCTGTTCCAGGTGCAGGCCATCAAGCTGCAGCAGCCGGATCGACTGCAGCAACTGCGGGGTGAGGTGAAGTTGTTGGCCCAGTTGGGTCGAGAGTGCAGCCTTCATCGTGGTTCCCCGGCACCGCTCCCCGGCGCCTTGTGGAACGCATCTTGCTTTTGATCCGGCGGGGGCGGAATCAGGGGGTTCCTGAGGGGCTTCGTGAATGTCCTGACAGGGTGTAGGGGTATTCCCTACATTGTCGCGGAATGTTGACGATGATCGCCGCTAAGTTGCTGATTTCCGGTGTGGGTCCCGGATTGATCGGGCTGCGCCGTGTACGGATTCCTGTCGGGGCGTGTCGGGGTGACGGGAATTCGTCGTCAGTGCGGATCTGACCTCCTTCGCGGAGGATCACTCCAGCTCGTGCTGGTGGCGCGCGGCCAGCAGCAGCAGATCGTTGGCGCGGCGACAGCCCAGCGACTCCATCATGCGTGCGCGGTGGGTTTCCACTGTCTTGACGCTGATGCCGAGGTCGGCGGCGATTTCCTTGTTGCTTTCGCCCTTGCCGATGCGGCGCAGGATCTCGCGCTGGCGCGGCGACAGTGCGGCGATGCCGGTGGGTTTCTCGCGACCGAGCATCGGTGCCAGCATCTTGGCGGAGATCTGCGGGCTCAGGAACACCTGGCCGGCGTGCGCGGCACGCAGCGCCAGTTCAAGCTCCTGCGGTGCGGCATCCTTGACCAGGAACCCGACCGCGCCGCGATCGAGTGCATCGCGTACGTGCGCGGCGTCGTCGTGCATGGTCATCATCACCACCCGCGTGCCGGGGGCGCGCAGGCGGATGTCGCTGAGGGCTTCCAGGCCGGTGCGGCCGGGCAGTGACAGGTCCATCAGAATCACGTCCGGGGCGTGCTGCAGGGCCAGCTGCAGTGCCTGCTCGGCATTGCTGGCCTCGGCGACGAGCTGCACGTCGGCAAACCCCTGCAGCAGCCGCGCCAGGCCGGCGCGGACCAGGGTGTGATCGTCGACGATGAGAACTCGCACAGGCACGTTGGAGGTCCGTGAGGGGAGTCCACCTTAACTTAGCTGAACGGGCGCGCCAAGGGTTGCCCATCCGGCGTCATGGTGGCAGGTTTCAGCGGGCGCGGCGTGCTTCGGCCACCTGGCGGCGATGCAGGCGGAACAGATGCCGCTCCATGGCCATCTCCAGGCCATCGCCAAGGCGCTGGAAACGCAGCCACAGGTAATGACCACCGCTACCGTCCGCCGCTTCGGCGACCACTTCCACGGGCAGGTCGATATGGTCAGGCAGCCAGTCGCTGGGCTGCAGGCGCACCAGGCCGGCCTGGCCGGGGCTGGCGCCGCTGCGCGGCCCCAGCTGCAGGCGGATGCCGCGGCGTGACCAGCGCACGGGGCGCAGCGTCAGTTCCTGGCCCTGCTGGCGTACCAGACGGCCGAGCAGCACCATTGCCAGATCCAGCTTGGCTTCCAGCCGCTGCAGCTGCAGGCTGGACTCATTGCGGTCGTCGTGCTCGTCAACGCGGCTGTCCTCGACCAAGGCCAGGCTGCGCAGCAGGCCTTCGGCACTGCTGGTGCGACCGGCGGCGCTGCCTGCCTGGAACTCGGCCGGCAAGGCCAGCTCGCAGCTGAGCGTTTCGTCGAACAGCTCGCTTTCGGCGGGGTGGTGCAGCGACGTGGTCGGCAGTTGGGTCATGCGAGTGATTCTGCCTGCAGGTAGGCATGCGCCGCGCGAAGGGAGCGGCCGGTGTGCTTCAGGTGAGCTGCGGCTTCATCGCGGAGGGAGATCATGCGCGCCAGTACGCGTTGCTGGTGGTCACGCAACGCGAGGATGGCGGCATCACTGGGGCGCTCGACAACCAGCGACAGGGCAGCCACGGCTTCCAGGTGTTCGGCCATCAGGCGTTCGCTGATGTCGTGGTCCTCGCCCTCGAGGCTGGTTTCCAGCGTATCAAGGGCGTCGTGCATAGTCTGAAGGTTCATGGCGCCACCGCTTTGGTGACCTGGCGCTGGTCTGCCGGAATCGCGTTCCAGGCCGAGTCGATCTCCACCATCAAGCCCAGGGCTTCCTTCAGTGCGGTCGGATCGTTGTGCAGGTTGCCCTCGGTCAGGCGCATGATGACGAAGTCGTACAGTGCCGACAGATTGCCGGCAATCTCGCCACCGGCTTCGTGATCGAGCGAGCCGTTGAGGTGGCCGACTATGGCGCAGGCTTCGCCGATGGCCTTGCCCTTGCGCGCCTGGTCATTCTGCTGCAAAGAGGCTTCAGCGGTGCGGATGCGCTCGCAGGCACCGGCCAGCAGCAGCGCTACCAACTTGTGTGGATCGGCATCGACGACCGAGGTGGTCACGCCGACTTTTCGGTACTGCTCGGCAAACTGCCGATTGGAACCGTACATAGGGGAAGTCTCCTGGAATGCCTGCCCATCCGCGTGGGTTGAGGGGTTCGGCACGGGTCTAACGGGTTATCGGCGCAGCCGGGGCTCTACTTGAGTACCGACTGCGCCGGAAAAATGCCTGGAAATCAGTTGCCGAGCTGCTGGATGAGCGAGCCGCCGGCCGACTGCATCTGCGTGACCATCTTTTCCATCGCGGTGAACTGCTTGGTGTAGCGGTCAGCCACCTTTTCCATGTTCTTGTCCAGCTCGTCCAGCTGCTTTTCCAGTGCCTTGATCTGCTTGTTCAAGGTCGCCGTACGCTGGGTGATCGTGCCGGTGGTCGCGTCCAGGCTGCTCTTCAGCAGTTCGGTCATCGGCTTGCCCAGCGCGCCCTCTGCACCGAACAGCTTGGTGGCGGCCTCCGGGTTCTTCGCCAGCGCGGTGTCGAGCTTGGCGCCATCAAGGCTCATGCTGCCGTCGGCGGCAATGGTGATGCCCAGATCCTTGAGGTCGTTGACGTTCGCACTCAGCTGGGCGCGCAGCTGCTGCTGCAGGCCACGGACCATGGCGTCGCCGGTCATGGTCGAGGCCGTGCGCGTCTCAGCGTTGTAAGCGCTGGAATTCTTCAACGTGGTCTGGATGCCGTTGTAGGCGGTGATGAAGGCCGTGAGATTGGTCTTCAGCGTGCTGTTGTCCGGAGTGACGGTCAGCGTCTGCGTCTCGCCTTCCTTCGCCTTGGTCAGGGTGAGGCTGATACCGGGTACCAGGTCGGTGATCGTGTTGGAGCTGCTGGTGCGGGTGAAACCATCCACCACCACCACCGCATCCTTGGCGGGCACCATCTCGGTCATCTTCGATGCGGACGTGCCGTCATAGGCCAGCTCGGAGAGTCCGCCATTGCCGCCACTAGCGCTGACCTTCAACGCGCCCTTGCTGCCGGAATCAACGGCGGTCAATACCAGGTGCATGCCATCGTCTGCGGTTACCACGGCCGCGGTGACGCCCTTGCTCTCGGCGGCGGAATTGATCTCGGCTGCGATCTTCTCCATCGTCGCGCCGGGTTCGATGTTCACGCTGATGGACTTGTCGCCGTATGCGATCGTCAGCGTTCCGTCGCCAACCACGGCGTCCTTTGTATACGCCTTGGAGCTGAGCTTCTGGTTCTGTGCCAGGGATTTGACTTCCACCTGGTGGCTGCCCGCAGCAGCCTTGCCGGCGGTCGTGCTGGTGTCCAGGGTCGCAGTGAAGTTCGACTCGGTCGGCGTGCTGACTTTCAGGCCGGGGGTGGCCACACCCTTGACCAGGGTCTTCAGCGCGCTCTGCAGACCTGTCATTCCGCTTTTGATGGTGCCAAGCGCCGAAAGCTTGGCGCTGGCGGCAACACCCGCCGAGTTGATCTGCTTTTCCCGGGGCTCGCGTTCCTTGGCGGTCAGCTGTGCAACCAGGCTGGGAATGTCGAGGCCGGAACCAATCGTGCCGATGGCCATGAGGGGAATCCTTTATCTTGGACGGGCCGGGCGGGTGTCCTGCACCTGCTATCGGCCTGGGAGGGGCGAGCTTGAGCGTGGAAACGCTCTCCAGCCTTCTGCAAGGCCCATGCCAATCCGCCACCGGGCACGAAGAAGGGGGCTTGCGCCCCCTTCCCGTTGTTGCCTTGTACTACCGCTGGATCAGCGCAGCAGGCTCAGCACGTTCTGGCTGGACTGGTTGGCCTGGGCCAGCATGGCGGTACCGGCCTGCTGCAGGATCTGGTTGCGGGTCAGCTCGGCGGTTTCCGAAGCGTAGTCCACGTCGCGGATGCGGCTGCGGGCAGCCGACATGTTTTCCGACGAGGTGTTCAGGTTCGCAACCACCGAGGTGAAGCGGTTCTGGATCGCACCTAGGTCGGCGCGGGCGGAGTTGATCGAGTTCAGGGCTGCGTCCATCGCCAGGATGGCGTCGTCGGCACCCTTGACCGAGGAGATATCCAGACCTGCAAAGCCTTCGACAGCGGTACCGCCGTCGTACTTCTGGATGTTCGCGCCCGTGCTGGAGGCGGTGTTCGCGGTAGCCAGGCCCGTTGCTGCCTTGAGGTCTGCTGCATTCAGCGAGCTCTCGATGCTGAAGTCCTTGTCTTTCGAGGTCAGCTGCAGCTTGCCTTCGATCAGTGAGGCCGATACGCCGGTCTTGTGGGTTTGCGCATTGACAGCATTCGCAAGCGCAGTTGCACGATCGCTGGCGGTCTTGGCTTCGTCCACCTTGATGTCGACGCCATTGATCTTCAGCTGGCCAGCGTCAATTGCACCGAACTTCGCTCCGGCAAGAGAGGCCTCGTGACTGGCAACAAATCCGGCATTTGCGAAGCCACCAAGCGTGGCCATGTCGTTCGTCAAGGTGATGTCGAGATCACTGCCATCAGCCTTTGTGAAGGCCAAGGTGCCGGCGGTCGCGCTACCGGATACTTTGATGCCTGCAGTCGCGAGTGCATTCGCGGTGGCCGTGTTGGCGAGTCCTGCGTCGATAGCGGCCGCTTCAACTTTGTCGCCGGTAGCCGTCGCCGTCGTGTCTACGATGGTGATGCCATCCACCTTCAGAGTGAATTTTTCACCAGCGGCACCAGCGGTTGCGGTTGCGAAGGCTCCCGAAACACCCGAGTTGGCGGATTTGGTCAGTGTCGGCAGTTCGCCTGAGATGCTGGCGCTGGTCGAAGCGCTGGTCCAGTTGCCCAGCTTGCTGATGTTGGCGTTGGCGACCTGCGAGATGTTGATCGTCTGGCCCTGGTTGGCGCCGATCTGGAAGGCCTGGCTGGTGAAAGTGCCGTCCAGCAGGTTGGTGCCGTTGAAGTTGGTCTGTTCGGCGACGCGCTGGATTTCCTGCTTCAGGAGCTGTACTTCGGCGTTCAGGGCCTGACGGTCGGAATCAGAGTTGGTGGCGCTGCGCGACTGCACGGCCAGCTCGCGGACGCGCTGCAGGTTGTTGCCGATCTCACCCAGTGCGCCTTCGGCGGTCTGGGCCAGCGAGATGCCGTCGTTGGCGTTGCGGGCGGCCTGGTTGGCGCCGCGGATCTGGGTGGTGAAGCGCTCGGAGATCGCCAGGCCGGCGGCATCGTCCTTGGCGCTGTTGATGCGCATGCCCGAGGACAGGCGCTGAATGGTGGTGGCCAGGTTGGCGCCGCTGGTGCCCAGGTTGCGCTGGGCGTTCAGCGACATGGTGTTGGTGTTGATGACTTGTGCCATGGTGCGGTTTCCTTGTAGGCAGTGTGTCCGGCAGAGCAGCCTGACCGGTTTCGGGGGGCAGTGGCTGGCTTCCCCCCAAGGGGTGTGCTACCGCTGCTGAAATCAATAACGGCACTACCCCTCCGGCCTTTAGCGGAGTTTCGATCCTTTTTTCTCTGGTCAAACGAAAAGGCCCCGCCATCTGCATGGCGGGGCCCGGCTCCAGCTCGAGTGGTGCAGGTATTACGACTGCAGCAGGCGCAGTACGTTCTGCGGTACCTGGTTGGCCTGGGCCAGCATGGCCGTGCCAGCCTGCTGCAGGATCTGGCCACGGGTCAGCTCGGCGGTTTCCTGTGCGTAGTCAACGTCGCGGATGCGGCTGCGTGCTGCGGACAGGTTCTCCGAATTGGTGTTCAGGTTGGCGATGGTCGAGGTGAAGCGGTTCTGGATCGCGCCGAGGTCGGCGCGGGCGGAATTGACGGACTGCAGTGCCGCATCCATGGCGAGGATGGCGTTGTCGGCGTTGGCCTGGTTGGAGATATCCAGTTCGGCGAAGCCAGTCGCGGGCTCGCCGGGCTTGAACGAGGTCGCACCGGCGATCGGCGTTGCCGAAGCAGCGTCGGTGCTGCCGGTATTCAGGCCCGTTGCTGCCGCCAAGCCACCGGCAAGGGTGCCCCCAACGATGAAGTCCTTGTCCGGCGAGGTCAGCTGCAGCTTGCCGTCAATCAGGGAGGCAGTGACGCCGGTCTTGTGGGTCTGCGCGTTGATTGCATTGACCAGCGTGGTGGCACGCTCGCTTGCGTCCTTTGCCGCGCCAACTTCGATGCTCTGGCCGTTGATGGTGAACTGGTCGGCGGTGATCGCGTCATACTTTGCGACGGCCACCTTGCCATCCGTACTCGCTACGTCGAAGTTCAGGCTGGCCGCCGTGGTGTAACCCGTAGCCGTCTCCGTCACATTGATGTTGGAACCGTCGGTACGAACAACCTTCAGGCTGCCTGCCGTAACCGCCGCGGCGACGGTAGCGCTGCCGCCGAGGTCCAGGGTGAAGCCGTCGACTTCATTCTTGCCGTCCGCGCCGAACGTTCCCTGTAGGGCCGTGGTGACGCTTGCATTGTCGACCGTGCCGGTGATGTTGATGCTGACCGACTTGCCGTTGTTGGCGGTGAAGGTGGTCGCCAGGGTGCTGGTGGTGGTGCCACCTGTACCGGCCGTAATGGTGCCGATGCCCACAGTGGCCGGCGTGGCAGCCGCAGCGGTTGCGCCGGTAGGCGTGGCGCCCACCAGCGAGGCAGCGCGGGAAGCCGTAGTCCAGCTGCCCAGCTTGTGCACATTCGCATTGGTGATCTGCGAGATGTTGATGGTCTGGCCCTGGTCGGCGCCGATCTGGAAGGCCTGGTTGGTGAAGCTGCCGTCCAGCAGGCTGGTGCCGTTGAAGTTGGTCTGCTCGGCAACACGCTGGATTTCCTGCTTCAGCAGCTGCACTTCGGCGTTCAGCGCCTGGCGGTCCGAGGCCGAGTTGGTTGCACTGCGGGCCTGAACGGCCAGTTCGCGGATGCGCTGCAGGTTGTTGCCAACTTCGCCCAGTGCGCCTTCAGCGGTCTGTGCCAGCGAGATGCCGTCGTTGGCGTTGCGCGCGGCCTGGTTGATGCCACGGATCTGGGTGGTGAAACGCTCGGAGATCGCCAGACCGGCGGCGTCGTCCTTGGCACTGTTGATGCGCATGCCCGAGGACAGGCGCTGGATCGAGGTGGCCAGCGAGCTGCTGCTGGTGGACAGGTTGCGCTGAGCGTTCAGCGACATGGTGTTGGTGTTGATGATCTGTGCCATGGTGCTTCTCCGTGGTTGCTCGGTTGTTTCGGTGTGGAAGGCGCGGGACGCGCCGTGCTGGAAGACGGATGGAACGGGGAAAGGGACTAGCGGATCTTGTTGAACAGGGACATCGCCTGCATCTGGCTGAAGATCGTCTGGGCGGCTTGAAGGGCGGCGGTCTCCAGCTTGTATTGGCCGATGGCATCGGCGTAATCGAGGTCGCGCATCGTCGAGAGCGTGCTCTTGACGGTGACGGCAGTGGCTTCGCGGGCGCTGGCCGCGGTATCGATGGCGGCCAGCTGGGCGCCGCCCTTGGCGCGGGCGTCGATCATCGTTTCCGAGGCCCTGTTGAGGTCGCGGATGCTGGACTGCAGCGTGTTCTGCAGCGCCGTGCGCTGGCTTTCGGTGGACGGGTCGGTTTCCAGTGCGGCGACCAGTTTGTCCAGGGTGGAGAAGATGTCGCGGCTACCCGCGTCGCTGACGTTGAACTGATCACCGGCGGCTGGCTTGCCCTCGATGCGCATGCGCACGCCGCCAACGACAATGTCCTCGCCGGGTTTGTGGGTTCCGCTGCCGACCACCGTGCCGGTGCCATCAACCACCTCATAGGCACCTTCGGCAGTGCCGGTGAAGCGGACATTGAGCGTGCCGCCGGCCCAGCTGCCGCTGCCGTCGCGGCTGACCGAGGTCAACAGGCCACTGCCGGTGTTGCCGGCGGCCGCGCTGGCATCCACACGGCCATCGCCGGTGGGGATGCGCATGAAGATCTCGCTGCCGGGCAGGGCGTCGGAGACCAGTTGGCCCGGTGCGACCTCCACCTGCCGCTGGTTCTGGTCACCGCTGTAGGTCACGGTGCCGCCGCTTCGCTGGAACGGGGCGTCAGCGTCGTTGCTGCCACCGAACAGGTAGCGTCCGCTGCCATCCCTGGAATTGGCCAGCGACAGCAGGCTTTCCTGGATGGTCTTCAGCTCGCTGACGATGGCCTTGAGGTCACTGGCCTTGGGCACCGGACTGTTGGCCTGGATACTCAACTCCACGGCGCGCGACATGAGCTCATTGACCTGAGCCAAGGCGTTTTCCTGCAGGCCCAGGCGGTTCTGCACGCTGTTGGCGTTCTTGCCGAGCTGCTCGAGCCCGGCCACGACACGGTCCAGGCCAACGGCCGTACCTGCAGCGACCGGGTCGTCCTTGGCGGAGGTGATCTTGCTGCCAGTCGCGATCTGCTGCTCGAGGTGGCTGATTTTCGACTGCTTGGCGAGCATCAGCGACACGGACTGGTTGAACATCATCCCGGTGGAAATTCGGCTGCTCATCGACGGACGGCTCCCAGGATGGTCTGGAACATGTTGTCGGCGGTGGAGATCAGCTGTGAGGCGGCCTGATAGGCCTGCTGCAACCGCAGCATGTCGGCTGCTTCCTCATCCAGGTTGACGCCGGAGATCTCGTCGCGGGCTGCCTGCGCCTTGTCCGTGATGACCTGCTGCGCGTCCAGCGAGTACTCGGCCGAACGTGCCGCCGCGCCGACCTGCGTGGTCAACCCCCCCAGCGCACCGTTGAGGGTGACGGTGCCGCCGTTGAAGGCCTTGGCGTCCTCGACCTTGGCCAGCTTTGCCGCGTTGCTGTTGTCCGACGAGCCTGCCGGAGTAGGGCTGATATTGAAGGTGTCGCCGACCTTCGGTGCACCGTCCAGCACGAAGCTCCAGCCATTGGCGCTGATGGTCTGGCCCGGTGTGTAGGTCTGCGGCGGCCCACCGTTGATGGTGTAGGTGGTCGCCGACGTGAACACGATTGCGGCAGGATCGCGCAGGTTCGGATTGGATACATCGTTGACGGTGACGCCGGTCAGCTTCCCGGTGCCGGTGTTGGCCAGTGCAGCCGTACCCTTGACCGCTGCCGCTGCGGCGATGCGGGAGGGATCGGTGATGGCGGTTTCCAGGCTTCCGGCGACGCCCGCGGTCGGCTGCAGGAGGAAACGGTCGTTGGTGGCCGGGGTGCCGCCGACCACCAGCTTGACGCCATTGATCACCAGCGGATCGGCGGTCGTGCCGGTACCGGTCAACGCAACGGTGGCGCCAGTGTCGGCGCGGGTGGCCTGCCACTGGGTGCCGTCGAACTTGAGGACGATGTTCTGTGCCTCCAGCTTGGACAGGTCACCATAGGTCGCAGTGAGGCTGCCGGTACCGGTATTGCTCGCGTTAGGCGTGACGCGTGGGTTGCCGATGGTGAAGAAGTCGCCGCCCATCCTGCCGTACAGGTCCACGCCCTGGTGGTGCGCCTGGTTGAAGCTCTCGGCCAGGCCGACGGCGAGCTTGCCCAGTTCGGCCTGGGCCGGTGTCAGCACGGTATCGCGGAACTCGAGCATGCCGCCGATCTTTCCGCCCACTGCCTTGGGATCGAGCGTGATCGTGTTGCCCTGGGTTTCCAGCGCCAGTTGCAGGCGTTCGGGCTGGTATGGATCGGTCACCGTAGTGACCTTGGACGCGGTCGTGCCCACCACCAGCGCATTGCCGCCTGCGGTATAGACGTTCATCACGCCGCCATCCTGGACGACGGCAGTGCCACCGGTGTAACCGATCAGCTGCGAGATCAGCTGGTCGCGACGGTCGAGCAGGTCCGGCGCCGCGTTGGCCACGTTGCTGCCAATGGCGCCGTTGATCTGCGCAATCTCCTGCGCCAGGCGATTGACTTCCGTGGCGCCGGCAATGAGCCCGTTGTTGACCTCGCTGCTCAGGTTGTTCATCTGCGTGTTGAGCTGCACGAAGCGGCTCGCCAGGGCCTTGCCGCCATCGAGCAGGCTCTGCCGGTCGGCCGTGCCGGCCGCGTTGGACGAAAGGCCACTGACGGCGTCGAAGAAGTTGGACCAGGAGCCGGCGACATTCGTGGCCGGGTCCGAGAACAGGGCATTCACCCGGTCGGCCATGCCCGAAAGCTGCTTCAGGCGTGCCAGCTCGCCGCTGCTGTCGAGCAGGCGCGAGATGGCCAGCTGGTCGGCAGCACGGCGGATATCGGTGATGCGGGTGCCGCTGCCAACGTCCCCAAAGCCGTAGTTCTGCGGATCAGACGTGGCGAAGTCGACCTTCTGCCGGCTGTAGCCAGGGGTGTTGATGTTGGCGACGTTGTGGCTGGTGGTCGCCAACGCACGCTGGAAGGCGAGCAGGGCACCAGTACCGGTGGAAAGTACGCTGGACATGGGGTTCCTCAACGACGAGTGATACCCAGCGCCGCGGTTGCGGTGCTGGCGAAGGTCTGGCCAAGGCGCGAGCCGGCATCGGCGACGGCGCTGACGGCGCGCTCGATGGTCGGGCCGCCGGCGATCGCGGCGATCTTGGCCGCGTAACGCGGATCGGTGGCGTAGCCGGCGCGCTGCAGGCCGCGGGCGAAGCCCTGCACGTCGGTGCCGGCCTGCAGGGCCTGCTGGTAACGCGGGCTGGTCTTCAGCAGGCGCACATAGTCGGCGAAGCTCTCGGCCGGCGAACTGTAGGCGCGGAAGCTGGCGGTCTCGTTGCGGCGCACGCCATCGACATATTCGTGGGTGCCGGCCACGGCGCGCTGGCCGTTCCAGCCATTGGCCTTGATGCCGAACAGGTTGTGCGAAGTGCTGCCGTCGGCATGCTTGATGTGGCGCTTGCCCCAGCCGGTTTCCAGCGCCGCCTGGGCGACCAGGGCGCGGGCATCCACGCCCAGTTCCTTGGCTGCACTCTGCGCGTGCTGCCAGATGCTGGCAACGAAGCCTTCCGGGGTGTGCTCGCCCAGCTGGGCGACGGCGGTGCGGGTAGCCATCGCATCGGCCGGACTGATCGCGGTGCCGCGGTTGCTGGCGGTGGCCGACCACTGGTCGCTGTTGGCGGCCCAGTCCTCGCCCTGCAGGCTGCCGATGTACGGATCCTCGGTGCCCAACGAGCGGTGCATGCTGCTGCTCTCGCGGCCGGCGATCAGGTCCAGGGCCTGTTCCATCGGTGCGACCGCCGCCTGCGCACCGTGCTGTGCACCGGCGGCCATCTGCTGCAGCAGGCGCACGGCCTGGCTGCCGTCTTCCAGCGGCAGCGGCGGTGCCGGCTTGGCCGGTGCATTGAGCTGGTAGGCACGACTGGCCTTGGCCGGGTCCACGCGGGTATCCAGCGCCGGGCCGTCGGCGGCCTGGCCGGACAGCTGCCGGCTGATCATGCCCGACAGGCCCAGGCCCTTGCCGCGGGTCATCGCCTCGGCAATCTTCTGGTCGTACATCTCGCGGAACATCTTGTTTTCGCCGGGGAACAGCGAATCGCCGAAGCTGGCGTCACGCATGCTCTTGACCAGCATCTGCGCGAACTGGCCTTCCAGCTGGCGAGCGACCTTGTCGATCTTGGCCGGATCGTTCTGTTGCGCCGGGTGCAGATCGAATGCGGGAGTGATACGCATATCAGATCACCTCGAGCTCGGCACTCAGTGCGCCGGCCTGCTTCAGGGCTTCCAGGATCGCGATGAGATCGCCCGGTGCCGCGCCCACGGCGTTCACCGCGTGCACGATCTCGTCCAGGGTGGTGCCGCCGCTGAACTTGAACATGCGGCTGCCGTCGTTGGTGGCGGTGATGGTCGACTGCGGGCTGACCACGGTGCGGCCGCCGGACAGCGCATTGGGCTGGCTGACGTTGGTGTTTTCCTGGATGGTCACGGTCAGCGAACCATGCGAGATCGCCGCCGGTCCCACGCGCACCTGCTGGCCGATGACCACGGTGCCGGTACGCGAATTGACCACCACCTTGGCCGGGGCGCTGCCGGGGGTGAGTTCCAGGTTCTCGATGCGTGCCAGCAGGCCGATGCGCGCGCCTGGGTCGGTCGGCGCGGTGACCGCCACGGTCACGCCATCGACCGCACGCGCCGCACCTTCGCCGAAGGCGTTGTTGAGCGCGGCAACCATGCGCGAGACCGTGGTGAAGTCGTTGTTGTGCAGGTTCAGGGTGATGTCGCCGCCGTTGGCCAGCGGGTCGGGCAGGGCGCGTTCAACGGTGGCACCGTTGGGAATGCGGCCGACGCTGGGCACGTTCACCGAGACACGGGAACCGTCTTTGCCCTGCGCACCAAAGCCGCCGACGATCAGGTTGCCCTGTGCGATGGCATAGATCTGGCCGTCAGCACCGCGCAGCGGCGCCATCAGCAGCGAACCGCCCCGCAGCGAGACCGCGTTGCCGATCGAGGACACGGTGATGTCGATCGGCTGGCCCGGCTTGGCGAACGGCGGCAGTTCGGCGTGGATCGCCACGGCGGCCACGTTCTTCAGCTGCGGGTTGACGTTCGGCGGCACGTTGACGCCCAGTTCGCCGAGCAGGTTCTTCAGGCTCTGCACGGTGAAGGGTGCCTGGCTGGTGCGGTCGCCGCTGCCATCCAGGCCGACCACCAGGCCATAACCCACCAGCGCATTGCCGCGCACGCCGCCGACCTGGGCCAGGTCCTTGATGCGCTCGGCGCTGGCCGGGGCAGCCACGACCAGCAGCATCAGCGCGACGAACGACGCCATGCGTTGCTGCCAGGAAGAAGAGGAGAAGAGTTTCATGGCCATACTCAGAACGGCGTCAGGCCGGAGTTGAAGAAGCGGCTCAGCCAGCCCATCGCGTTGGACTGCGCGACGGGACCGCGGCCGCCGTAGACGATGCGGGCCTCGGCCACGCGGCTGGACGGAATGGTGTTGTCCTGGCTGATGTCGCCCGGGCGCACGATGCCCTGCACCTGCACCAGTTCATCGCCCTGGTTGAGCCGCAGGTTCTTCTGCCCCTGCACCACCAGGTTGCCGTTGGGCAGGCGTTGGACCACGGTGACGGTGACGCTGCCCTGCAGGCGGTTGCTCTGCGCGCTGTTGCCCTTGCCGGTGAAGTCACGCGCGCCCTTGGCCGTGGCACTCAGGATGTCCTTGCCGCCGAGGGTGACCGGAGCACCGAGAATGGACGGTGTACCCAGGCTCAGGTTCGATTCCTTGTTGGTGGCCGTGTTGGCGCTGGTCTGCGCGGTGGTGTTTTCCAGCAGGGTGATGGTCAACAGGTCGCCAACATCGCGTGCGCGCCGGTCCGAATACAGCTGCAGGGTCGGGCCGGCAGCGTAGATCGCGCCGGCGGTCGGCTGTGCCTGCGGCGGCATGATCGGCTGGATCGGTGCCATCGTCGGGTAGGGGCGCACGTCGCCCGCGATCACGCAGCCACCGAGCAGGGCGGCCACGGCGCAGGCGAGAGCAGTGCGGGCGAAGTTGGAAATGGGCGACATGGCGGTTTCCCGGTTTGGCCGGTCAGAGCTTGTTGTTGAGATAACCGAGCATCGAGTCGGTGGTGGAGATCGCCTTGGCGTTCATCTCATAGGCGCGCTGGGTTTCGATCATCGACACCAGCTCTTCCACCACGTTGACGTTGCTGCCTTCCAAGGCACCCTGCACCACAGTGCCGAGGCCGTTGAGGCCGGGGTTGCCGTTCTGTGCCGGGCCGGACGCAGTGGTCTCCAGGAACAGGTTCTCGCCACGTGCCTGCAGGCCAGCGGGATTGACGAAGTCGGTCAGGGTCAGTGCGCCGACTTCCACCGAGGCGGCGCCGTCGGCCATCTTCACGCTGATGGTGCCATCGGTGCCGATGGTCACCGACTGCGCGCCTTCGGGAATCTGGATGCCCGGCTGCACCGGGTAACCGCTGTTGGTGACCAGCTCGCTGTCCTGGTTGATCTTGAACGAGCCATCACGGGTGTAGGCCGAGCTGCCATCAGGCATCTGAACTTCGAAGAAGCCGCGGCCGTTGACCATCACGTCCAGGGCGCGGCCGGTCTGCTGCTGGCCACCCTGTTCAAAGTTCTTGGCAGTGGCGACCACGCGCACGCCGGTACCCAGCTGCAGGCCGGTGGGCAGCTGCGTCTGCGCCGAGGAGGAACCGCCGGGCTGGCGCACCTGCTGGTACAGCAGGTCTTCAAAACTGGCACGGTCCTGCTTGAAGCCGGTGGTGTTGGTGTTGGCGAGGTTGTTGGAAACCACCGACATGCGCATCTGCTGCGCATCCAGTCCGGTTTTCGCGATCCACAATGCCTGGTTCATCTTCGATGTCCTGTCTGCTGAAGCCGGCCGCGTGGTGCGGCCCTTGTATGCGGGTGTGCAAGCGGTGTGCCAGCGCCGGCATCAACCGGCGCCGGAATTCCGTCAGCTGCCCAGGCGCAGCATGCTGTTGGCGCTGCGCGCGTTTTCGTCGCCGTGCTTGATCACCTGCACCTGCATTTCGTACTGGCGCTGCAGCTGGATCATCTGCACCAGCGCGCCAGCGGCATCCACGTTGCTGCCTTCCAGCTGGCCGCTGTGCACGGCCGTGCCCTGTGCCGGTGCGAACGGCTGCAGCTGGTCGGTGTTGCGGAACAGGCCATCCAGGCCGCGTTCGAGGCGCTCATCCGGTGCCTGCACGACCTTGATCCTGCCGATCTGCGCCATGGTCTGCGGGCCTTCGCCCTGCGGAATGATCGAGAGCGTGCCGTCGGCACCGATCTCCATCGCCTGGTAGGGCGGAATGGCGATCGGGTTGTTGTTGTCATCCAGTACCGGGCGGCCGCTGGAGGTCACCAGCTGGCCGTTCGGCGTCACCGACAACGCCGCGCCGCGCGTGTACGCCTCGCTTCCGTCACTGGACTGCACGGCCAGCCAGGTGCCGGTCTGCAGGGACAGGTCCAGCGGTTTGCCGGTGATGTGCTGCGAGCCCGGCGTGCGGTTGAATCCGGCGTCGACATGCAGCGCATCCACCCGCGAAGCAAAGCCCGGGCCACGGATCGGGAAGGCTTCGGTGTTGGCCAGCGCTTCCTTGAAGCCGGGGGTGTCGGAGTTGGCGAGGTTGTGGCTGAGCGTACCCTGCGCCTGCAGGGAGGCGCGGGCACCGGTCATCGCCACGTAAAGGGCTTTATCCATGCGGGGAGTTCCGTGACAGGGTCAGCGCGTCATCAACGGATGTTGATGACGGTCTGGGTGATCTGGTCCTGGGTCGTGATCATCTGCGCGTTAGCCTGGAAGTTGCGCTGCGCGGTGATCATGTTGACCAGCTGCTCGGTGAGGTCGACGGTGGACGCTTCCAGCGAACCGGCCTGGATCTTGCCGAGGTTGGAGGTGTCCGGCATGCCGGTGCGCGGCGTGCCCGATTCGAAGGTCTCCACCCACAGGTTGTTGCCCTTCTGCTCCAGACCCTGCGTGTTGTTGAACGTGGTCAGTGCGACCTGGCCCAGCGGCTTGTCGTCGCCATTGGAATATCGGGCGTAGACCACGCCGGTTTCCGACACGGTGATCTCGTTGAGCTTGCCGGCGGCATAGCCGTCCTGCTGGGTGTTGCGCAGCGCGAACTTCTCGCCGTACTGGGTCGAGCCGCTGATATCCAGCGTCATGTTCAGCTGGCCCGCGCCGGTGGTCGGGGTGAAGGTGCCGAGGCTGACCTTGCCGTTGGCCGGATTGGTCAGCTTGCCGCTGTTGTCGAAGGCGACCGCGGTCGGGGTACCGGCCGGTTGGCCGTCCACATAGTTGTGAACGGTCCACTCGTTTGGATTTGCGCCCTTCACGAAGTACGAGACCTGGATATGGCTGACGCCCAGCGAGTCGTACACGGTGATGCCGCCGCTGGAGTGGTTGTAGCTGTTCGAGTCGGTCGGATCGAAGGTATTGACCGTCGGCTGTTTGGCGTTGGCCGGCAGGGTGAAACCGACCTTCACTTCGCTGGTCTGCTTCGGCGGGCTGTCGGTGGTCAACAGCTGCAGGTCGACCAGGCGGCCGGCATCGAAGTTGGTGCCATCGGCATTCGGCGCGAACACCTGCAGGCGTGCGCCCTGGGGATTGATCACATAGCCGGCGGAATCAGTCTGGAAGTTGCCGGCACGCGAGTACACGCGCGAGCCGTTCATGTTCATGGTGAAGAAGCCCTCACCGGAGATCGCCATGTCCAGGCTGCGGCCGGTCTGCTCGTTGTGGCCCTGGATGAACTGTTGGGCCACGTTGGAAACACGCACGCCCGAGCCGGTCTGGTTCTTCGACAGGCCATAGCTGGTGGAGGCGAACAAGTCAGCGAACTCGGCGCGTGATTGCTTGAAGCCGGCGGTATTGACGTTGGCGACGTTGTTGGCGGTGACGCTCAGGTCGGTATTGGCGGCATTGATGCCGGACAGGGAGACGTTGAAGCCCATGGGATGCTCCTGGTAGATGCGGAATGTGCGGCTCAGCTGACGCGGAGCACGTAGTCGATCGGGGCCGTGCCCAGGCCCTTGAGATTCAGGTACAGGCCGTCTGAGCCGACGGTCACGCTCTCCACCGGGGCCTGCACGAAGGTGGACAGCTTGGTGCTCTTGCCGGCGGTGTCGACGTGGTTGGCGACGATGGAGTACTTGCCCGGTTCCACGCGCTTGCCGTTGGCGTCCTTGCCGTCCCACTGAAACGCGGTTTCGCCAGCGGCCTTGGCTTCTACGCTCAGCGAGGTGACCTTGGTGCCGTTGGCATCGGTGATGTCGACGGTCACGATGCCGGCCGAGGGCGCAGCCACCGTGCCTTCGACGCTGCCTTCCTTTTCCAGTACCAGCTTTTCCGACGGCACCAGTACCTGGTGGCCAACCAGAGCGGCACCGCGCAGCACCTGGTCGCTGGCCATCGATTCCTGGAAACCCTTCACCGTCTTGTTCAGATCGGTGATGCCCTGCACGGTGGACATCTGCGCCATCTGCGCAACCATCTGCGTGTTGTCCATCGGCTTCAGCGGATCCTGGTGCTGCAGCTGCTCGGTCATCAGGCGCAGGAAATCGGCCTGGTCCAGCGTGTTCTTCTTCTTGGTGGCGTTGCTGTTCGGGGCGTTCAGGCCGAGCGCGGCGTAGACGTCCTGGTTGGTCTGGTTGTTGACGGCGGTGGTCATGGTGGTATCCGGTGCTGCGGGCCTCAGCGGCCCATGGTCAAGGTCGCCAGGGCCAGTTCCTTGGCGGTGGTCAGCATCTCCACGCCAGCCTGGTAATTGCGCGAAGTCGAGATCAGGTTGACCATCTGCGCCACCGGATCGACATCGGGCTGGTAGATGTAGCCATCACCGTCGGCCAGCGGGTGGCCCGGTTCATAGCGCTTGATCGGCGCGGCTTCGCTCTGGGTGATCTCCTTGACCTTCACCGACGTGATGTTCGGATCGTTCTTGCTGGTCACGGCCTGGAAGATCGGTTCCAGCGGCTTGTACACGGCATCGGCGGAACCGGCGACGGTGTCGGCGTTGGAGAGGTTGGAGGCGATGGTGCTCATGCGCACCGACTGCGCCTGCAGCGCGGAGCCGGCGATATCGAAGATCGGCAGGTTGCTCATGGCTTATTGCCCCGTGATCGCGGTCAGCATGGAACGCACCTTGCTCTCGACGAAGCTGAGCGAGGCGCGGTATTCGAGTGCGGCGCGGCCATAGGCGGCACGCTCGGCATCGGGATCGACGGTGTTGCCGTCCAGGCTGGGTTGCACGCCTTCGCGCGCGATCTGGAACGGGTTCAGGCCACTACTGATCTCGTAGTGCTGCTCGTGGGTGGTGGCCATCAGGCCATTGGCATCCTGCCCCTGGGCGTGGCGCAGGGCGGCATCGAAGTCCAGATCCTGGGCTTTGTAGCCGGGAGTGTCGGCATTGCCGAGGTTGCTGGCGATCAGCTTCATCCGCTGTTCGCGCAACGGCATGGCCTGGGCGTGGACGCCCAGGTAGTCGGTAATCAGGTTGCGCACGGTGCACTCCCACAGGAACGTTGCCCGGGAAGCTGCAAGGGGTGTGCCAGATTCGAGAGGGTAGTGCCGGCCGCTGGCCGGCTTCCCGGATTGTCCGCGGTTGCCGGCCAGCGGCCGGCACTACCGGATCAGAGGCCTCAGGCCGCCATCGCGACCTTGCGCAGGCGGTCCAGCACGAAGTCGGCCAGTTCGTGCGGCGAATACTTGGCGACGAAGGCGTTGGCACCGACGCGCTCGACCATCGCATTGTTGAACACGCCCGACAGCGAGGTATGCAGCAGGACGTAAAGGCCGGCCAGGCCCGGATGGCGCCGGATTTCCGTCGTCAGCGTATAGCCGTCCATGGCCGGCATTTCGATGTCCGAGATGACCATGGCGTAGCGCTCGGCGGGGTTCTCGCCCGAGGCCTGGATCTGCAGCAGGTGGTCCAGCGCCTGCTTTCCGTCGGAAAGCAGGGTGGCGCCGACCCCAAGCTGGTCCAGCACGCTGCGGATCTGCTGGCGGGCTACACGAGAGTCGTCCACCACCAGCACCTGCAGTTGCGGGCCGTCGGCGGGCATTGCCATCGCCGGGTCGAGTATTGCTTCACCGCGTACCTGGGCGATATCGGCCAGCACGCTTTCAACGTCGATCACCTGGATCAACTCGCCCTGGAAGCGGGTCACCGCCGTCAGATAGCTCGATTCGGCGCCCAGTTCCGGTGGCGGGTGGATGTCTTCCACCGCGATGTTGACGATGCGCTCCACGCCGCTGACCAGGAAACCCTGGATCGAACGGTTGAATTCGGTGACGACCAGGTAGCCGGGCGAGGTGTCCGCATCGGGCTCACGCTCGGGGTGGCCGATGACCAGGCCCAGGTCCAGCACCGGCACCGAGCGGCCACGGACGTCGGCCACACCGGCGAACTGGCTGGGCAGTCCGGGCACCTGGAACAGCTCCGGGCGGCGCAGGACTTCCTGCACCTTGAAGACATTGACGCCAAAAAGCTGACGTCCGCCGAGGCGGAACAGCAGCAGCGCCAGGCGATTGTGGCCGGCCAGTCGGGTCCGCTGGTCGATCCGGTTGAGCAGGTCATGGGACATGGCTGCTGTATCGGCGGGGTGGGCGCCGAACTTGAGCGCTTTTGTAGAGTCGCGCCATGCTCGACTCTACACAAGCCCCTCTGGCACACCCCTTGCACGGACCTGGGCCAGATCCCATCGACAGGAGGCGCCATG